>JAIXTK010000394.1 GCA_027483995.1 Acetobacteraceae bacterium
GGTGCCGCCGGTGATGGGGATGACGCGGCGCTCGCCGCCATGGACCTGGCCGAGGGAGAAGCGGGGCGCGACCGAGACGGCGGCCTCGAAGGCGAATTCGAGGGTGGGGACGGGGTGTTGCATGGCGCGAGCGTGCCCGCGCGGCGCTTGCGGGGCAAGGCGGCTTGAAGTGCAGGGTGGGGGGCGGCAAAAGCGGGGCGCAACGAAGGAGACGCGGCATGGACCTCAACGGCATTTCGGCCATCGTGACCGGCGGCGCATCCGGCCTGGGCGGCGCGACGGCGCGGGCGATGGCGGCGGCGGGCGCGAAGCTTGCGATCGTGGATGTGAACCGCGAGGCGGCGGAGGCGATGGCGCGGGAGCTGGGCGGGATCGCGGCGGTGTGCGACGTGGCCAATGCGGAGGCGGCGGAGCAGGCCTTCGCAGCGGCGCGGGCGGCGCATGGGCCGGCGCGGGTGCTGGTGAACTGCGCGGGCATTGGCACTGCCGGGCGCATTGTGGGCAAGGACGGTCCGCTGGCGCTGGGCGCCTATGAGCGGGTGATCCGGGTGAACCTGATCGGCACGTTCAACATGCTGCGGCTGGCGGCGGCCGAGATGAGTGCGGCGGAGCCGATGGCGGATGGCGAGCGCGGGGTGATCATCAACACCGCCTCCGTGGCCGCCTATGAGGGGCAGGTGGGGCAGGCGGCCTATGCCAGCTCCAAGGCCGGGGTGGTGGGGCTGACGCTGCCGGCGGCGCGGGAGCTTTCGCGCTTCGGCGTGCGGGTGGTGACGATCGCGCCCGGGCTGTTCATGACGCCGATGATGGCCAGCCTGCCGGCGGAGATCCAGAAGTCGCTCGGCGATTCCGTGCCGTATCCGCCGCGGCTGGGGCAGCCGGAGGAATATGCGTCGCTGGCGATGCATATCGTGGCCAACCGGATGCTGAACGGCGAGACGATCCGGCTGGATGGGGCGCTGCGGATGGCGCCGCGCTAGGCTTTTGTCTGAGCGCGTGATTCACGCCTCCGGCGGTTCCGCCTCCGACGATCACGCGCTAGTCCGGCAGGGGCCGGGCGAGGCGGCGGAGCAGGCTGAGAAGCTGTTCGCGCCCGCCGGGGCCGAGGCGTTCGGCCAGCCGGGATTCGTGCGCGGCGGCGCGGGCTTCGAGGCGGGCGAGGGTTTCGGCGCCCAGCCTGGTGAGGAACAGGCCGCGGGCGCGGCGGTCGCCGGGGACCACGCGGCGTTCGGCCAGGCCGCGCTGTTCCAGCCCGTCGATCAGCGGCACGAGGTTGGTGGGCTGGATGCCGAGGGCGAAGCCGACCTGGATCTGGCGCAGGCCGGGATTGCGGGCGAGCACGACCAGGATGGCGAAGGGCAGGGCGCGCATCTCCTCCGCGGCGAAGCTGGCCTGCAGCTCCTCCAGCACCTGGGCCTGGGCATCGCGCAGGGCGTGGTGGAGCATGGCGGCGAGCGGGCCGAGATCGATGGCGGCATCGTCGTTCGCGGGTGGGGGGGTGTTCATGCCGCGCGAGCCTATCGCCTGCCCGGTGCCGCGGCCAGGGCGCGATGGGCATCGGCCCAGGCTGTAAGGGCGTTGTAGGACTTTCGTGGCATTTCGAGACACGGCCGGTGCCCGGAGTGTGGGCGCCAGATGCCCGCGAGTGACCCATGCCCCCTGCAGCGGCTTTGCGTCCTGACCTGTTCCGACCGATCGCTGCGTGCCGTGCCGGCGCGGTCTCGCTGTGGCTGGCGATGGCGATTCCGCTGTTCCTGGTGGCGGGCGGGGTGGCGCTGAATGTGGGCGAGGCGCTGCTGGCGCGCCAGCGGGTGCAGTTGGCCGCTGATCTCGCGGCGCAGGCGGGGGCCGTCTCCTACGGGCGGGATGTGGATGCGCAGCGCGCAGCCGGGGTGGCGGCGGATGTGGCGGAGCTGAACGGGGTTGCGAGCGCCAGCCGGAACTGGAATGCCGCGACCAAGACCATGGCGGCCGGGCAGGCGACGGTGACGCTGAGCGCCGGCGTGACCGACGCTTCGCGCACGGCGGTGAGCGTGACGGTGGCCAAGCCGGTGGACCTGGCCTTTGCGTCGCTGATGGGTGCGCTGTCCCGCAACGTTTCCGCCACTGGGGTTGCCGAGGCCTGGAACCTGCCCTCTGGCGGCGACTCCGGCAGCGGCACCTGCGTGCTGGCCCTGCACCCCAGTGCGGCCGGGGCGATCAAGGCGGACAATATGGGCCGCATCGACAATGCCGGGTGCGACATCTTCGCCAATTCCACCGCCGCGGGCACGGGGGTGAATGCGGCGATCTACCTGAACAGCGGCACGCTGCGCGGCAAGACGATCTCCACGCCGGGCAAGGCCTGCCTTTCCAACAGCGGGTCCAACACCGTCTCCCCCACCATTCCCAACAATTCCTGCATTTCGCCGGGGGCGGCGGCGCGGTCTGATCCCTATGGCGCGCTGGCATTGCCGTCGCCGAGCCAGCCGGCGGGGTGTTCCGTGAATGCCACCTATGGGGCGTGCTGCATTCCGCCGGTCACCGGCACCGTGGGCAGCTACAACAGCGGGCAGACCAATGTGGTGAATGCCTCCTACACCGCGTGGCAGGCGACCTCGCGCAGCTTCAACCCCGGCAATGGCGGCGTGTTCTGCGGCAACACGACGATCGGCGGCAACGGGGCCACGGATACGTTCGCGCCCGGGGTCTACTACGTGATCAACGGGAACCTGACCTTCACCAACTCCAACATCGTCTCGGCCAACGGGGTGAGCTTCGTGCTGTTGGGGCGCAATGGCGGCAACCCCGGCGCGATCAGCTGGACCAACTATTCCAACACCATGGCGCTGACGGCACCGGCGAGCGGGCCGACGGCGGGGATCGTGTTCTGGCAGGGCTGCAAGGCGGATGGCACCGCGCCCACCAACACGATGGCGGGCGGATCGACGCTGACGATGGGCGGCGCGTTCTATGCCAAGTGCGGCGCGCTGAGCATGACCAACAACATCCAGATGAACGCGGCCAGCGGTGCCACCTTCCGGGTGGTGGCGAGCACGATCTATGTGGCGGGGTCGGCGGGCATCAACGCGGCGGCCAGTGCCCCGGCGGTGACTGCGGCCAATGTGGCGCTGGTGCGATGAGGGGCTGGCCGAAGCTTGGGCGCCGGGGGGCGGCGGCTGTGGAGCTTGCCATCGCGCTGCCGCTGACGGCGGTGCTGCTGGGCAACCTGGTGGATTACGGGATGATGCTGCGCCGGCACGCCCAGCTGGCCGCCGGCGTGGCCAATGCCGCCAGCTATGCCGCGCGCAGCGGCGCCGGGGTTTCCACCGCCACGCTGTCGGGGATCGCCACCTCCAGCTCCTGGCTGACGGGGGCGACGGCGAGCGCGACGGCGGCGACCTGCTATTGCCCCACCGGCACGCCGCGCGCGCTGGGGACGGCGGTGGCCTGCACCGCCACCTGCGCGGATGGCGGCGTGGCGCAGCGCTACATCACCGTCACCGGCAGCTATGCCTTCACGCCGAGCTTTCCGCTGGTCTCGGCCGGGGGGGCGCGCACGCTGAGCCACAGTGCCACGGTGGTGGTGCGATGAAGCGACTTCTGGCGCGGGACCGGCGCGGGGCCGTCTCCGTGGAGTTCGCGGTGGCCGGGGTGCTGATGCTCAGCGTGACCTTGGGCCTGGTGGGGACGGGGCTGATCGGCTGGACGCGCAGCGGGTTGCAGGCCGCGGCCAGCGCCACCGCACGCTGCGTGGCGCTGGGGGCGCCGGCCTGCGCGGCGCCTGCCAGCTATGCCGCGACGCTGGCGGGGCAATGGGTGTTCCCCGGCATCATCACCGCCGCCGAGGTGAGCGTGACGACGACGACCAGCTGCAACGGTGCCACCGGGCAGTATGCGCGCGTGGCGATTGCCGGCACGCATTGGCTGGGCAGCGTGCTGCCGACGGGGCAGGATGGGATCACGGTTTCCGTGACGGCCTGCCACCTTTCCGGGACCTGAGCCCCTAGGGGGCGTGGGTGTGGGCTTCGATGCGGTAGCCGTCGGGGTCGATGGCGAAGGCGGCGTAGTAATCCGGGCCGTACTGGGGGCGCAGGCCGGGCGGGCCGTTATCGGTGCCGCCATGGGCCAGGGCCGCAGCGTAGAATTCATCCACCTGGGCGCGGGTATCGGCGTGGAAGCAGACATGCAGGCCGGAGCCCATGTCGGGCGGCACCGGGCTGGGTGTGACCTGGACCCAATAGACCGGGACCTCGCGGCCATAGCCGGCGTAGTCCTCGCCGGTGTGGTGCGCCTTGGCCCCGAGCGTGGCGAAGACGGCGTCGTAGAAGGCGCGGGCGCGGGGGAAATCGCGCACGCCGATGGAGACATGGTCGAGCATCGGGGGCTCCCTGGATGGTGGACGGCATCCTAGGGGCCGGGCCGGCTGGGCTCCACTCCCCGGGGGGAATGGAGCCCGTTTGGGCTATTGCGCGGCGATCGCCACGGGGGCCGGCACCAGATGGGCGGTGCGGGGCTTCACTTCCTCGGCGATCAGGCGCAGCGAGGTCTGCCAGGCGGCGGGGTTCTCGACATAGTCGAAGCCGAACACCAGCAATTGCCCGAAGCCGCCGACATCGTTGTAGACGGCCTCGATCTTCTTCGCGACCGTCTCCGGCGAGCCGACCAGCCAGTTGTGGTGGGCGCAGTATTCCACCGTCACTTCCTCATCGGGCACCGAGGGGTCGTGCTTGAGGTATTCCTTGAAGCCGAAATTGGAGAGCAGCGGCAGGAAATACTCGCGCATCATGCGGCCCATCGGGCCGTTCACCGCCAGTTCCCACGCCTTCTCATCCGTCTCGGCGACGAAGATCTCGCGCACCAGGCGCCAGTTGCGCCGATCCGCCGTGCGGCCGGATTTCGCGGCACCGGCTTCCACGCTCTCCCAATGGCTTTTGACGTAGCCGGGGTTGAGGTTGAGGCTCATCGGCAGGTAGCCGAATTCGCCGGCCATCTTCAGCGTGTCGGAGTTCTTGGACAGGCCGGCGACGCCGATGGGCGGGTGCGGCTGCTGCAGCGGGGTGATGTGCGGCTTGAGGAAGCCGAACATCGTATCGGGCTTGTTCACCGTCCAGTGCTTGCCCTTGTGTTCCCACGGGCCGGGCGTGCCCCACATCTTCAGGATGATGTCCAGCGCCTCGCGCGTCATTTCCCGGTTGGCGCCGCTCATGCCGTCCACGTTGAACATGGCCCAGTCGCTGGGCAGGCCGGAGGCGGCGATGCCGAAATTAAGGCGGCCGCCGGACATGTGATCCAGCATGGCCACGCGGTTCGCGAGTTCGGCGGGGTGGTGGTAGGGCAGCAGGAAGCCGCCGGGCCCGATGCGGATGCGCTTGGTTTGCAGCAGCGCCTGGGCGATCAGCAGATCCGGCGCCGGGTGCGGTTCCCACGGCGCGGTGTGGTGCTCGCCGATCCAGATCTCGGAAAAACCCATCTCATCGAGCCAGCGGAAGGTTTGCAGGTCCCAGTCGTGACCGTCCTTCAGGCTCCGCTCCGGCGGATGGGAGGGCATGGTGAAGTAGCCGAATTCCATGGCGGTGTTTCCCCTCGGTCGCGGGCCGTCGTTGCGGCCCATGCGGGGAGCATGCCAGGAGGGCGGGGCGCGTTCCAGCCCGGATTCATGGATCGGTAATGATGTTAGCGCAACAAAGTCGGTGCCCTATCGGGGCTTGGCACCCGCCGGGCCCCAGCCGTGTTCCAGCACCAATTGCCACCAGCCGACCACGCAGCCGCCGCCATGCGGCATCTGCTCCAGCTGCTTCACGGTTTCGGCCGCGACGGCGCGGGCCATCTGCGAGCCGCCGGGCAGGGTGGCGCGCATCTTTAGTTCCAGGGCGCGGCAGGGGCTGTCCGTGCCTTCCTGGATCTGCGGCACGAACCAGGCGCCCACGGCGGCGGCGGCCACAAGTACCAGCAGCATGCGCATGCTACAGCTCCAGAAGATGCCGGGCGATGGTAATCACCCGGTGCGCCTCGCTCCATAGCCGGTAGCCTTCCAGCGCATCGACGCGGGCCCATTCCACGTGGGAGACATCGTCGCCGGCCACGGCTTCGTCACCCTGCCAGAGGGCGGCGAAGTCGATGATGGTGTAGTGGTAGCGCACGCGGCCGGCGCTGTCGGTGTGGATGGAATCGACATTGGCGGCGAGGTGAACCTCCGCCAGCCGCAGGCCGCATTCCTCCAGGATCTCGCGCCTTGCGGCATCGGCCGCGGTTTCGCCCAGCTCCTGCGCGCCGCCGGGCAGGGCCCAGCTGCCGAGATTGGGGGGCTTGCCGCGGCGCACCAGCAGCACCTCCGGCACGCCATCGGCGCCGGGCCGGAGCACGGCCACGCCGATGCCGACGATCGGGCGGTCGGGATATTCGCGGCTCATCCCGCCCGCCTTCCTGCCGTCATTCGCTTTCCTTCTTCTCGCCGTCGTGGGCGTCGGCGGGCTTGGTGTCGTCCTCGGCCTTCAGCTCCTCCAGCTTCGGCACGAAGGATTTCTCCTTCCAGGAGCCGAGCTGGTAGGCCCAGCCGGCGACGCGGCGGTTGAGCGCTTCGGCCTTGGCTTTGGCCTCGCCTTCGCCGGCGGCCTGGAACTGGGCCCAGACATCCACGTCGGCGCGGAAGACGGTGACCGTCACCGTCATGCCGTCGGTGAGGGTGTAGATGGCGCTGCCGACCTTCTCGCCGGGCTGTTCGGCGGCGGGCTTCACGTCGGTCAGGGTGAGCGAATCCAGCCCGCGGAACACGTCTTCCACGCGGTATTCGTCCAGCTTCGGCTGCTCGGCGGGGGCCTTCAGCACCAGGGTCTCGCCGTCCTTGCCGAATTCCAGCATGCCCTCGGCGCGGGTGCTGACGATGCTGGCCACCTGCTCCTTGCGGATATTGGTGATCTCGCGCTCGAACCACAGCTGCGGGTCGGCATCCACGGGCAGGCGGCCTTCGGCGAGCCAGGACTGCGCCTCGCCCACGCGGCGGATGTAGATGCTCTCGGGCACGTTCCCGGCGGTGCGCACGCGGCGGTGGCCGACGACCAGTTCCGCGATCACGCGGTCCTGCGCGCCCAGCACGCGCACGAGTTGCGCGGTGGTGGTGGGCTTGTTGGGGTCGCCGACGCCGAGGCGGTCGTACTGCTCCGGGTCCGATGTGCGCGGTTCCGTCACCCGCAGTTCGGTGAGGCCGGTGAGGAGTTCGCGCAGCCGGTCCTGCTGGGCGCGGTAGCCGCCGCGCTCGGCGATGCCCCAGATGCCGTCGCGGCGGACCAGGGTGAGGGTGCGGCCCTTGGTAGTGATGGTCACGCGCTCGGCTTCCTGCAGCTTCGTGGCGAGGCCGGGGAAGACGAGGGTGCCGGGGGCGACGGCCATCTGGCCGGTCTGGCCGGGGGTGCCGAACTGCCAGCCGGCCAGCAGGGCGATGGCGCTGGCGACGGCCAGCAGGAGCGTGGTCAGCAGGTTGCGGTTCATGCCCGTGCCCCCCTATGCCCGGGCCCGCGCGCGCCGCTGCCGGCGGGCGAGGCCGAGCGCGATCGCCAGCACCGCCAGCACGGCCGGCACCAGCACGATGTTGAACAGGCGCAGCTGCGTTTCCAGCGAGCGTATGTCGCGCCGCAGCTCCAGCTGCACGTTGCGCAGCTTGCCGCGGGTATCGGCAATGTCGCGGCGCAGGGCGTCGATCGTCTCGCGCTGCTGTTCGGAGATCACGGCGTTCTGGTTCTGGCTGCCGCGGCCGGTGCGCAGTTCCGACAGCTTCTTCTGCGTCTCGTCCAGGTGCTTGGACAGCTCCTGCTCGGTCTGGCGGAAGCGGGCCTCCGCGCTGCGGTTCATGTCTTCCACCAGCTCGAACGGGCGCAGCGAGGTGCCGCGCGAGCGCAGGCCGATCAGCGCGTCGCCACCCGCCAGCGTGCCGATGAGGTTGGCCACGAAGGCGCCGTTGTCGCTGAAAGGGGTGGCTTCCTGCTGGCCGAAGAATTCCTGCACGCGCACCCAGTAGCGGTCGGCCAGGATGTCGGTGTCGGCCACCACCACCATGTTGGCGGGGCCGTCGGTCTTGGCCTTGTACTCGGGCAGCGTGACCTTCTCGCGGGCATCGGGCAGCGGGGCCGGGGGGGTGGCAAAGGCGGATTGCAGTTCCCCGCGCACGCGCGCGGCAATCACCCGGCGCTGACCGTCCGGGCGGAATTCGCCCAGGATGCGGCCGGGGTCGGGCATCATCTTCACCTTCTCCAGCGGCACCGGGCCGGACAGCTCGGAGCTGGAGAGCAGCGGGGTGAACTCGATGTTGGCGCCGTCTTTCTTGGTGAGCGCTCCGGGGGAGGCGACAGTGACCTGGCTCAGCTCCACCGTGGCGGGGTCGTTGGTGTTGAGGCCGTCGCGGATGTTGTACCAGGCGACGTAGTCCACCACCTGGGCCCGGTCGGTCGGCGAGCCGCGCACGCGCCAGGCGCCCTTGAGGTCGCCGACGATCTGGGTGTTGTCGAAGCCGATGCCCCAGGCATCGAACAGCTTGGCGAGATTGCTGCCGGTATCGCGCGGCGGCTGGCCGGTTTGCGGGTCCGCCACCGCGCCCTGGGCCTCGCTGTGCGGATCCACCATGGCCATCAGCCGGCCGCCGCGCATCACGAACTGGTCGATGGCATACAGCGTGTTGTCCGACAGGTTCTGGGCGTGCGCCACCAGCAGCACCTGGATCTCGGGGTCGATCACCTGGGCATCGAGCGGCACCTGGCGGATGCCGAAGGCCTGGCGCAGCTGCATGGAGGCGACCCAGGGCTGCCCGGCGGCACGGTTCTGCGTCATCATCATCATGCGCGGGTCGCCATCGAGCGGCAGCGACGACATCACGCCGATCAGCGGTCGCTTGGGGCTCGACAGCTCATACACGAGGCGCGTGAGGTCGAATTCCAGGAAGCGTTCGCGCTCCGGCTGGAAGAAGGCGATGGTGCGCTCGTCATCCAGCAGGTTGCTGGCGGCGAGGCCGAAATAGACCTGCTCGCCCGATTGGTCGATCGGCACGCCTTGCAGGCCATAGGCCACGGCGCGGTCCTCGGTGGGGCTGAACGGCTCGGGGTCGTAGAATTCCAGGCGGATCTTGCCGCCCGAGGCGCTGGCATATTCGCGCAGCATCTCGCTGATCCGGTCCGCATAGGCGCCATACATCGGGATGCGGCTGCCCAGCGTGCGCGAATAGTAGAAGCGCAGCGTGACGGGGTCCTTGAGGTCGCCCAGGATTTTCCGCGTGCCCGGCGCCAGCGTGTAGAGGCGCTGCTGGGTGAGATCGAGCTTCACCTGGGCGAGGCGGTATTCGGCCAGGAGGTTCACGCCGACCAGGATGGCGAGCACCGCCACCACGCCGACGACAGAGGTCCAGAGACGGCGCATGGCTTAGTCCGCCTTCCGATGTTCAACGATGACGGTGTTGAGATACAGCCAGAAGCCGATGAAGCTGGCGAAGTAGACGATGTCGCGCAGCGAGACCACGCCGCGGGTGAAGCCCTGGAAGCGCTCCGCCACGCTCAGGCGCCGTGCCACCTCGGCCAGGGTGGGCACCGTCTTCGACAGGAAGTCGGTCACCACCGGGTAGCTCGCCACGGCGAACAGGAAGCACACGGCCACGGCCAGCACGAAGGCGATCACCTGGTTCTTGGTGGCGGCCGAGAGTGCGGAGCCGATCGACAGGAAGGCGCCGGCCACCAGCAGCGCGCCGAGATAGCCGGTGGCGATCACGCCGTTATCGGGGTTGCCCAGGTAGTTGACCGTGATGATGAACGGGAAGGTGAGCGCCAGCGCGATGGCGCAGAACGCCCAGGCGGCCAGGAACTTGCCCAGCACCGCCTGGCCCTGCGTGATCGGCAGTGTGAGAAGCAACTCGATCGTGCCCAGCCTCCGTTCCTCCGCCCACAGGCGCATGGTGATGGCCGGCACCAGCAGCAGGAACACCCAGGGTACGAAGTTGAAGAAGGGCGCGAGGTCCGCCTGGTTGCGGTCGAAGAAATTGCCCATGTTGAAGGTGAGCACGCCCTGCAGCGCCAGGAAGATCACGATGAAGACCACCGCCACCGGGGTGGCGAAGTAGCCGCCCAGCTCGCGCCGGGCCACGATGAAGGTGTTGCGCATGCTACGCTGCCTTCGGTTGGGTGATGTCGCGGAACACGTCGTCCAGCTTGCCGGAGGGATGGCGCTTCACCAGCTCCGCCGGCGTGGCATCGGCCAGCACCTTGCCGCGGGCGATGATGATGGCCCGCGTGCAGATGGCCTCCACCTCCTCCAGGATATGGGTGGAGATGACGATGGCCTTCTCCGGCGCCATCTGGCGGATCAGCAGCCGCACCTCGTGCTTCTGGTTCGGGTCCAGCCCGTCTGTCGGCTCGTCCAGCACCAGCACCGGCGGATCGTGCAGCAGGGATTGCGCGAGGCCGACGCGGCGCTTGAAGCCCTTGGAGAGCGTTTCCACCGGTTGCAGGCGCACGCCCTGGAGCGTGGTGAGCTCGATGGCCCGGGCGATGCGGCGCGCCGCTTCCTTGCCACCATAGCCGCGGATGGCGGCGACGAAGGACAGGAACGCCTCCACCGTCATTTCCGGGTAGGTCGGCGCACCTTCGGGCAGGAAGCCCAGGGTGCGGCGGGCGGCCACGCTGTCGGCCTGCACATCATGCCCGCAGATGCGGGCGGTGCCGGCGGTGGGGGTCATGAACCCGGCCAGCATGCGCATGGTGGTGGATTTGCCGGCGCCGTTCGGGCCGAGAAACCCCAGCACCTCCCCGCGCGCCACGGTGAACGACACGTTGTCGACGGCGGTGAATGCGCCGAAGCGCTTGGTGAGCCCCTCGATCTCGATGAGCGGGGCCTTGCTGTCGGTTGCCATGGTTATTCCCCACGCTGTTGCAGCGCATCACGCGATGGGCGGAGATAGCGCAACGCAGGCGTATTGCAAGCCGTGGCGGCGCGCGGTCTATCGTGCGGCCCCCTCGGCTGGGGCATGCGCGGGGCGGCGCGGCTTCAGCGAGAGCGGGCGCTCCACCGCCAGGAACAGGGCGAGGCTTGCGGCGAGGCTGGCAGCGAACACGGGGGGCAGGAGGGCCCAGGCCAGCCAGCCGGGCCAGTCGGTGCCGATCAGCCAGGCGAGGCCACGGAAGGCGGCGATCACCACGATGCCGTGCAGCAGGTAGTAGGAATAGCTCATGTTCCCCAGCCAGCGCAGCCCGGTGGCCGACAGCAGGCGCGCGACGATGTTCCCGTCCTGGAACGCGGCGGCGCAGAGCAGCGAGAGGGCCAGGGTTTCCATCCATTCCAGCGCCACGGGCTGGGCGGTGAGGTAGCGGGCGAACAGCAGCGCGCTGGCGCCGGCGGCCAGGGCGATGCCGCCAGGGACGGCCCATCGCGCGGACTGCCGCAGTTCCAGCAGCAGCATGCCGGCGAAGAAGGGCAGCGAGACCAGCGGGGCGACGAAGGGGCCGATGCCGCCGGGTGCGGCGAGGCTGGCGGCGGTGACGGCGGCGGCCCCGGCCAGGATGGCGGCGATGCGCGCCGCACGCGGCCAGCGCGCCATGCGCAGCCCGGGCACGGCGAGGCCGAGCAGCAGGTAGAAGGCCATCTCCCAGCTCAGCGTCCAGGCGACCTGCAGGATCGGCGCCATGTCGATCACGCCTGGCAGGAACAGCAGGTTGGCCAGGATCAGCCGCGCGGCGTCGGCCGGGGCGGACGGGATCTCGCCGGTGCGCAGGGCGATGTGCGAGGCCAGGGCGAGGGCGAAGACGCAGAGGAAGGCGGGGTACAGCCGCTCCACGCGGCGCGCCATGAACGGAAGGAAGCCGGGGTTCCAGCGCAGCAGGGTGCCGTAGATGAGGTAGCCACTGAGGATGAAGAACAGCTCCACGCCCAGGTTGCCGAAGGTGCGCGCCACGGCGAACAGCTCCGCCGACACCGGATCGAGCGCGGCGAAGAGCTGCGCCTGCACAGCGAAATGCTGCGCGAAGACCAGGATCACCGCCACGCCGCGCAGGCCTTCCATAGGGCGCATGCGGGCGGGGCCAGAGTCCAGCTCCAGCCGGGCCCTCAGGCGGTCGATGGGGCCTGCGGCCATGCGCTCCCTCGCGTCGGTGTCGCGCCGAGGTGGGGGCGGCGGGGCGGCGAATCAATCTCCCGCGCGCATCAACCCGATTGCAGCGTGCGCACCGCCGCGCGCTTCTCGAACAGGGCCAGCAGCATCCGCACCGCCCGGCCGCGCTCCGTCTCCAGCCGCGGGTCCTTCTGCACCAGCAGCTCGGCATCGCGCCCGGCCATGTGCAGCAGGTCTTCGTCGCGGTCGATCAGGGCCAGGCGCCAGCCGGGCTGGCCGGATTGGCGGGTGCCGAGCAGGTCGCCGCCGCCGCGCAGGCGGAAATCCTCGTCGGCGATCACGAAGCCGTCCTCGGTGTCGCGCAGCCGCGACAGGCGGCGGCGGGCGGTTTCGTTGAGGCCGTCGGCGTGCAGCAGCAGGCAGAAGCTCTGCGCGCTGCCGCGGCCCACGCGCCCGCGCAGCTGGTGCAGCTGGGCCAGGCCGAAGCGCTCGGCGTGCTCCACAACCATCACCGTGGCCTCCGGCACGTCCACCCCCACCTCGATCACGGTGGTGGCCACCAGCACCTTGGTGCGGCCGGCGGCGAAATCGATCAGCGCGGCCTCGCGTACCGCGGTTTCCTGTCTGCCATGGGCGAGGCCGACGACGGGGCCGAGATACTGGGTGAGTTCGGCGAAGCGCGCCTCGGCATTGGCGAGGTCGATCATCTCGCTTTCCTCCACCAGCGGGCACACCCAGTAGATGCGTACGCCATCCTCCAGCTTGCGGCGCAGCGCCTCCACGATGTCCACCAGGGTGGAGAGGGAATGGATGGTGGTGCGGATCGGCTGGCGACCCGCGGGCTTGCCGGCGAGGCGGCTGGTCTGCATCTCGCCCCATTGGGTGAGCAGCACGGTGCGCGGAATGGGCGTGGCGGTCATCACCAGCACATCCGTCGCCTCGCCCTTGGCGCCGATGGAAAGCCGGTGTTCCACGCCGAAGCGGTGCTGCTCGTCGATCACCGCGAGCGCCAGGTCCTGGAATTCCACCCCCTCCTGGATCAGTGCGTGGGTGCCCACCACGATCGGCACGGAACCATCGGCGAGCCCGCCCAGCACCCGCGCCCGCGCCCGGCCGGTGACGGAGCCGGTGAGCAGTTCCACCGGCACCGGGCAGATGCGCGACAGGGTGCGGTGGTGCTGGCGGGCCAGCAGCTCGGTGGGGGCCATCAGCGCGGCCTGGGCGCCGGATTCCACCGCCGTGAGCATTGCCAGCGTGGCCACCAGCGTCTTGCCCGCGCCCACATCGCCCTGCAGCAGGCGCAGCATCCGGCGGGGGGAGGCGAGGTCCTCGTCGATTTCCGCCAGGGCCGCGCGCTGGGCCTCGGTGGGCGTGTGCCCGAACCGCGCCAGCGCCTCCTGCCGCAGCCGGCCATCGCCCTTCAGCGCCCGGCCAGGGCGCGCGCGCACCCGGCGGCGCAGCAAAGCGAGGGCCACCTGGTCGGCGAACAGCTCGTCATAGGCCAGGCGCCGTGCCGCTTCCGGGCCGGGGGGCAGCGGGGGCGTTTGCACCATGACCAGCGCATCGCGGAAGGCGGGCCAGCCTTCGCGCTTCAGCAGCGGGCCGTCGTGCCATTCGTCGAGCTCCGGCACCCGGCCGACCGCCTCGGCCACGGGCTTGCGCAGATGGTAGCCGAACAGCCCGGCCGTCAGCGGCCAGACCGGCTCCACCGCCGGCAGCATGTCGGGCCGGTCCGCCGGCACGATGAAATCGGGGTGCGGCATCTGCCGGCCTTCGCCCCACTTGCCGGAGACGAGAACCTTGGCGCCCACGGGCAGACGCCCCGTGGGATAGCGATTGAAGAACACGAGTTCGGCGAACCCGCTGCCATCGGTCACCCGCACCTTGGTGGGCTGGCGCCGCGTGGCCGGGGGCTCGATGCCCACCACCTCCACCTCCAGCGTGCCCATCTCGCCCGGCCCCATGTCGCGGATGCGCCTTCGCACTCGTCGGTCGATGTAGCTGTCTGGCAGGTGGAACAGCAGGTCCACCACCCGCTCCCCGCCGGCGGCGCGCGCGATCAGGGTGGACAGCGCCTCGCCGACGCCGCGCAGCGAGGTCAGCGGCTCGAAAAGCGGTGCGAGTGGGGTAGGGGGCTCAGGCGCCTTCACGCATCTGCGCCAGGATGGCCCGTGCGGCCGCTGCCGGGTCGGGCTGCGCCACGATCGGGCGGCCGACCACCAGATAGTCCGATCCGTCGCGGATCGCCTGCGCCGGCGTGGCCACGCGCTTCTGGTCGCCCACATCGGCGCCGGCGGGGCGGATGCCCGGGGTGGCGATCAGCAGGCCGGGCGCGCCCGCCGCCGCGCGCAGCTGGCCCGGCTTGTCCTCCGGCGAGGCGATGATGCCCGCACAGCCCGCCTCCGCGGCCTGGCGGGCGCGGCGGGCCACCAGTTCCGAGACGCCCATGCGGTAGCCGATTTCGGCGAGGTCCGCGTCGTCCAGGCTGGTCAGCACCGTCACGCCGAAGATCATCAGGCCGCTGCCGGCCGCCCCCTTCACCGCGGCCTGCATCACCGCCGGTTCCGCGTGAACGGTCAGCAGGTCCACCCCGCGTTCGGCCAGCCTTGCGGCACCGATCTCCACGGTTTGCGGAATGTCGTGCAGCTTGGCATCCAGGAAGATGCGCTTGCCGGCCGCCTTCAGCTCCGCCAGCAGCCCATCGGCGCCGGGCGAATAGAGCAGCCAGTAGCCGACCTTGTAGAACCGCACCGCATCGCCGATCCGCTCCACCAGCGCGCGCGCCTGGGCGATCCCTGGCACGTCCAGCGCCACGATCAGCCGGTCTTCCATCGCGTCCGGGCGTGTCTGGGCCATGGCAGTTCTCCGCGTAATCGGCCGCTTCTACGGGCAGCGGCCAAGGCGCAGCAACCCGCGTGTGCACGCCCCGCATGCATTCCGCGGAGATTCCAGCACCGGATGGGCTGCAAGCTTCGCGATGAGAGCGTATGTGACGGGCATGACACCGGACGACTCCACCCCAGACGAGAATGGCGCCCTCGAACACCGCCGCCGCCGTTTGCTCTTCCGTGCCACGCATCGCGGCACCAAGGAGTGCGACCTGATGATCGGCGGCTTCGTCGCCGCCCGGATGGCCACGCTCGGCCATGCCGAGATGGATGCGCTGGAAGCGGTGATGGAATTGCAGGATACCGACCTGTCGGACTGGCTCACCGGCCGCGTGCCGATCCCGCCCGAGGCCGATAGCCCGATGCTGCGCGAGATCCTGGCCTTCGTTGCCGGCGGCGGCACCCACCGATGACCCTGAGCGTCTACGGCGCCCCGGAGGGCTGGGATGCCGTCCTGCTCGCCCGCCGTAGCGCGGAGCACAAGGGCCCGCTGGTGCATGTGGCGCGCGACGATGCCCGCATGGCCCGCATGGCCGAAGCACTCGCCTTCTTCGCGCCGGATGCCGAGGTGCTGCGCTTCCCGGCCTGGGATTGCCTACCCTACGACCGCGTCTCCCCCAACCCGGAGCTGGTGAGCGAGCGCATCGCCACCCTCTCCCGCCTGCTGGAACCCGCCCAGGGCACCCGCATCCTGCTCACCACGGTGAACGCCCTGGTGCAGCGCGTGCCGCCGCGCCACGCCTTCCATGGCGGCAGCCGCAGCTTCAAGCGCGGTGACCGCATCAAGCCGGAGGACCTGGCCCGCTTCCTGGAAGCCAACGGCTACGGCCGCGCCGCCACGGTGATGGAACCCGGCGAATTCGCCATCCGCGGCGGGATCATCGACATCTTCCCCTCCGGCGTGCCGGAACCCCTGCGCCTGGATCTGTTCGGCGACGACATCGAGGACATCCGCAGCTTCGACCCCGCCACCCAGCGCAGCGGCGCCAAGGCGGACAGGCTGATGCTGCGCCCGGTGTCGGAGGTGTTCCTCGACAAGGACAGCGTCGCCCGCTTCCGCACCGCCTGGCGCGAGCTGTTCAGCCCGGCCGCCGCCGCCGACCCGATCTACATGTCCATCTCCGACGGCCGCCGCCATCCCGGCATGGAGCACTGGGTGCCGCTGTTCCACAGCAGCATGGAAACGCTGCTGGACTACCTGCCCGGCGCCTCCGTCAGCCTCGACAACCAGTCCGACGAGATCCTCACCGCCCGGCTGGAGATGATCGCCGACCACTACGACGCCCGCCGCACCCTGCCGCGCGACGGCGAAACCCCCTATCGCCCGCTGCCGTCGGAGCGGCTGTACCTCACCCGTGAGGATTGGGACGCGATGCTGGCCAGCGGGCCCGCCTTCGCCTTCACCCCCTACGGCAAGCCGGACGGCGCCGAAGGCCCGGATGCCGGCGGCCGCCCCGCGCCGATCTTCGCCCAATCCGGTGGCGGTCCGGGGATCAGCGTGTTCGACCAGCTGAAGGCCCAAGGCGATCGCTGGGCCAGCGAAGGCCGCCGCCTGATCCTCGCCGCCTGGACCACCGGCTCGCGCGAGCGCCTGGGCAATCTGCTGCGCGAGCACGGCTTCAAGACCGAAACCGCCGAAACCTGGGAGGCCGCCCGCGCCCTGCCGCGCGGCCCCGTGATCCTCGTCTCCCTGGGCATCGAACGCGGCTTCCTCGCCGAAGACACCGCCATCGTCTCGGAGCAGGACCTGCTCGGCGAGCGCATCGCCCGCCCGCCGCGCCGCCGCAAGCGCGCCGACCAGTTCATCGCCGAGGCCACGGAAATCGCCGAGGGCGACCTGGTGGTGCACCAGGATCACGGCATCGGCCGCTACGACGGGCTCGTCACGCTGCAGGTCAACAACGCCCCGCATGATTGCCTGCGCCTGATCTACGATGGCGGCGACAAGCTGTTCCTGCCGGTCGAGAATATCGAGATGCTGTCGCGCTTCGGCAGCGAAAGCGCCGGCGTGGCGCTGGACAAGCTGGGCGGTGCCTCCTGGCAGGCGCGCAAGGCCAAGATGAAGTCCCGCGTGCGCGACATGGCCGCCGAACTCATCCGCATCGCCGCCGCCCGCAAGCTGCGCGACGCCGATGCGATGATGCCCCCCGAGGGCGCGTGGGACGAATTCTGCGCCCGCTTCCCCTTCGCCGAGACGGAGGACCAGACCCGCGCGATTTCCGACGTGCTGGAAGACCTCGCCTCCGGCCGCCCGATGGA
>JAIXTK010000050.1 GCA_027483995.1 Acetobacteraceae bacterium
CCGCCCGCGCGAACGACACTACGTACACGTTCCACCACGTCGCGGGGCAGGGAGACGGTAATCTGCTCGGTCTCGCTCATGCGCCCGATCCTACCACATCCCCCCGCCCGGAATCACCCGCGATCAACCCCCGTCGTGCCACCACTTCCCACCCAGCACGATGCCGCGGCACTGCAGATGCTGCTTGGTCTGCATCGTCTCGCCCACCGCATCGCGCAGCGTGAAGTCGCCGGATTCGAGGTCCAGCACCGTGGCATCCCCCAGCGTGCCGGGCTTCAGCGTGCCGCGATCCTCCAGCCGGATGGCCTTCGCCGGGTTGATCGTGCTGGCCCGCACCACCTCGCCCAGGCTCACGCCCATCGCCAGGAACTTCGTCATCGTCACCAGCATGTTGTAGGCGGGTCCCCCGATCGAGGTCAGGTGCACGTCGCTGCTGATCACATCGGGCAGGAAGTTGTGCTTCACCATCTCCATGGCACTGGCGAAGCCGAAGCTGCCCGCGCCGTGGCCGATATCGAAGATCACGCCGCGCGCCCGCGCATCCAGCACATCCGGCTCCACGCCCCCACCGGGTGCGGCCGGCGAGTTCGGCCAGGGCCGGAAGCAATGGGTCAGGATGTCGCCGCGGCCCAGCAGCGCCATCACCTCGGCCCGCGGCGGCGGCGGCCCGTCCAGATGCCCCATCAGCGGCAGGCCCAGCTCGCGCGCCACCTCCAGCGCCATCTTCATCGGCTCGATCCCCAGCGCGCCGGAGGTCACCGCCCCGATCCGCACCTTGATGCCGCAGATCAGGTCGGCATGCTCCTTCGCCACCTTCAGGCATAGCCGGCTGTTCAGCAGACGAATGTCGGACGTCTCGCCCACATACACATCCCAGTGCAGCGCGAAGATCCCGGCAAAGCTCAGGTTCAGGAACGGGATGATCCGCACATCCGCCCGCTCGATCACATGCTTGCGGAAGCCATGAATGTTCCCCGGCCCCGCGCTGCCGGCATCGATCAGCGTGGTGCAGCCGCTCCACTTCGCATACTGGTCGGGATCGACGCCGAGTGAAGTGCCGCCCCAATACACATGGGTGTGCAGGTCGATCAGCCCGGGCGTCACGATCTTGCCGGCGACGTTGCGGGTCTCCTTCGCGGCACCCAGGTTGGTGCCCACCGCGGCCACGCGCCCGTCGGCGAACGCCACGTCCAGCACCGCATCCATGTTCTGCGCCGGGTCGATCACCCGCCCGCCGGCCAGCACCAGGTCGAACATCCGTCACGTCCTCTGAAGGGGGCATGTATCGTCGCGGTGCGGGAAAATTCGCGCAACCCCTCGCCAAGCGGGAAATCTGGTGCAGAATACCGCCACGCTTCCCCCCGAACGCGTTTCGCGCACCACGCAGGAGCCCCCATGAGCACAACGGTCTCTGACGATTCCAAGACAAACTCGCGGATCGTCACCGCCTATCGCCAGCGCACGGCCGGCTCGGCCGAGATGTCGCGCCAGGCGCAGGAGCTGTTCCCCAGCGGCATCACGCACGACGCGCGCAACGTCGACCCCTATGGCATCTACGTCGCCCGCGCCGCCGGCCCGCACAAGTGGGACGTGGATGGCAACAAGTATATCGACTATTTCGGCGGCCACGGCGCGCTGATCCTCGGCCACAACCACCCCAAGGTGGTCGCCGCCATCACCGAGGCGATGCAGGAAGGCAGCCAGTTTGGCGCCAGCCACCCGCGTGAGATCGGCTGGGCCAATGCGGTGAAGCGCCTCGTGCCCTCCGCCGAGCGCCTGCGCTTCACCTCCTCGGGCACCGAGGCCACGCTGATGGCCGTGCGCCTGGCCCGCGCCTTCACCGGCAAGGAAACCCTGCTGCGCTTCAAGGGCCATTTCCACGGCTGGCACGACCACATGACCTCCGGCTACTCCAACCACTACGACGGCACCCCCACCCCGGGCGTGCTCCCGTCGGTGGCGCAGAAGTCGGTGCTGGTGAATCCCGGCGACATCGCCGCGGTGGAAGCAGCACTCAAGAACAACCCCGACATCTGCGCCGCCATCCTGGAGCCCACGGGCAGCAGCTTCGGCCAGGTGCCGCTGAAGGCCGAGTTCGTGCAGGAACTGCGCCGCCTCACCACCAAATACGGCGCGCTGCTGATCATGGATGAGGTCGTCACCGGCTTCCGCGCCGCCCCCGGCGGCGCACAGGTCGCCTGGGGCATCACGCCCGACCTGTCCTCCTGGGCCAAGATCCTCGCCGGCGGCATGCCCGGCGGCTGCGTCACCGGCCGCAAGGACATCCTGGACCTGCTGGATTTCGCCGCCTCCGCCAAGGCCGGCCGCGAGAAGATCGGCCACCCCGGCACCTTCAACGCCAACCCGGTCTCGGCTGCCGCCGGCATCGCCTGCCTCAGCATCCTGGCCGAGACCGATGCGGTGCAGAAGGCGTCCGATACCGCCGCCAGCCTGCGCCACGGGCTGAACGACGTGCTCGCCGAATTCGGCCTCAAGTGGTCGGTCTATGGCACCTACTCGGGTTTCCACCTCTTCGTGAACCCGAAGAACCGCGACATCACGCCGCACGGCTTCGACTCCTACGCGGTGGAGATGGAAGAACTGAAGTCCCAGCCGCAGAAGCTCAACAACCGCATGCGCATCGCCCTGCTGGTGAACGGCGTGGATACCAACCCGCGCATCGGTGGCCTGCTGTCGGCCAGTCACACCGCGCAGGACGTGTCCGAAACCGTCGCCGCGTGGCGTGAGGCGCTGAAGATGCTCAAGGCCGAAGGCGAACTGCCGAACTGATCGGCGAAAACTCGGGGCCGGGCGGCAACGCCCGGCCCCTTCTGATTCAAGACCACGATAGGGGGAAACGACCATGAACGAGGAAGATCTCTGCTTCCTGCCGGCCACCGAGCTGGCGCCGATGATCCGCCAGAAAAAGATCTCGCCGGTGGAGGTGATGAGCACCCTCATCAAGCGGATCGAGCATCTGGAACCCAAGATCAACGCCATGGCCGCGTTCAACCCCGAACTTGCCATGGACCGCGCCCGCAAGGCAGAGGACGCCCTTCTGAAGGGCGCCGCCCTCGGCCCGCTGCACGGCCTGCCCGTCACCATCAAGGACCTGGCCTGGACCACCGATTTCCCCACGGAATCCGGCAGCCACATCAACAAGGGCTTCCAGTCCAAGATCGACAACCCCTTCGTCACCCGCCTGCGCGATGCCGGCGCCATCGTCATCGGCAAGACCACCGTCTCCGAATTCGGCTGGACCGGCGTCTCCCGCTCGCCGCTCACCGGCATCACCCACAATCCCTGGAAGCAGGGCTACAACGCCGGTGCCTCCTCCGCCGGCGCGGGTGCCGCCGCCGCCGCCGGCTACTCCGCCCTGCACCAGGGCAGCGATGGCGCCGGCTCCGTGCGCATGCCCAGCCATTTCTGCGGTCTCTTCGGCCTCAAGCCCAGCTACGGCCGCGTGCCCAACCACCCCGTCGGCGCCGGTGACTACACCAGCCATATCGGCCCCATGACCCGCACCGTGGGCGATGGCGCGCTGATGATGCAGGTCATGTCCGGCCCCCACCCGCTCGACCACACCAGCCTCGAAGCCTGGCCCGCCGACTACACCGGCCGCCTCGATGATGGCGTGAAGGGCCGCCGCATCGCCTTCTCGATGGATCTCGGCCACGCCAAGGTCGACCCCGAAGTGGCCGACATCGTTCGCCGCGCCGCCCAGAACTTCGCCGCCAATGGCGGCTTCACCATGACCGACGTGAACCCCGCCTGGGGCCCCGTGGGCCGCGACCTCGCCCGCACCATGTGGTCCGCCCACATGACCCGCACCGCCGCCCAACTGCCGAAGTTCGAACACCAGATGGACCCCGGCCTGGTCGCCTGCATCCGCGACGGCCTGAAGGTCTCGATGGCCGACTACCAGGATGCCCGCATGCGCAAGCTGGCCTACTGCGCCGATATCCAGGTGTGGTTCGAAGACTGGGATTTCCTCATCACCCCCACCGTCTCCGTCGCCGCCTTCCCGGCGGAAAAACTCATCCCCGACCACTGGCCCCAGCACGCCTGGGACTGGCTGCAATGGGCCGAGTTCTCCTACCCCTTCAACATGTCCTGGAACCCCGCCGCCACCGTGCCGGCCGGCTTCACCAAGGATGGCCTGCCCGTGGGCCTGCAAATCGTCGGCCGCCGCTTCGACGACCTCGGCGTGATGCAGGCCGCGCGCGCCTTCGAACGCATCCAGCCCTGGGCGGATAAGCGGCCCAAGATGGATTGGTAACACCACAAGCAAGCACCTTCTTTTTCTGAAGAAAAAGAAGCAAAAAGACTTCATTCGTTTGATGCGGCGCCGTTGGGGGAACCCTCCGGCGCCGCAGAAGCTTCGGGGCACCGCACATGAACACCCTTACCGTCACACCCATCGGCCGCCTGCGCACGCCCTGGCAAATCACCTCCGAATGCCCCCGCAACGGCCGCCGCGGCGACCAGCCGCTCTGCTCCGTCGAAGTCGACCCCGAATTCATCCCGGGCCTCAAGGACCTCGAAGGGTATACCCACCTCATCCTGCTCTACTGGCTCAACCAGGCCGGCACTCCCGAAATGGTCTTCACCCCCCCGAACGACACCGAACCCCGCGGCATGTTCGCCACCCGCACTCCCCGCCGCCCCAACCCCATCGGCCTCTCCGTCGTGAAGCTGGAAGCCATCCCCAGCCCCGGCCTCCTCCAGGTCCGCTACCTCGATTGCGTCGACGGCACCCCCCTGCTGGACATCAAGCCCTACCTCCCCAGCACCGACTGCGAGCCCGACGCGAGCATGGGTTTCCAGCGCCGCAGAAGCTGACACAGGCTCCCCCATGCCCCAAAACATCTACGACAACGACAGCTTCTTCGCCGGCTACGCCACCCTCGCCCGCTCCCAGAAAGGCCTGGACGCCGCCGGCGAGTGGCCCGCCCTGCGCGCCCTGCTCCCGCCCATGCAAAACCTCCGCGTCGTCGATCTCGGCTGCGGCTATGGCTGGTTCTGCCGCTGGGCCCGCGAACAGGGCGCCGCCTCCGTCCTCGGCCTCGACTTCTCCGAAAAAATGCTCGCCCGTGCCGCCGAAACCACCACCGACCCCGCCATCACCTACCAGCGCGCCGACCTCTCCGCCCTCACCCTTACCCCCGCCAGCTTCGACCTCGCCTACGCCTCCCTCGCCCTGCACTACCTGCCAGACCTCGCCCCCCTCTTCACCGCCATCCACGCCGCCCTCGCCCCCGCCGGCCGCTTCGTCTTCTCCCTCGAACACCCGCTCTACATGGCCCCCACCAACCCCGCCTTCCTCACCCTGGAAGACGGAAGCCGCATCTGGCCACTCGACAACTACCTGGCCGAAGGCCGCCGCGAGACCACCTGGTTCGCCCCCGGCGTGGTGAAATACCACCGCACCATCGCCACCACCCTCACTGCCGCCCTCGCCGCCGGCTTCCGCCTCACCGCCATCCAGGAATGGGGTCCCACCGACCAACAGATCGCCCAACACCCCAGCTGGGCGGACGAACGCATCCGCCCGCCATTCCTGCTGGTGGCTCTGATGAAGTAAGC
>JAIXTK010000132.1 GCA_027483995.1 Acetobacteraceae bacterium
CCCGTACGTACTCAGAATCTTGGGATTGGGTCTAACCTAAGGTCAAGGGGTCTGGGGCCTAAGCCCCCAGCGGGTCCAGGGCAGAGCCCTGGCCTTCGATTTCTACCTGTGAATCACCGCCGAAAGGTCGCGCACCAGCGCTGCCATCACGCCGGGCCAGCGATCTTCCGTTGGCGCGACGAGGGGGGCCTGTTCCACCGCCAGGGCGACCAGTGCGGCGCCGAGGGCCTTGGCGTCCGGCGGCACCAGACGGGCCATGGCGGAGCCTTCCAGCTGTTCGGTGATTCCGCCGACCTGTGTGGCCACCACGAAGCGCCGGGCTGCGATGGCGGCGGCGGCCACGCCGCTTTGGCTGGCTTCGCGGTAGGGCAGCACGAGGGCATCGGCCCAGGCCAGGATGGCGGCCACTTCTCCCTCTGGGACCCAGCGGTTTTCCACCGTGACGCCGGGCAGGGCGCGAAGCTGGTCGAGCACCGGCGATTCCGGGCCGTTGCCGACCACGCGCAGTTCCAGCTCGTTGCGCGGGCCGAGCCCGGCCATGGCTTCGGCCAGCAGGTCCAGGCCCTTGTAGGGCAGCAGCCGGCCGAAGCAGAGCAGCCGGAGCTTGCCGCCATGCGCGCGCGGCGGGGGTGGGGGGGCGCCGTAGGAGAGCGGCGGCAATTCCGTCAGCACCAGGCGGCCGGGGCGGGCCACGCCCTGTTCCAGCAGGCGGTCGCCGACATGGCGGCTGAGGGCCACCACGGCATCGGCGCGCCGGGCCAGGCGGCGTTGCAGGACCATCTGGAGCGAGTGGATGTCGCCGGGGTGCAGATCGGCATCGTGGACCACCACGGCATGGGGCACCTTGGCCCGCCGGAGTGCGGCGGCCATCAGCACATCCAGCGGCGCCGGCATGGCGCAGATCGCCACATCGGGCCGCAGCGCCGCGATGCGCTTTGCCAGGCCGCCGACCTGGAAGGGCAGCCTGGGCAGGCGCAGCACCAGGTCGCGCAGGCCGGAATAGGTCTCCATCGGCAGGTCGCAGGCCGGCGCATCGGCCCCGGCCAGGATTTCCGCCTGAAGGGACAGGGAGAGCAGCGCTTCCACGCCGGGCACGCCGCGCAGGCCGGCGGCCAGCTCCACGGCGTAGCGCGGCCCGGCGCCGCGCCGGCCCCATTGCCATACCAGGACCCTCATGCGGCGAATCCGCGCAGGGCGGCCGTGAGGCTTTCCACGCCCAGGGACGCCCGTGCCTTGGCCTGGCCGCGGGCGCCCAGGGCCGCACGCGCGGCGGGGTCGTCGGCCAGTTGGCGCAGGGCGTGCCCCGCCACGGCGATATCGGGCTCTGCCCAGACGGCGCCCGGCACCTCCAGCACCCCGCGCGGGTCGCGGGCCGGGACCAGGGTGAACGGCACCAGCACGGCGCTTTCCGCGTCCATGAAATCCATGTTCCCTGACCATCCCGTGGCCACCACGGGGCGGCCGAGCAGCATGGCTTCCGCCGGGACCAGCCCGAACCCCTCACTGCGATGCAGGGAGAGCACGATATCCGCGCACGACGTCAGCGCATGGACCTCGCCCAGCGGCATCTCCCGCGTTTCGATCCGCACATTGCCCATGTCTGCCACCGCCTGTTGCAGCAGGGCGAAATCCTCGGGGAAATGCCCGGGATGCCCCACCTTCAGCAACAGCACCCGGTCTGCCCGGTCCCCGAAGGCTGCCCGGAAGGCCGCCACTGCCGCCAACGGGTTCTTGCGCACGAAGCTTGACGCGAGATTGAAGGATACCAGCACCACCAGGGCTGCCGCCGGCAGGCCGAATGCCTCGCGCCCCATCGCGGCCGGGACGGGGGGTGCGACCGCCAGCGGGTAGTTCACCACCCGCACCGCCATCCCGGGCGGCGCCACCGCCGCCATCGCCTCGGCCGTGAAGCGGCTGGTGACCCAGACCTCGTGCACGAAGCGGAAGCCCACCCGCCAGGCTTCGGGCACCACGGGCAGTTCCCAGTTCCACATGCCCACCACGCGCCGGCCGCGCAGCAGCGCGCGGTCCTGCCCGAGCAATGCCAATGGCAGGGAGGGCGGGTTCACGTGCAGCATCAGCGGCATTCCCGGCGGCGGCAGTGGTGCCCGGCCGGCATCCATGTCGAGCGCCATGGCGGGAACGCCCATGCCGCCCAGCGCATCGCGCACCAGCCGCACGCCCATGCCGAGGCCGGAGGGGCGGGCGAACTCGCCCAGCAGCGCCATCCCCTGCCCCGCCGGTGGCATCACAGCCTCTGGCCGTGGCGCCATGGCGGTGGTGACCCCGCGCATCAGCGCCCGGCGCGGCCCGGCGGGCAGCGTGCGCCAGGCGCGGTGCAGCAGCGAAAGGGGGGAGCCGGTCATGCTTGCCCCTACACCCTCCCTGCCGCCGCTTCCACTACCGCGTCCGGGTCCAGCGGCCAGACCGGGCGGCGCACCTTGGTCCAGGTGAGGGAGGTATGGACGCGGCTGGAGACGCCGCCGGATTCGCAGGCGATGGCGGCGCGGGCGATGGGCGCGAAGGCGGCGCGGAACGCATCCATGCATTTGATCGCGATCAGCGGCGGGGCCGTGGGGTTGATGCCGAAGATCCTGAGCTGCTGCAGGTCGAGGATGTTGCGCTGCCAGGTGGTGACGATCACCTGGATGCCGTGGCGCTCCAGCAGCGCGGAGGGGCCGAACTGGCCCATCTGGCCCGGGGTGTACGGCCCTTCGTGGGTGAACCTGCCATCGGACAGGGCCAGGACCCGGAACACCGCCTCGATCGGCCCGCCGCCATGGGCTGGGGCGACGTGGCCGCCGAGGGAGAGTGCCACATCCGCGCCCACGCCGGCGGCGCGCGCGGCTTCCGCCGCCACGGGATCGGCGATGGAGGCGAACACGGCACCGGGCACGGGGTTCTCCAGCATGGCGCGCAGCACCGCGGTGGCATCGCCATAGCCGCCGCCGCCCGGCGCATCGCCGAAATCGGAGACCACCACCGGGCCGGGCCCCGGCGGCACGGCGCGCGCCGCGGCCAGGGCTTCGGCCACGGTGTGCATCTTCACCGTGTCGTTGTTGCGCTCCTCCCAGCAGAACCGCACCAGTTGGGCGCCCAGGGCGGCGAAGCGGGGATCGGCGCCGTTGCCGGTGACCGCGACGGAGGGGCCGACATGCCAGACATCGGCCAGCACGAAGCCGGATTGCAGGCTGACCTCGATCACGCCGGGATCGGCCGCTTCCATCGCCCGCGCCAGGGCCTGGCCGCGCCGGGCCGGGCCATCGGGCGGGGTGGTGCGGGTGGAATCGAAGCCGCGCATCTGCCAGCTTCGCGCCAGGTGGACCTGCGGCTTGATCTCGCCATCCATTGCCCGCTTGAGGATTCCGGCCGCGCGCGAGGCCGTTTCGAAATGGTCCACATGCGGGTGGGTGCGATAGGCGGTGATGGCATTGGCCGCCGCGGCCAGCCGGTCGGAGACGTTGCTGTGCGGATCCAGCGTGACGACGATTGGCACGTTGGGCCCCACGATCTCGCGCACCGCCTGGGCCAGGGCGCCGTCGGCATCGTCCTCGCCGACCGCCACGCAGGCGCCATGCAGGCCCAGCAGGACGCCATCGATTTTCCCGGCGGCGCGCGCCTTGCACCAGGGCATCGCGGATGGCGGCGAAGGCGTTGGCATCCATCGGACCGGCCGGGGAGCAGGGCACGGCGATCGGGGTGGTCAGGCGCCAGCCGGCTTCCGCGGCATAGGCGAGGAACCCGCCCATCTCCGTGCGTGTCGGCCCGAAGCGCGGCCCGATCTCGGCGCCGCGCACCACGCCCTGGCGCTCGAAATGGGCGAGCGGGGCGGGGGCTGCGAAGCTGTTCGCCTCATGCAGGATCATGGCGGCAAGCACGTGGCGCATGGGCGGTCTCCACTCCGGTTCTGGCCAGACTACAGCCCGCCCCCTGGTCTTCCCACCCCGGCCCTGGCAGGCTCCCCGGCACGGAGGACGGGTGGATGCGAACCACGTGACACTGCCGCTTTGGGCCAGCGCGCTCGCCGCCACTCTCATCGCACAGGTCATCAGCTCCTTCGCCGGCATGAGCGCCCCGCTGCTCGGGCCCCCGCTGATGGAGCGGGCCGGGTTGCCGGCGGAGAGCATCGGCCTGGTGTCGGCGATGAACTCGGCCGGAATCTGCTGGTACCTGGCCTGCGGCGGGCCGATGCTGGCCCATCATGGCGCGATCCGTTCGCTGCAGATCGGCCTGGTCTGCATCGTGCTTGGGCTGTTCGTGCTGTCTCAGCCGCTTGGCATGGTGGGGCTGTTGGGCGCGTTGGCGGTGGGCTTCGGGGTTGCGCCCAATACGCCGGCCGGTAGCCAGATCCTCAACCGTGCCGCGCCGCCGCGGCATCGCACGCTGATCTTCTCCATCAAGCAGGCCGGGGTGCCGTTCGGCGGCATGCTGGCCGGGCTGGTTGTGGCGCCGCTGGCGCTGTCGCACGGCCTGGCCACCGCGCTGGGCTGCATCATCGCCCTGGCGCTGGTGGCGATGCTGGCGATCCAGCCCTTCCGCCGCCGGCTGGACGGACCGGGCCCGGCGCCTGGGGCCGGCACCGCCTGGGGCCGTGCGCTGCTTTCGCCCAGGGTGCTGGTGCGCTCGCTGGGCAGCCTGCGGGCCCATCCCTCGTTGCCGCTGCTCACGGCGCTGGGGGCCTCGTACTCCATTGTCCAGGCCTGCCTCGGCAGCTTCATGGCCACCTATGTCGTGACCCAGCATGCCGCCACGCTGGCCGAGGCCGGCCGGCTTGTGGCCCTGATGCAGGCGGCGAGCCTGGCCGGGCGCATCGGCCTCGGCTGGCTGTCGGACCGGATGGCGGGCGGTGCGCTGCAGCTGCTCACCGCCCAGGCGCTGGCGGCGGCGCTGGCGGTGCTGGCGCTGGTGACCGTGGCGGACCATGGCAACTGGACGCTGCCGGTCTGCGTTGCCGCCGCCGGGCTGTGCGGTTTCGGCTGGGTGGGGGTGCACATGGCGGAGCTGGCGCGTGTTGCCCCGCCGCGCATGGTGGGGGAGGTGACCTCGGCAGCCAATTTGTTCGGCTTCCTCGGCTCGGTCTGCGGCCCGATTGCCTTCACCGTGGTGGTGCGCTGGACCGGCAGCTACACGCTGGCCTTCGGCCTGGCGGCCGGGCAGCTGGCCGTGTTCGCGCTGGCCACGCTGGCGATGACACGGCGGCCCGGGTAAGGCCCTAGGTTCGGATCAGGCGGATGCGCTTGCCATCCACGCCCAGCGCCACCCCGCCGGCCTTCAGTGCCAGCGCATCGGCGCCGAACACCTCGTGCCGCCAGCCCTGCAGCGCCTGCACATCCGGGGCATCCTCCGCCGCGATGCGGTCGATATCCTCGCTGTTGGCCACCAGCTTCGGCGCCACGTGGTGCTGCTCGCACTTCGCCGCCAGCAGCACCTTCAGCAGGGAGACCAGCGCCGGCGAGGGCTTGGGCCCGTCGCGATGGTTCGGCACCTCCGGCAATTCCGCCTCGGGCATCGCCTTGGCCTCGGCGATCGCCGCCAGCAGGCCTGCGCCCATCCGGCCCTCGGCGAAGCCGCGCGTGACGCCGCGCATGCGGCTGAGCGAGTCGATCGAATCGGGGGCACTGGCCGCGATCTCCAGCAGCGCCTCATCCTTCAGCATGCGGCCGCGCGGGATGTTGGAACGCTGCGCCTCGCGCTCGCGCCAGGCGGCAATGGCGCGCAGCACGCCGAGCATGCGGCGGTTGCTGGTGCGCGGGCGCAGCCGTTCCCACATCGCGTCGGGGTCGGCGCGGTAGGTGGCGGGGTCGGCCAATACGGCCATTTCCTGGCCCACCCAGTCCAGCCGGCCTTCCTTCTCCAGCCGCGCCTGCAGCTTTTCGTAGACGCGGCGCAGATGGGTCACGTCGGCGGCGTCGTAGTTGATC
>JAIXTK010000401.1 GCA_027483995.1 Acetobacteraceae bacterium
AGTGATGGGTGGGCACCGGTCAAGATGCGGCGCGATCCTGGATTGCTTCGCTGCGCTCGCAATGACGGCATATGGACTGATGATGACTTGAGCGGACGCAAGGTCGCAAACGTTTTTTGGTTCTTTTTTTCAAAAAAGAACATGCTTTCCTAGAGTCCTGCCCTGATCTCGGCGAGACCGCGGCGTGCCGTGCCATCGGGCGCGAAGTTGGTGGGGTCGAGCCAGGCGGTGAGGGCATCGCGGCATTTCGGCCATTCATCGGCGGTGATGCTGTACCAGTCCGTGTCGCGGCGGCGGCCTTTCACGGTGAGGTGCATGCGGTGGCAGCCTTCGTAGGTGAAGCCGAGGCGGTCGGCCGCGCGCTTGGAGGGGGCGTTGAGGCTGTTGCACTTCCAGACGAGGCGGCGGTAGCCGAGGTCGTCCGCTGAATATTTCAGCAGGAGGTACATGGCTTCGGTGGCCGCACGGGTGCGCTGCATGGCGGGGCCGAACCAGATGTTGCCGAGCTCGATGGCGGCGTTCTTCGGCTGGATTTCCATCAGCGTGAGCCAACCGGTGGCCAGGCCCGTGCTGACGGGGCGGACGGCCCAGGCGATGGGGTCGTGGGTGGTGGAGAAGTCGGCGATGAACCTTGCCAGCGCGTCCTGCGAGGCGAAGGGGCCGTAGCCCATGTAGGCCCAGGAATTGTCGCCGGCATCGGTGCCGGCCTTGACGGCCTGCCAGAGTTCCGGGGCGTGGCGGGGGTGGAGGGGTTCCAGCTCCACATAGCGGCCGGTGATGCGGGTTCGCACCGGGAGCGGGCGGGGGGTGGTGTCGACCTCGGGGCCAACCGGCGGGGAGACGGGGGGGGGCTGGGTGCTCATGGGGGGCATCGTGCCGCAACGGTGGCGGGGCGCAATGGGCCAATCCGGCGGTTTCAGGTTGGACCGCGGGGTGATTGGCAGAAGGTTAACTCATCGCGCTTGTAGAAGCGTTTTAATAATTTATGCTATTTCCTATTCATTTTTTATTTTGATTCCTCTATTTTTCTCTCTGAAGCGCTTATTCTTACAGAGGTTTCGCCGTGATCCGTTCTTCCGCTCGCCTGCGCATCGCCCTTGGCCGCCCCGTACGGGTTGCGGCGGCATTGATGCTGAGTTCCGCCTTTGTCGCACCCGCGCTGGTGCAGGCCGGGCCGATCACGCTGGAGGGGAGCTTCATTCGCATCGGGCTGAACGACAGCGGCACGCTTGGCTCGGGCGGCAACACCTCGCCGGGGATCCTGTATGACGGCACGGGCAAGGGCAGCTTCAACCCGGCCAATGACTACCTGACGCCGGGTTCGCCGTTCGAAGGCTTCACGCTGACCGGCAGCACGGGCGGCAGCGGCTTCACCCTGACGAACAACAATGGCGGCGGGGCCGGCGTGACCGGGACGCTGGTGGACCAGAGCGGCGTGGCGGTGGGCGGCACGACGCTCGACAAGCGCGGCATCTGGACCGGCAGCGCGAAGGGCGTGGTTTCCGTGGTGAACGACGTGGCGTTCAACGTGGCGGACCAGCGTGTGGCGATCACCACCACGATCACGGCGCTTTCGGATGTGACGGGGCTGAAGTTCGCCCGCTTCATCGACCCCGATGCGGTGGCGGCGCCAGGCGACAGCACCTCCACGCGCAACGTGGTCGGCGCCAAGGGCATTCCGTCGACGGACCTGGTGTATGCCGAGGCAACCGCGTCGAAGTATGTGATCGGGCTCTATACGGACAGCAAGGTGACGCATAATGCGGCGGTGACCATGTGGTCGAGCAACCCTTCCGACTATACCTCCGGCACCAATGTCGGCGACGGCGACGTGACGATCGGGCTGGGCTTCGACATCGGGGCGCTGGCCAATGGCGAGTCGGTGACGCTGAAGTATTCGTATGTGTTCGGGACCGACATTGCGGCGGCGGTTTCCAGCGGTGGGCTGGGCGGTGGCGGCGGGGTGCCTGACATCGACAAGTCCTGGACGATGAGCCAGGCGAATGGCGCGGCGGTGAACCCGGTGTTCAAGGGCGGCACGCTGGTGGCCGAGCCTGGCAGCAGCACGCTGAACTTCACCATCGCGGGCGCGGGCGGGACGATCGACCAGGCGGGGGCGAAGGCCACCTTCAGCGGCACGTTCACCGATGCGACGCCGGGGACGGCGGGGGGGCTTACGATCGTCAATAGCGGCAAGGGCGGCAGCATCACGCTGAGCGGGGCGAGCACCCATACCGGGCCGACGACGATCAATGGCGCGCAGGTGCATGTGGATGGATCCCTGGCCGGGCAGGTGATCGTGAATGCGGGCGGCATGCTGCGCGGCACGGGCAGCGTGGGCGGGATCGGCGTGGGCGCGGGCGGCGTGCTGGCGCCGGGCAACTCGCCGGGCACGCTGGTTTCGGCCGGGCCGGTGGTGCTGGCGGCGGGTTCGACCACGCAGTTCGACATCGATGGCACCGGGACGGGCAGCGGGGCGGGGAATTTCAGCCGCATCATCGTGACCGGGGCGGGGAATACGCTGACGGCGGGCGGCACGGTGGCGCCGACGCTGCGGGGGATCAGCGGGGCGGCGACCAATACGTTCACGCCCGTGGTGGGCCAGGCGTTCCGGGTGGTGCAGGCGCAGGGGGGTGTGCTGGGCGCGTTCTCCGGCCTGGCGCAGCCGGTGGGGCTGGCGGCGAACACGCGGTTCGACGTGGTTTATGGCAGCAACACGATCGACCTTGTTGTGACCCCGGCGCAGTTCGGGGCGGTGGCCGACTGGTCTTCGCCGATGGGCGCGGCGCTGGATGCGGTGCGGCCGGCCGCGGGTGCCGCGGCGAGTGCGGCGCAGTCGGCGGTGTTCGGGCCGATCTATGGCCTGAGCGCGGCGCAGATGCTGGAGAACCAGCGGCAGATGGCGCCGATGATCTATGCCGACACACTCTCGGCGCAGCGGACCGCCTTCCATGCGGCGACCGGCAGCGTGGGTGGCGAGCTTTCGGCGCGGCGCGGCGGGGTTGCGCAGGCCGGCGGGCAGGCGGTGACGACGGCGCTGGGCACGACGTTCTGGATGCAGGGCAGTGGCACCACGCAGCGCACGACGAATGGGCCGGGCAATACGCCGGGCAACACGGTGCAGGGCGGCGGGGCGACGGTGGGCGTGGATGCGCTGGCGCTGCCTGGCGTGCGGCTGGGCGTGGCGGTGGGCGTGGCGCACCAGGTGGTGCGGGCCGGCAATGGCGGGCAGCACAAGGGCGAGGTGGGCCACCTGACGGCCTATGGCAGCTACTCGCTGGGCATGGGCGCCTGGGGGCTGGGCTTCATCGATGCGCAGGCCAGCCTGCTGGCGGCGCAGGGGCAGGCTTCGCGCCAGCTTTCGCTGTATGGCGCGACCTCGCGCGGCGATACCGGCAGCCTGGGGGCTGGCGGGCAGGTGAAGGGCGGCGTGCGCGTGGATGTCGCGGGCTGGCAGGTGGAGCCGAGCGTGGCGTTCTCCGCGCTGCGGCTGCACCAGGGCGGGCTCTACGAGTATGGCGCCGGGGCGGTTGGCGCCAACATCGACCGTGGCGAGCTGACCAGCCTGCAATCCCAGCTGGGGGTGCGGGTGGATCGCGGCTTCGCGTTCGGCGAGGGGATGCGGCTTGTCGGTTCCGCGAGCGCGGTCTGGGCGCATGAGTTCGGCGACAAGCGCACGCGGGTTTCGGGCCGGATCTCGGGCCTGCCGGGGGCGGGGTTCGCGCGGATGAACGCGGGCGGCGGGCGCGATGCGCTGGTGGCCTACATGGGCTTCCCTGCCCAGCACCGCGCCAACATCCACTCCAACAACCCGATTGTGCGCCTCAACGGCGAGATCAAGCGCCGCAGCGACGTCGTCGGCATCTTCCCGAACGAGGCCGCCATGACCAGGCTGATCGGAGCACTGCTGCTCGAACAGAACGACGAGTGGGCCGTCCAACGCGCCCGATACATGACACTGCAAACCATCGCCACACTCGGTGATGATCGCCACGTCAGCTTGCCGCCCGTGGCAGCCTGATCGAGCAGCCGACACATGCTCAGCATGCCGTTGCTACACTACGGGCTGGGACGCGACCGGACGTTTTCGGATCAGCGCTGCCGACTTGACTCAAAAATCGCCGCTGCGACACCGAATTCGACTTGAGGCGTTCCCCAGGCCGTCTCACCAGCGGAGAGCAGTTCGCCCCCAGCGTGGTGGCGTCCCCGGCGGGATTCGAACCCACGGCCCCCAGATTAGGAATCTGGTGCTCTATCCTGCTGAGCTACGGAGACGTCCAAACCATTATAACCCCCACTCGCCCGATCGTCACCCGCCCGCTCAGTAGCCTTTCGCCAGGTCCACCTGGTTCGGCATCGGCGCACCGCCGGCGCGTGCACGCAAATTCTCCAGCAGTCGGTCCAGGCTATCTGGGTTGTACGTGGCTGGGCTGTCGGCCGAGACATGCGGTGTGATCACCAGGTTCGGCGTGCTCCAGGCCCGATGCCCCGGCGGCAGCGGCTCCGGCGTTGTCACGTCGATCACGGCGCCATCCAGGTGTCCGCTGTCCAGCAGGTCGCACAGTGCCTCCTGGTCCAGCAGCGGGCCGCGGCCCACGTTCACGATCTTGGCCCCGCGCGGCAGCTTCAGCATGCGCTCGCGGCTCAGCAGGTTGCGTGTCTCCGGCAGAAGCGGGCAGGCCAGCACCAGGAACTCGCTTTCCGGCAGCACGCTGTCGATGTCCGCAATCGCCACCATGCGGTCGAATTCCGGGTGCGGCGCCGGGCGGGCGCGCACGCCGATGGTCTTCATGCCCTGGCTGCGGGCCGCGGCGCCGGCATTGCCGCCGAGGTCGCCCACGCCCACCACGGTGCAGGTCTTGCCGCGCAGGATGGTGGTGAAGTGCCCCGTCCATTCCTCGCGCCGCTGCTGCGTGGCATAGGCTGGCATCCGGTTGTTCAGCATCGCCAGCGCCATCAGCGAGAACTCGCGCATCTTCGGCCCGTGCGCGCCGCGGTTGTTCAGCAGCGCCACGCCAGGCGGCAGCCAGTCGAAGGGCATCAGCTTGTCCATGCCGGCGGCCATCACGAACACGATCTTCAGCGCCTTCGCACCCGCCAGCGACCGCCCCTTCAGCACGCCCGGCGGCCCGATCAGGATCTCTGCGTCCGCGATCCCCTTCGCGAATCCGGCATCGTCGTCGGCGTAGGAGATATCGTGCCCCAAACCCACATCGGGCCACCGCGCGGCACACGCGGCCCATTGCTGCGGCGTGATCACGAACAGGTCGTCGGGCGGGGGATTCTGGATATGAATGCGCATGGCGCGATGCTGCCAGGAACTCGCTCAGCCGCAAAGAGCATGCAGGAACACGGCGGCGGCTTGGGCCACATTCAGGCTCTGCACCCGCCCGGAGCCCCCGATCCGCACCTGCCGCCGGCACGCTGCCACCACTGGCGCGGAAACCCCAGTCTCCTCATTGCCCAGCACCAGCGCCACCGGCCGGTCCCGCGGCAAGTCGCCCAGTGGCACCGCCTCGCGCGAAAGCGTCGTCGCGACGGTACGGTAATGCGGATCCAGCGCCTTCAGCGCACGCGGCAGGTCGCGCGTGCGGTACAGCGCCAGGTGCTCCAGCCCCCCCTCAGCCGTGCGAAACGCCGCGTCCGACGGCATGGCATGCCCCGGCCCCTCGCCCAACAGCATCGCCGGCACCCCGAAGAACGCCGCGCTGCGGGCAATTGCGCCGAGATTGTGGGGGTTGCCCACCCCATCCAGTACCAGCAGCAGCTTCCCTTGCGGCGGCTGCGCAAAATCCAGGATCGCCGGCACCAGCGGCTTGGCCACCGCCACAATCCCGCCATGATGCCCGGTGCCCGCCACCTTCGCGAGCTCCTCCTCCGGCAACATCCGGTACGGTTTCTTCGCCGCCGCGAGCACGGCGCAGAACGGCCCTGCCGCCACCTTGCGCTCCGCCAGGTAGAACAGCCGCAGCACCGCCTCCGGCCGCCGGGCGAAAACGGCAGACACGGCAGCGAACCCGCAGATGGCATCGGTCTTCATCCCCCCGCCTTCCGCCCCCGCCGCGCCCCTGTCAACCTGTGCGCCATGGAAATCCCCATCCTGTTCCAGGACAGCCGCTTCGTGGTGCTGAACAAGCCCGCCGGGCTCAAGGTGCATCCCGGCCCCGCTGGCGGCCCCAGCGTGGAAGACATCTTCCCCACCCTCTCCCGCCGCAAGGACGGCCCCTGGCTCGCCCACCGCCTGGATGCCGATACCGCCGGCTGCCTGCTCGTCGCCCTGCGCAAGGCCGCGCTGCTCGAAGCACAGAGCCTGTTCGCCGCCGGCCGTGCAGAGAAAACCTACTGGGCCGCCGTCCGTGGCACACCGCCGGGCACAAACGGCACCATCGAGGCCCCGCTGCTCAAGCGCACCACCGGCCGCATCTGGCGCATGGAACCCGATCCCTCTGGCCAGCCCGCGGTCACGGAATGGCGTCTGCTCGGCGCGGCGCCCGGCATCGCCTGGCTCGAATTCCGCCCCCGCACTGGCCGCACTCACCAAATCCGCGCCCACGCCGCGGCCCTTGGCTGTCCGCTCCTCGGCGATCCCGTCTATGGCGATGGGCAGGGCCCCCTGCACCTGCTGGCCCGCTCGCTGTGCCTGAAGCTGGACCCAATTCTCAATGTCACGGCGCCGGTGCCCGCTCATATGCAAGCGGCGTTGGGGCGGTGCGGCGCGCAGGCAACGATGCCGGTCTGAGAATGCACCAACACCCGTGGCCTGGCTTCGCTGGTGCGCAGGCGGTCGCCGGGCCTGGTGGATGGCAGAGGCACGCCGACTGAGCGCCCTGTGCGCCTCCGGTCACGGGGCGTCGCTCGGCTGCTTTGCCGGCGTCAACCGGCACAGGTCCCGGAGTTTGCCCCATTCGCCCTCCAGACGTGCCAGCGGCGGTTCAGCAGCCAGCCCGCCAGCCCAAAGAAAAATTTCCAGGCACTCTTGCGCTGGAATAGTGAGTGAATTATATTCACCTCATGACATATCATCCCTCCATCACCGAGACGGGTTTCGCCCGCCTGCGCGCCGCCGTGGCGCGTGCGGCGGCGCGCGCCCTCGGCCTGGACCGGATGAAGGCCCTCCTCATCGCCCAGATCCAGGCCGCCATCGCCCAGATCGAGGCATTGCTGGCCGCCTGGCAGAACGGCACGCTCCCGCCCGCGCCCCAGGCCCCGCCGTCCGAGGCCCTCCCCCTTGCAACCCAGGCGACCGAACCCGCCGCCCCCATTCCGGCAGCGCCCGCCCGAACCCCGTCCAGCCTGTTCCACTGGCCCCTGTTCAGCCGCGCCAGCCTGGGCGAAGCCGTTCTCGGCTGGCTCCTTCCGCCCCTTCCCGCGGCCCGCCGCATGCCGGGCCACCGGCGCGTCCGCCCCCTCCAGGCCCGGCCCGCCCAGGTCCAACAACAGGTCGACCAACAGGGCCAACAACAGGGCCAACTCCAGGCCGGGCACAGCCAAGCCGCGCCCGACGGGCCCGCATCACCGTTCGCGCCGGCATTCATCCGCACCCAGGGCCCCACCGCGTCCGCACCTGCGCGGTGCCCCTCCCGCGTCCTGATCCCGCCGGGCACCACCACACACCCGTCCATCATCCGCCGTGCGCGCCCGCCACCACCCTCCCTCGCGAAAAGCATCCCCTATCCGCAAGGCCGATGCACGCCTAAATTGTTACGATAGAAAAACTATTTGCTAGCCGCCTCTGCCGAAGCGAAATGCGCCGCAATCTCCCGCCCTGGCGCAATCCAAACATCCCCCCGCGCCGCCGCCTGCCCCAGGAACGCCCGCAGCAGCCGCAACCGCCCCGGCCGCCCGCTCACCTGCGGGTGCAGCACCGTCGTCAGCATCGCACCCCAGTCCACGATCTCGTCCAGCTCGTCGCGCCACATCCCCAGCACGTCATGCGGCGCCATCACGCTGCGCGGGCTGAACCGCGCGGTCAGTCCCAGCATCCAGTCATCGAAATTCGCACTCACCGGCAGCTCCACCGCCCCGGCCGATCCGTCCCGCAGAAGATGCCGGTATGGCCGCACGTCGTCGCGGAAGGAACTCGAATACTTCAGCCCATGCCGCACCAGCGCCGCGCGCTGCGCCTCACAGAACTCGCCCCCCGGTGCCCGGTACCCCACCGGCACCACGCCCAGCCGGCGCTTCAGCGCATCGAACCCGCGTGCCATCTCCGCCTCGATCCAGGGGCTGCCGGGGTCGGGTCGCAGATGGTGGTAGCCGTGGTGCCCGATCTCGTGCCCGTCGCGCAGGATCGCCTCGCACATCGCCGGATAGGCCTCCGCCACCCAGCCCGGCACGAAGAACGTCGCGGTCAGGCCAAGCTGCCGGAACAGGTCCAGCATCTTCGCCGTCCCCACCCGCCCCTCGTAACCACCGAAGGAAAGGCTCACCAGATGGTCCGTCCTGGCGGGATCGTCATCCGTCCATGCCGTCTCGGCGTCCACATCCACGGAAAGGAACAGCGCCGCCCGCTTTCCACCGGGCCACGCCAGCACCGGCGCCGGCGGCGAAGGGTTTGAAGGCCGTAGCGGAATGGCATCCCATGGCGCGGTCGGGTCATCTTGCGTGCTCATCCCCCGATCATGCCCGAATCGTCCCACGGAATCACGATCGGCTCCCGCCATCCTTCCCCGGTGAAGGGGAAGGCGGCGGGAGCCGACGGAAGCCACGCGGCAGGGGCTGGGGCGGTTTGCCTCGCCCCTGCCCGGGGATCAGAACGCCAGCGCGTTGAAGGCGTTGGTCAGGCGGCCAGACAGCGCGGTGAAGGCGGTGGCAAGGCCAACGGCCAGCACGCCGGCGATCAGGCCGTATTCCATGGCGGTCACGCCACGACGGTCGGCAATGGCGGACTTCACGATCTTGAGGGCGGTCATCATGTCGAACTCTCCCGATTATGGACTGTTTCAGAGCCGGTCGGGGGGCCCTCCGTTTCCGGGAGGCGACCTTGTCTCGGCATCGGGAGAGTGCCGCTCAGCCCATTACATACGGCTTACAGGAACGCCATTTTTCGCCATCATCCTCAATGCGCGATCAAAGACCCGCGGATTGCGTCGCCCCGGGCGCACCGCGTGAGACAACCCGATCCACCAGCCGCGCCCAGTTCCCCGCGGCGTGCAGATGGGCATAGATCGGTCCCAGCCAGCCGCGCCGCCGCCAGTCCAGGAAGGTCTCGTCCGCCACCTGGTCCAGCCGCTCCGGCTTCACCAGCTGGAACCCGCGCACCTTGCGGGACCCGCCAGCGGTGAAGTTCACCGTCGCCTCCTCCTCCTGCAGCAGTCCGGCCTCCGCCAGCCCGCGCCCGAAGGCCGCCGATGCCGCAAGATTGTCACGCACAGCCGCACAGAACCGCACCGCCTCGTTCATGAACGCCGTCGGCTTGCCATCCTCGAACAGGGGCTCCCCCTTCTCCGTCCCCAGGCTGGCCGCCGCTTCCTCCATGGCTACGAAGGTCTCCTGCCGCGACTGGTCCTCCACGAAGACGAACGGAAAGGCCCGCACATAGGCCGGCACATAGGCGC
>JAIXTK010000439.1 GCA_027483995.1 Acetobacteraceae bacterium
GCTGGCGCTGGTGCTGCTGCTGGCATTCTGGCTCTCGTTGGGCCTGGTGGCGCTGCGCCGCCGGGCGCGCCGGATCGCGGCCTCCTTGGCCGGGCATGAGCAGGCGGGCGCGGACAGCACCCTGCCGCACGTGCCGCCCACCGGGGAGCGGGAGCTGGACCGGATCGTCGCCGCGCTGAACGCCGCCGGGGACCGGCTGGCCGAGGCGCGAGGGCGGGAGGCGGCACTCGCCGCGCGCATGGCGCAGGGCGAGCGGTTGGCCGCGCTGGGGCGCGTGGCGGCCGGGGTGGCGCATGAGATCCGCAACCCCATCGCCGCCATGCGCCTGCGGGCGGAGAATGCCCTGGCCGGCGACCCCGCCCGCCGCGGGGCGGCGCTGGAGGCGATCCTGGCCCAGGTGGCCCGGCTGGACCGGCTGAGTGGCGAATTGCTGGCAATGACGCAGAAGCGCGAGCCGGTCCTGGCGCCGGTGGCGGTGGCGGAATTGCTGCGGGCTGTGGCGGCGGAACACGAGAACGGCGACGTGACCCTCGCCGTGCAGGCCCCAACGCTGTGCGCGATGCTCGACGAGGGGCTGGTGCGGCGCGTGCTGGATGCGCTGCTGGAGAATGCGCTGCATCACACGCCCCCGGGCGGCAGCATCACGCTTTCGGCGGTGGAGCAGGGCGAGGTGCTGCGCCTCTCGGTGGCCGATACCGGCCCCGGCGTGGCGCCGGAACTGCGCGCCTGGCTGTTCGAGCCCTTCGTGACCGGGCGGCCGGACGGCACCGGGCTGGGCCTGGCGATCGCGCGCGAACTGGCCGATGCCATGGGCGGGCGGCTGTTCCTGGCCGATGCCGGGCCGGGCGCCACCTTCGTGCTGGAGGTGCCATGGCGCGCGTGCTGATCATCGATGACGACGGGGCCCTGCGCGAGGGCATCGCGGAGACGCTCTCCGATCTCGGCCACATCGCCGAACAGGCGCCGGACGGGGCGGCGGGGCTGGCGCGGCTGGCACGGGGCGGGATCGATGCCGTGCTGCTCGATTTGCGCATGCCGGGGATGGACGGGCTGTCGGTGCTGCGCGCGATGCGTGACCGCGGGGAGATGCCACCCGTGGCCGTGCTGACGGCCGTGCCCACCGCGGCCAACACGATCGAGGCGATGCGCCTCGGCGCCATGGACCACATCGCCAAGCCGATCGGGCGCGAGGCCTTGGCCGCGCTGGTGGCGCGCATGCTGCCGGCCGCCTCTGCCGCGCCGACGGTGGTGGCCGATGAATCCGACGAGTTGGTGGGCGCCACGCCGGCGATGCGCGAGGTGCAGAAATCCGTCGGCCTGCTCGCCGACAGCGATGCCACCGTGCTGATCACCGGCGAGACCGGCACCGGCAAGGAAGTGGTGGCCCGCGCCATCCATCGCCACGGCCGGCGGGCGGCGGCGGCCTTCGTGGCGGTGAATTGCGCCGCGATCCCGGCCGGGCTGCTGGAAAGCCAGTTGTTCGGACATGCCCGTGGCGCCTTCACCGGGGCGGTGGCCGATGCCGCGGGCAGCATCCGCGCCGCGCACAAGGGCACGCTGTTCCTGGACGAGATCGGCGACATGGACCTGGCCATGCAGGCCAAGCTGCTGCGCGTGCTGCAGGAGCGGGTGGTGGTGCCGGTGGGCGGCAAGCCGGTGCCGGTGGATGTGCGCGTGCTGGCCGCCACCCATCGCGACCTGCCCGCCATGGTGCAGGCCGGCACCTTCCGCGAGGATCTCTACTGGCGGCTGGGCGTGGTGCCGCTGCATTTGCCGCCATTGCGCGAGCGCCTGGGGGACATCGTGCCGCTGGCCGAGCATTTCCTCGCCGCCTCCGGCACCGGCCGCCATCTTTCGGCGGAGGCGGCAGCGCGGCTGCTCGGCCATCGCTGGCCCGGCAATGTGCGCGAGCTGCGCAACGCCATGGAGCGCGCGGCCGCGCTCGGGCGCCGCCCGCTGGTGGGGGCGGAGGAGCTGGGCTTCCTCGGCAGCGTCGCGGCCCCGGCGCCGGCCGAGGACCTCCTGGCCGGCACGTTGCCGGAGGCGGTGGCGCGGCTGGAGGCGGCGATGATCCGCCGGGCGCTGGACAAGAGCGGCGGCAACCGGGCGGAGGCGGCGCGGCTGCTCGGCATCCATCGCCAGCTGCTCTACGAGAAGCTGCGCCAGCACCAGATCGAGGTGTCTGGAAACCGGACGGAGAGTGTCGGGAAGGGGGACGGGTAGGGGCTTCGGCCAGCGTTCAGTGCACGGTAAATCAATATGTTAGGCTCTGGCACGGCGCTTGCGAAGACACATCCGAGGCCGATCCTGGCCGAGACCCCTGGAGACCAAGACATGACTCGCAAGTCCTTCCTGATGCTGGCCACCGCCCTCGTGCTCGGCGCGGGCGTGGTGCAGGGCACCGGCATGGCGATGGCCCAGCCCGCCGGCCGCGGCCCCGCCGCAGCGTCGGTGTACGACCCGGCCCAACTGCCGGAGGTGAAGGGCAAGGTGGCGCAATACTCCCTCACCCCGCGCGGTGACGTGAACGGGCTGATCCTGGCCGACGGCACCGAGGTGCACGTGCCGCCCTTCGTTTCCACCCAGCTGGTGTTCGCGGTGAAGCCGGGCGATGCGGTGACGATCCACGGCCTGAAGGCCCGCGCCATTCCGATGGTGGCCGCACGCTCCATCACCAACGATGCCAGCGGCACCACGGTGCTGGTCGCCCCGCCGCGCGGCCCCGGCCACCATGGCGAGGGTGTTGCGCTGGAGGCGGAAGGCAAGGTTGCCGCCCTGATGCACACGCCGCGCGGCGAGACCAACGGCATCCGGCTGGAGGATGGCACGATCGTGCGCCTGCCCCCGCCGGAGGCCAAGCGCCTGGCTGAGACCCTCGCGGTCGGCAAGAGCGTTTCGGTGCGCGGCGAGGGCTATGCCGGCCCGCTCGGCCGGGTGATCGCCGCCCGCCAGCTGGGCGAGACCAAGGACAGCCTGAAGGACGTCGCCGGCCCGCGCGCCGGGGAACGCCGCTATGGCCCGGGCATGATGCGCCATGGCATGCACGACAGCGATGGCGAGCACGGCCCGCGCATGGGCGGCCACCGCATGATGGGCCGCGACAACGTGCCTGGCTGAGACAAAGGGAAGGGGGCCGTGAGGCCCCCTTTCGACAAGCAAGCAAGAATGTTCTTTTTTGAAAAAAAGAACCAAAAAACTTTTGGTCGTTTGCGGTTCGCAGCGCCCGATCCCTCAGGGGAAGAACGGGCGGTTGCGACCGCAAACGAACAAAGTCTTTTTGCTTCTTTTTCTTCAGAAAAAGAAGGTGCTTTTCTTCAGTTGAACCCCATGAAATGCGGCATGCCAGAGATCGGCGGTGCCGCCTTCAGCCCGATGATATCCGGCACCGGGCGCCGCGTGCGCGGATCGTTTGCCAGTGCCTCCTCCAGCGCCGCGGCCACGCGGATCACGGTGGCATCGCCGCCGCGCGGGCCGACGATCTGCAGGCCGAACGGCATGCCGGCGCGGTCACGCCCCACCGGCAGGCTCAGCGCCGGGTGGCCCACCACCGTCACGGCATAGGCCAGCGACAGCCAGTGGAAGTAGGTGCGCGTGGGCTTGCCGTCGATTTCCTTCGGGAACAGCTCCGTCCAGGGCCGCGGGCTGATGGTGATGGCGGGCGACAGGATCACGTCGTAGTCGCGGAAGAATTCCTGCCAGCGCTGGTAGAGCTGCGTTTGCAGCGCACTGGCGCGGGAGACGTCGGCGATGGTGTATTTCAGCGCCTCGGTCATGTTGGCCACGATGTTCGGGCCGAGCTTGTCGCGCGCCGTGTGCCACTTCTCGATATGCCCGGCGACGAAGTTGGTGCTGCGCAGCACCTCGAAGGCGTCATCGGTGCCGGTGCAATCCGGCGTCGCATTGTCCGCGCTGCGGAAATGGTGCTTCAGCAGGGCGATCTTGTCGGCGAACACCTCGCGGATGTGCTGCTCCGTGGGCGCGAAGCCGAAATCCGGCGTGATCGCCACGCGCAGGCCGCCGAGGTCGATCGGCTGGATCGGATAGAAATCGCCGGGCTCGCGCACGCGCTTGTTGTGGATGGTGGTGGCCAGCGGGTCATGCGCCTGGTTGGTGGACATCACCGACATCAGCAGCGCGAGATCGGGCACGTTGCGCGCCATCGGGCCCTGCACGCCGAGGCCGGACCAGCCGAGCTTCTTCTCCTCATCCGGCACCGCGCCCGGGGTGGGGCGGAAGCCGACGATGCCGTTGAAGGCGGCGGGGTTGCGCAGGCTGCCACCCATGTCGCTGCCGGAGCAGAGCGGGAACTGGTTCACGGCCAGCGCCACGCCCGATCCGCCGGAAGAGCCGGCGGCGTTCTTGGTCGGGTCGAACGGATTGCCGGTGGCGCCGTACACGGCGTTGCGGGTGTTGGCGCCCGCGCCGAACTCCGGCGTGTTGGTCTTGCCCGCAATGATGCCGCCGGCGGCACGGATATTGGCCACCAGCGAGTGGTCTTCCTCCGGCACATGGTCGCGGAACAGCGGCGAGCCCCAGGTGGTGCGCAGGCCCTTGGTGGCCGTGAGGTCCTTGATCCCCACCGGCAGGCCGTGCAGCGGGCCCAGCTCCTCGCCATTCATCACCATCTGCTCGGCGGCTTTCGCGGCGGCGCGGCTGGCGGCATCGTCGCGCGCCACCACGGCGTTCACCGCGTGGTCGGTCTCATCGATGCGGGTGAGGCAGGATTCCAGCAATTCCACCGGCGAAAGCGCGCGGCGGCCGATGAGGCGGCGTGCCTCCACGGCGGTGAGGTCGCAGGGTTCGGTCATCGATGGGTCCTCAGGCGGAAGCGGAAGGCCGCGCCTTCATGCGGGCGTGGTGGGCGACGATGTTGGCGTTCGCCTCGTTGATCGGCTGGCCGACCCGGGCACCGAAATCGAGGAAGGAGAACAGCAGGATATCGGCCAGCGTGAGCCGGCTGCCGCAGATGAATTCCTGGCCTTCGATCAGGCCGTTCAGCCAGGTCAGCTTCTCCTGCGCGATCTGCTTCAGGTCGTCGGCGGCCTGCGGGATCACGTGGATGCGCGGGGCGAACAGCTTCAGCCCCTCGGCGAAGCGGAACCCGTTGGCCAGCGGCTCCAGGATGTTGAGGTCGAGCCGGCGCACCCACATCCGGGTTTCCGCGCGCTCCTGCGCGGTGGCGCCGATCAGGGTTTTGCCGGCGGGGCCGACCTCATCCAGGTATTCGCAGATCGCGGTGATCTCGGCGAGCACGAAGCCGCCATCCAGCTCCAGCGCGGGCAGCTGCCCGGCGGGATTCTTGGCCATGTAGGCCGGCTGGCGATTCTCGCCGCCGCGCAGGTCGATGGTGGTCTTGGGCAGGTCCACGCCACGCTCGGCAGCGAAGATGCGGACAACCTGCGGGTTCGGGCCGACGGAATCATAGAACAGCATTTGTTTTCCTCCCCAAAAGAAAGGCCAGGGGCTCTGCCCCTGGACCCCGCTGGGGCCTTAGGCCCCAGACC
>JAIXTK010000167.1 GCA_027483995.1 Acetobacteraceae bacterium
ATAATCAACCATGACCCAGTTCACCAACATCATCACCGGCCTGATCCAGGGCCTGCGCCGCGTCATCGCGCGCGCAGCCCCTGTCGTCAGCGCGCCCGCACGCCCGATCTGGGCCGGGCCCGACCTCCGCTGGATCATCGCCCCCCACGGCGACCTCCCCCTCCTGCCCGGCCCCATCTGGACCCTGCTCTGGTTCCGCCTGGAACGGACCGCCAACCGTCTCACCCGCCTCTACGAGCGCTGGCAAACCAACACCCTCCCCAAACCCCGCCAAACCACCCAACGCCCGAGAACCGCCCGCACTCCCCCGCCCCAGATCCCCGAACTCCCCGCCCCCGGCATGCCCCTGGTGAACGCGCCCCCGCGCCTCCCGCGCGGCCGTGGCTGGATCACCCGCCGCATCCCCGAAGCAGGCCCCAGCGCCGGCGCGCTCCACGACCTCCTGCAAACCGCCACCATCCAGGAATTCGTCCAAGCCGCCCCCCAGGCAGCCCGCCTCCTGCGCCCGCTCTGCCACGCGCTGGGCATCGACCAGCCGGCCTGGCTCAAGCTCCCGCCCCGCCCGCGCCCCCCCCGCCGGCCCCGGCCCGCCCAACCCCGCCGCCCGTCCCTCAACGACCCCGATTTGCGTTTCCGCCCCTGGGAACGCCCCGCCATCCGCGCCTTCCACAAAAAATACGGCCGCGACTGACTCGGCAGACGCACACCCTTATCATAACGTTATCGGATTATTTCATCCAGAAACAACAAGGGGGCGGTTTCCCGCCCCCTCGCCGCAGCCAAGACCCATCCAGCCTCAGGCCGGAATACGCCCCATCGCCACCAGCCGCTCGCGCAGCCGGCGGGAAGACATGCCGTGCTCGATCGACTTCGTCAGATCCATGATCTCCGAAATCCGGTCGCCCACCATGTCCAGCGTCACAGGCTCCGCCGGGTCGAAATAGACGCCTTCGCTCTCGATATACTTCACGCGCCGGAAGTGCCCGGCATTCGCCCCCAGGATCTCGCCCGAGAACTCGCACTGCTCAGAGCACATATAGGCCACGATCGGGGAGACCAGCTCCGGCTTCATCCACTCCGCCACTTCCGGCGGGATCAGGTTCTCGGTCATGCGGGTGCGGGCCGACGGCGAGATCGCATTCAGCTTGATGTTGTAGTTCTGCCCCTCGTGCCGCAGCACGTTGATGAACCCGTTCACCGCCATCTTCGCCGCGCCATAATTGGCCTGGCCGAAATTGCCGACCGTGCCGGAGCCGGAGGTGGTCACAACAACGCGCCCGTAGCGCTGGCTGCGCATGATCTGCCACGCCGCCTTGGTGCAGTACACGGTGCCCATCAGGTGCACCTGCATCACAACTTCGAAGTCTTCCATATCCATGTTGTTGAAAGACTTGTCGCGCAGGATGCCGGCGTTGTTCACCAGGATGTCCAGCTTGCCCCAGGTATCCATCGCGGTCTTCACGATGTTCTGCGCGCCGGCCCAGGTCGCCACGGAATCATAATTGGCCACGGCCTCGCCGCCTGCCGCCTTGATCTCGCTCACCACCCGGTCAGCCGGCGAAGCGGCGGTGCCGCGCCCGTCCACGGCCCCACCGGGATCGTTCACCACAACCTTGGCACCGCGGCTTGCCAGCAGCTTGGCATGCTGCTCGCCCAGACCCGCGCCGGCACCGGTCACGATCGCCACGCGGTTATCGAATCGAATGGCCATTGGCCGTTCCTCCTCCTGTTGGTGGCGCAATGCTAGCCCGCCCCCCCGGCCACGCAAAGCCACCCCCCGGCATCAGCGGGCCCCGTCTCAATTTACGTCACCACGCTAGCAATCCGTTAATCTTCTGGCGGGATTATACGGAACGCCGACTCGCGCGGCCTCCCGTCAGCAGGTGTCCCGATGCCGCCCTCCGTCGCCCGTACCGAACCCGCCACCGACCGGCTCATCGCCCCGGGCTTCGGCCGCCGCGCCGACCATGGGCAGGATCGCTGGCCCGTCCCGGTGGCAGCCGCATTCATCATCGGGCTCTCGGCCGCCGGCTGGATCCTGCTCTACCAAGCCGCCCGCTTCGCCACGGGCTTCCTGGGCTAGTTCAGGTAGAACTCGTCGCGCGGGAACAGATCGGTCAACGGCGCCACCCCGCGCGGCATGCCGGGCGTCCAGCGGCGCTCCGGCTCGAACAGCATCGACTTCCAGTCGCAGCACCCCGCCCGCCCTTTCGCCAGATGCGCCGCCACCTCCGGGCTGGCCAGCCGCGCCAGCAGCGCCTCCCGGTCGTAGGGAATCGGATCGTTCGACCCGATCAGGATCGAGATCGGCCGCAGCAGCACCACATGCGGGAACACCGAGGCAAAGGTCTCGACCACCCGCGGCGACGGCGCCCACTGCACATAAAGCCCCCCCGGCGCCAGCCGCGCCCGCAGCGCCTGCATGAACTCCGCCGAATACAGCACGCCGGACTGTGATGCCTCGGGCAGGATCGCATCCGCCTCGATCACGTCGTACGTCCGATGGTCATGCGTCACCACCCGCCGCCCGTCGCCATACTCGATCTTCCAGCGCGGATCGGTGAACAGCGTGTGCATCGGGCTGCCCGGATAGCGCTTGCCCACCTCCTCCAGCACCGTCAGCACCGGCGCCACCAGCTCCACCGCCCGGATCTCCCGGCTCACCGGATTCACCCCCGCCGCCCACGGCGTGCCACCGGAGCCGACGCCAATCGCCAACACCTCGTGCGGCGCCGGGTGCACCAGCGGCCCCACCGCCCCCAGCAGCAAATGCACCGGCAGGAACGGGATCGTCCCCTGCGAGAACCCCTGGATGAAGAACGGCGACGTATCGCGGTGCCACCCCTCCGTCCGCTCCCGCCCGGCCACGCCGCGATCCTCGCGGAAGAACGCAACCCCCGAACGATCCTCCGCCCACGCCACCATCTGGCCCGGCTTCTCCACATGCATCCGCCGCCACCAGGCATCGTTGCCCGGCATCGCCGCCATGCCCGCCAGCACCAGCGCCAGCACCGCCCAGCCCGCACGGCTGCCCCGCCCGCTCTGCAGCAGCCACAGCAGCAGCAGCCCCGCCGTCACCGCCGCCAGCAGCAGCAGCGTGCCCGCCGTGCCCAGCAGGTGCAGCGCCACCAGCCCGGTGCCGAGAGAGCCCGCCGCATTGCCGAGAATATTCGCCAGCTGCACCCAGCCCACCCGCGCGCCGACCATGGCCAGATCGCGCTGCACCGCGCGCTGGATGAACGGGAAGGTCAGCCCGATCAGGAACGACGGCGGCGCCACCAGCACCACCGTCACCACGATCCCGGTCCAGAAATCCCCACCCCGCAGCCGCGACACATCCATCCATGTCGGCAGCACGCCCGAGGGCACGAACGGCACCACCCACCACAACGCCAGCAGCAACCCCAGCGCCAGCACGAACCCCGCCCCCTGCGCCAGGAAGAAGCCCGGCCGAGGGTCCCGCGCCCGCTCCACCAGCCGCCCGCCCACCGCCATGCCGAGGCCATCAGCCAGCAGGAACACGCCGAGCAGGGTGGAGAACATGTAGGCGTGATACTGGCCGAACTGCCCGATCACCCGCACCCACACGATCTCCAGCGCCACGATCACGAAGCCCGAGGCAAAGGCCAGCAGGCACCACAGCGGCACGGTGCCGATGCCCGCCGGCACCACCGTCTGCCGCGCCTCCGCCGGCGCATCCGCCGGATCCGGCATGCGCCGCATCGTGGGCACCAGCGAAAGCGCCAGCACCGCCGCCAGCACCTCCAACAGCGCCGCCACGTAAAGCGCCCGCTCGAACCCCAACGTGCCCAGGATCACCCAGCCACCCAGCAACGCGCCCAGCCCGGCGCCCACGGTGTTGAGCCCGTACAGCAGCGCAATGCGTGCCGCGAGCCCATCGACAGAGATGGCCACCGCCCGCGACAGCAGCGGCAGGGAGGCGCCCATCAGCGTGGTGGGCAACACCAAACCCATGAAGCACAGCGCGAAGATACCCAGCATGCCGTCGATCCGCCCGGCCATCTCCAGCGCCAGCCAGTCGTACAGGAACAGCTTGGACACCAGCGCAAACACCGCCACCCCGGCCTCGCAGAGCGCGAAGGCGATGATCGCCTGCGCCCGGCTCAACCGGTCCGCCACCCGGGCTGCCAGGATCGTCCCGATCCCGAGCCCGGTGAGGAACGCCCCCACCACCAGCGCCGCCGAGACGGTATCGGAGCCCGCGAACAGCCCCAGCATGCGCTGCCACACCACCTGGCACAGCAGGGCCGCGAAGCCCGAGGCGAAGAAGGCCAGGCTGAGCTGCGGCATGCGGCACGTCCCCTCGCGCACGCGATGGCGTGCACCAGGCCCGACGCCTAACAGAGCCTGTAACCATCTGGCAATACATCGTATCCGGCCACGCCAGGCAATACGTTGCCAGGAAGCATCGGTATCCCAGGGTATGGCATTGGCTCGCCACCACGCCACGTAAGGGGGAACCGGGAGCTGGCGATGACAAAATGCATGTGGAGGGGCAAGGCCGTGAAGGCCCTCGCCCTCATCCTGGTACTCCTGGCCAGCCTGCCCGCCTCAGCCCAGCAGGCCACCACCGGCCGGGCGACAATGAAGGATGCCGATACCATCATCATCAACGGCCGGCAGTTCCGGCTTTGGGGCATCGACGCGCCCGAACGCGAGCAGACCTGCCGGCGCGACCGCCGCACCTGGGAGTGCGGCGCGGAAGCCATCCAGGCGCTGGAACGGCTCATCGGCCGGAACACCGTCACCTGCCGGACGCTGGAGCTCGACCGGTACGGACGCGACATCGCCCTCTGCTATCTCGGCGGAGAGGAGATCAACCGCTGGATGGTCACCCAGGGCTGGGCCGTCGCCTACCGGCAATTCTCGGAGACCTATGTGCCGGAGGAAGACCTGGCCCGCGCAGCCCGGCGCGGGCTCTGGACCGGCACATTCGTGATGCCCTCAGACTGGCGCAAAGGGCATCGCCGCTGATGCGCTACCCGCGCGCCAGCCGCCGCTGCACGAAATCCAGCCGGTCCTGGCCCCAGAAGATCTCATCGCCGATCACGTAGCTTGGCGCGCCGAACACGCCGCGATCCAAAGCCGCCTGGGTATCCGCCGCCTTGCGTTCCGCCCAGCGCGGCTCGGCGCCCAACGCCATCACCTGCGCGGCATCGAGCCCGCATTCGCCGATCAGCTTCGCGAGCACGGCCTCGTCAGCCGGGTTCAACTCCTCCTCCCAGATCGCCTTCAGCACGCGGTGGGCGAGGCGGATCGCCGGGGCGTCCCCCATCGTCTCACGCAGGGCGATGCAGCAGGCCGAGGACAGCGCCTCCGAGGTGGGGAAGTGCTTCGGCTGGAGATTGATCGGGATGCCGAGGAAATCGCGCCAGCGCGGCAGTTCCTGCATGCGATAGGCCTGGCGCTGCGGCGAACGCTTGGGCAAGGGCAGGCCGCCGGAATTGGCGAAGA
>JAIXTK010000322.1 GCA_027483995.1 Acetobacteraceae bacterium
CTTTGTGTCTCTGTGTCTTTGTGGCCGCTTTCTTGTTGGTTCGCCGCGCGGTGCGGGCTTGAGCCTGCTCTGCTGCGGGAGAGGGAGATGGCGGAACCGCTTCGCGTTCCGCCCTACGCCCGGTGGTGGGGTGCGTGGTTTGGACGTCTTTTTGCTTCTTTTTCTTCAGAAAAAGAAGGACTTGCTTCCTTGCTATGACGCGAGGGCGGCGGTGGCTTCGGCGGGGGCGTCGAGGCGGTAGCCGACGCCCCAGACGGTGCTGATGACGTCCCGGCCGCCGGCTTCGGCGAGTTTGCGGCGGAGTTTGCAGACGAAGACGTCGATGATCTTGCCGTCGGGTTCCTCGCTGTCCTGGGCGTAGAGGTGGGAGAGCATGGTTTGCTTGCGCACCACGGCGCCGCGGCGGAGCACGAGCAGGCGCAGGACGGCGAATTCGCGGGCGGTGAGGCGGACGGTTTGGCCGCCGAGGCGGACCTCATGCGCGTCGGCGTTGAGGGTGAGGGCGCCGACGGTGAGTTCCGGCCGGACGAAGCCGTGGGCGCGGCGGACCAGGGCCAGGCAGCGCTCGGCGAACTCCTCCATGGTGCAGGGGGCGTTGGCGACGTCATCGGCGCCGGCGCGGAGCAGGGCGATGGGGTCGAGTGCGGCGATGCCGCCATAGGCGATGACCGGGGCGGTGATGCCGGCGGCGCGGATGGCGCGCAGGGCGGTGGCCGTGCTGGTGCCGGCGCCGGTGCGGGGGGTGGGCTTGGCGGTGTCGTTCGGGGTGGGAGGGTTCACCAGGATGATGACGTTGAACTCCTCATGCCGGGCGAAGGAGGCGACGTCGGAGAGGTCGTCGATCATGGCGATGACGAAGCCGGCCTGCTCCAGCGCGGTGCGCAGGGGGCGGGCATGGAGGCCATGGGGAAGGGCCAGGAGGGCGCGCATGGGCTGTCTCCTCTTGAATGCGAGGGGTGAAAGGGGTGTCAGGCGTGGGGCTGGGGGGTGCCGCAGGTGCAGCACGGGCCGGCATGGGCGGCGATGACGATGGCGAGCGCGGTGATCAGGCTTTCCGGGTCATCGGCCGGGCAGTGCCCCGGCCGGTCCAGCTCGGCGCGGATGGCGCGGGCGAGGGCCAGTGCGAGGCTGTTGGGATGGGGCGACGGGCGCATCTGCTGGTTCTCCTGGCGCCGGGGCGTGTGTTCGTTCGGCGCAGGGAGATATTGAGCATTTTCGATGAAAATTTACTAGAAAACTTTCATTGAAAAAAGTTCATGTATGGCGCGCGCCCTTCAGCAGGTCGGCAGGGGGACCAAAGGAAGGCCAGGGCGCTGCCCTGGACCCGCAAAGGGCCGGCGGCCCTTTGATCCCAGTCCTTTTTAGAAGGATGAGGTCCAGGGGCTCGGCCCGTCGCGCGACGTCGCGCGCCGGACCAGGCGGGTCTGGGCAGAGCCCAGCCTTGCTTGGCGCGCGCGATCAATGACCGGTGCGACGGGGGCGTGATGGGTTGGTGGTTGCTATCAGTCTTCGGCGCGGTGGGGTGGGGCCGCTTGGGTGCTGCCGAACCTGCGGTGGGTGGCTTCGCGCATGGTCTGGAAGGTGACGTAGAGCATGGGGATGACGAAGATGCCGAGCAGGGTGGCGGCGATCATGCCGGCGAAGACGGGCATGCCGACGGCCTGGCGGGAGAGCATCGCCGCCCCCTTGGCGGTGACCAACGGCAGCAGGCCGAGGACGAAGGCCAGCGAGGTCATCACCACGGCGCGGAAGCGGGTGCGGGCGCCCAGGATCGCGGCCTCCTGGATGGAGCTGCCGGCCTCGCGCCGTTCCTTGGCGAATTCCACGATCAGGATGCCGTTCTTGGCGGCGAGCGCGATGAGCACGACGAGGCCGATCTGGCCGTAGAGGTCGAGCGGCATGGAACGCAGGAACAGGCCGACAAAGGCGCCGAGCACGCCGACGGCGACCGAGAGCAGCACCGGGATGGGGATGACCCAGCTTTCGTAGAGGGCGACGAGGAAGAGGTAGGCGAAGAGCAGGGCGAGGGCGAGGATCGGGCCGGTTTGCCCCGATGAGCGGACCTCCTGGTAGGAGGTGCCGGTCCATTCGAAATCGTAGCCGGCGGGCAGGACGCGGCCGGAGACCTGGGCCATGGCGGCCAGGGCGTCGCCCGAGGAGACGCCGGGGGCCGGCGAGCCGCTGACGGTGATGGAGCGGTAGTTGTTGTAGCGGCTGATGGTTTGCGGGCCGAGGACGATGCGGGCATCGGCGAGCGCGCGCAGCGGGACCATGGCGCCGGTGCGGCTGCGGACCTGGATGCGCCAGACGGCTTCCAGGTCGATGCGGTCGGCGGCCTCGCCCTGGATGTTCACCTGCCAGGTGCGGCCGAAGAGGTTGAAGTCGTTGACGTAGATGCCGCCGAGCGTGGCCTGCAGGGTGGAGAAGATGTCGGTGACGGCCACGCCGAGGACCTGGGCCTTGTCGCGGTCGATATCGAGGAACACCGAGGGGGTGCTGGGGCTGAAGGTGGAGAAGACGCGGGCCATGCGGCCATCGGTGTTGGCGGCCCCCAGCAGCGGGCCGAGGGCGGCGGCCATTTCGGCGGGCTCGCGGCCCTCGATGTTCTGCAGCTGGTATTCGAAGCCGCCGGAGGTGGACAGGCCGATGATCGGCGGCAGGTTGAAGGGGAAGACGGCGGCGGCGCGGATGCCCTGGGCGGCGCCGAAGACGCGGCCGATGACGGCCTGGGCGCGGTCGGCCGCCGCGGTGCGGTCCTCGAACGGCTTCAGGCGGGCGACCATGAAGGCGGCGTTGGACTGGGCCGAGCCATCCAGCAGGGAGAAGCCGACGATGGCCAGCGTGTTCTGCACCTGGGGCAGGGAGCGCAGCACGCCTTCGACCTGGCCGACGACGCCGCGGGTGCGTTCGACGCTGGCACCTTCGGGGAGCTGGACGGCAATGAAGAAGGCGCCCTGGTCTTCCTCCGGCAGGAAGCCGGTGGGGACGAACTTGCTGACCGAGAAGATGCCGAAGCCGGTGGCGACGACGAGGACGAGGCCGAGGATGGACAGGCGGACGAGGCGGCGGACGATGGCGGCGTAGCCGTCGCGCACATGGTCGATGCCGCGCAGGACGCGGAACATGATGCCGCGCTTGCGGTGGGTGTGGCGCAGGAAGACACCGCACAGCGCGGGCGAGAGGGTGAGCGCCACGATGGCCGAGATGAGCATGGCGACGCTGATGGTGACGGCGAACTGGCGGAAGAGCTGGCCGGAGACGCCGGGGATGAAGGCGATGGGGACGAAGACGGAGAGCAGCACCAGCGAGATGGCGATGATCGGCCCGGTGATCTGGGCCATCGCCTTCTTGGTGGCTTCCTTGGGCGTGAGGTGGGGTTCCTCCTCCATCACGCGTTCGACGTTTTCGACCACCACGATGGCGTCGTCCACCACGATGCCGACGGCGAGCACGAGGGCGAGGAGGGAGACGGTGTTGGCGGAGAAGCCGAGCACGAGCAGCACGGCGATGGTGCCGATGACGCTGACCGGCACGGCGACGGCGGGGATGATGGTGGCGCGCAGGTTGCCGAGGAAGACGAAGACGACGAGCACGACGAGGACGAAGGCCTCGACCAGGGTTTTCATCACCTCGCTGATCGTGTCGGCCACGAAGATCGAGCTGTCGTAGAAGACGATCTTCTTCATGCCGGACGGGAAGCGGCCTTCCTGCGCATTGAGGGCTTCGCGCACGCGCTTTGACGTATCCACCGCGTTGGCGCCCGGTGCGAGGTAGATGCCGATGGAGACGGCGGGCTGGCCGTTGAGGCGTGATTCCGTATCCTGCGTGGCCGCACCCAGCTCGATGCGGGCGACATCGCGCAGGCGCAGGACGGAGCCATCCGGGTTGGCGCGGATGACGATGGCGCCGAATTCCTCCGCGGTGGCGCGGCGGCCGGAGGCCTGGAGGTTCATCTGGACGGCGTTGCCTTCCAGCGTGGGGCGGGCGCCGATGCGGCCGACCGCACCTTGGGTGTTCTGCTGCTGGAGGGCGGTGATGATGTCGGACGGGGCGAGGTTGAGATCGGCCAGGCGGGCGGTTTGGAACCAGATGCGCATCGAGTAGTCGAGCGCGCCGAAGACGAAGGCCTGGCCGACGCCGGAGACGCGGGCGATGGAATCGAGGACGTTGATGGTGACGTAGTTGGAGACGACGAGCGGGGTCAGCGCCGGGTCTTCGGCGTAGAACTGGGCGAACATGAGGATCGCCGAGCTCTGCTTGTTGACGGTGATGCCCTGGCGCTGGACCTCCGCCGGCATGCGCGAGAGGGCGGCCTGGACGCGGTTGTTGACGTTGACGGTGTTGATGTCCGGGTTGGTGCCGAGGTCGAAGGTGACGGTGAGGGTGTAGGAGCCGTCGTTGCTGCTGTTGGATTTCATGAACAGCATGCGGTCGACGCCGTTGATGGCGGCTTCGAGCGGCTGGGCGACGGTGGATTCGACGACCGCGGCCGAGGCGCCGGGGAAGCGGGTGGTGACGCGGACCTGGGGGGGCACGATGTCGGGGAACTGCGACACCGGGATGCGGTTCCAGGCGATCAGGCCGGCCAGGGTGATGATGATGGAGAGGACCACCGCGAGGCGGGGGCGGTCGACGAAGATGGCGGAGAGCATGGCTCAGCCCCTTGGTGCCGCGGGGGGGGCGCCGGCCGGGGCGGCGGCGGGCGGGGCACCGGGGGGTGGGGCGGGGACGGGGTTGACCTGGATGTTGGGGCGCAGGCGCTGCAGGCCATCGACGGCGATGGTCTCACCCTCCTGCAGGCCGGTGGTGACGATGGCCAGGCCCGGCGGGGAGGGGGCGAGGGTGATGCGGCGCTGCTGGGTCTTCTTTTCCGCATCGATGACGTAGACGAAGTTGCCCTGGGGATCCGACAGGACGGCGGCGCGCGGGATGGCGAGCGCCTGGATGGGCTCGATGCCTTCGAGGAAGACGGAGACGAAGGCGCCATCGAGCAGGTCGCGGTTGCCGGGCTCGCCGGGGCGGGCGCCGGCGCGCACGGGGTTGGGGATGGTGGCGCGCAGGGTGAGGCTGTCGGTGTTCGGGGCGACGGAGGGGTCGGCGTAGTCCAGGCGGCCGGTCTGGGCGTAGAGGCGGCCATCGGGCAGGCGGACGCGGACGCGCAGGGCCGCGAAGCCGCCGCGGTCGGCGTAGCGGTTGCGCAGTTCCAGCGCCTGGCGGACCGGGACGGGGAAGGTGACGAACATCGGATCCTGGCTGACGATGGTGACCAGGGGGCCGGAGGCGGGGGTGACGACGTTGCCGGCGGAGAGGCTGGCGCGGCCGACGCGGCCGGCGATGGGGGCGGTGACCTCGGTGTAGCCGAGGTTGATCTGGGAGGCGCGGAGCTGGGCCTGGGCGCCCTGGAGCTGGGCGGCGAGGCTGGCCTGCTGGGCGCGGGCATCATCCACCGAGGAGGCTTTTCCGGCGCCGGAGCCGATCAGGGCCTGGGCGCGGCTGAGGGTGAGGGTGGCGTTGCGCAGCAGGGCGGTGGTTTGGGCGACGGTGGCCTCGCGGGCGGCAACCTCGGCCTGGAAGGTGGCGGGATCGAGCCGGAACAGGAGCTCGCCTTCCTGGACCTCGCCGCCTTCGGTGAAGAGGCGGGATTCGATGAAGGCGGTGACGCGGGCGACGACATCGACGCGGGCGGCGGCGGAGATGCGGCCGGAGAACTCGCTGCTTTCGGTGACGGCGCGCTTCTGGGCGGCGACGGTGCCGATGGTGGGCGGGCCCGGGGGGCCCATCTGGGCCTGGGCGGGCGCGGCAAGGAGGGCCGCGACGGCGAACGCCGCCAGGCCATGGGCACGGAGGGAATGCATCAGGTTCGGCCCCGGGGATGTCTCGTTGCAGCGCAGCATGGCACAGGGAGGGGGTGGCTTGCGAACCCTGGCGTGGCGCGTCAGGTTCAGATGGTCGCAGGGGAGGGTTGCACCATGGCTGAGACGGTCACGATTTGTGAGGTGGGTCCGCGGGACGGGCTGCAGATCGCCAAGGGGCGGATGCCGACTTCGGTGAAGCAGCGCTGGGTGGCGGCGATGGCGGCTTCGGGGCTGCCGCAGATCGAGGTGGGGAGCTTCGTCTCGCCCAAGCTGATTCCGCAAATGGCCGATACCGGGGAGATTGTGCGGGCGGCGCGGGCGTTGGCGATCCCGGGATTCACGGTGGTGGCGCTGGCGCCGAACCTGCGCGGGACGGAGGCGGCGCTGGCGGCAGGGGCCCAGCGGATCACGGTGCCGATTTCGGTGACGATGGGGCATAGCCGGGCCAATCTGAACCGGACGCCGGAGGAGCAGATCGCGGAGATCGGGCGGATGGTGGCCTGCGTGCGGGCGCATGAGGCGGCGCATGGCGGGCATATCCCGGTGGAGGTGACGCTTTCGACCGCGTTCGGCTGCTCGTTCGACGGGGTGGTGCCGGTGGGCGACGTGGTGCGGGTGGCCGAGGGGGTGGCGCGCGTGGGGGCGGATGCGATCTCGCTGGCCGATACGGTGGGGTATGGGCATCCGGATGATGTCCGGGCCAAGGTGCGGGCGACGCGTTCGGCGATCGGGGCGGTGCTGGTGGGGTTGCACCTGCACGACACGATGGGGCTGGGGCTGGCCAATGCGCTGGCCGGGCTGGAGGAGGGGATCCGCAAGTATGACAGCGCGCTGGCCGGGCTGGGCGGGTGCCCGTTCGCGCCGGGGGCTTCGGGGAACATCGTGACGGAGGATCTGGTGTTCCTGCTGGAGAGCCAGGGGTTCTCGACCGGGGTGGATCTGGCGGCGCTGATCGCGGCGCGGGCGGTGCTGCGCGAGGGGCTGCCGGACGAGGCGCTGAACGGGCAGGTGCCGCGGGCGGGGATTCCGAAGACGTATCGCAAGGCGGCGTAGGCACGCGGCGTCAACCTGGCGTTCATCCCGCTGCGTCAGGCTGGCGGGATGGTGAAGCATGCGACCGGGATGATGGCGCTGGTGTTGCCGCTGGTGCTGGGTGGTTGCCTGGAGACGGCGGCGACGGTGGGCGCGGTGAGCGTGGCGGGGGTGCCGCTGATCGGGCGGACGCTGCCGGATGCGGTGATCTCGACCGTGGCCGGGAAGGATTGCTCGCTGGTGCGGCTGGATGCGGGCAAGAGCTATTGCGCGCCGGAGGAGAAGCCGCCGGAGCAGCCGTTGGTGTGCACGCGCAGCCTGGGCGTGGTGGATTGCTGGCGCAACCCGAAGGATCTCGGCGTGGCCTATACCGAGGTGGCGGACGGGCCGCGGGCGCTGACGCCGGCACAGGAGGCGCACCGGACGCGCAACTGGCACGGGCTCTGGTAACGGCGAATTGCTGGGCTGCCGTGGGCGGGGTGGCCGGAGGGCGGGGCTGCGGGCCATAGTGGCAACGTCATATCAGCGTGGATGCTCCTGATGCAGAAAGCCGTTGCCGAAGCGCCTGCGCCCGCCGCGGCCGCTGCCAGCCCTGTTGCCTCGGCCGCCGCGACGGCGATGCCGGTGCTGGTGGCGCTGAGCTTCTGCCACATGCTGAACGACATGATGCAGTCGTTGATCCCTTCGCTGTATCCGCTGCTGAAGGACGAGTTCGACCTGAACTACACGCAGATCGGGCTGATCGCGCTGGCGTTCCAGCTCACGGCTTCCATGCTGCAGCCGGTGGTGGGGTTCGTGACCGACAAGCGTTCGATGCCGTGGTCCCTGCCGATCGGGATGGGGGCGACGCTGGTGGGGCTGCTGATGCTCTCCCAGGCGCACAGCTATTCGATGCTGGTGATCTCCGCGATGCTGGTGGGGGTGGGCTCGGCGGTGTTCCATCCCGAAAGCTCGCGGGTGGCGCGCATGGCATCGGGCGGGCGGTACGGGTTCGCGCAATCGCTGTTCCAGGTGGGCGGGAATTCCGGGGGCGCGATCGGGCCGCTGCTGGCGGCGCTGATCGTGCTGCCGCGCGGGCAGTGGTCGGTGGCGTTCTTCGCCTCCGCGGCGTTGCTGGCGATGGTGGTGCTGGCCTGGGTGTCGCGCTGGTATGCGGCGAACAACCGGGCGGCGCGGGCACGGGCGGCGGCGGCCAAGGCGGGGGGGCTGACGCTGGCGCCGGGGAAGATCGCGTTCGCCATCGCGATCCTGCTGGCGCTGATGTTCAGCAAGAGCGTGTACGGGGCCAGCCTGGGCAGCTACTATACCTTCTACCTGATCGAGCGCTTCGGCATGACGATGAGTGCCGCGCAGATCCTGCTGTTCGTCTACCTGGCGGCCAATGCGCTGGGGACGCTGCTGGGCGGGCCGATCGCGGACCGGCTGGGCACGCGGGCGGTGATGTGGGTTTCGATCCTGGGGGTGCTGCCGTTCACGCTGATGCTGCCCTATGCCAACCTGCCGATGACGATCGTGCTGACGATCCTGATCGGGCTGGTGATGTCCTCCGCCTTTTCGGCCATCGTGGTGTATGCGCAGGAGCTGCTGCCCGGGCGGGTGGGGCTGGTGGCGGGGATCTTCTTCGGATTCGCCTTCGGGCTGGGTGGGCTGGGCGCGGCGGGCATGGGCCGCTTGGCAGACGCCACGAGCATCGAATTCGTGTATCAGGTGTCTGCGTTCCTTCCGGCGATCGGGTTGTTAATCGCCTTGTTGCCGCGGCTGGAGCACGGGGTGGCGCGGCGGTGACCGTGCCGCTTCCCAGGTGATTGTTGATCTTGATCGGAGCATTTCATGGCCGACCCGTCCGACACGCCGCCGCCCGAAGCCGATACTGCCGAGCTGCCCACCGATCCGCTGACCCAGCTGGAGCTGGCCGAGGCGCTGGACCTGCAGGGCGCCGGACGCATGGGTGAGTCGATCGAAGTGCTGGAGCGGGTGCTGGCACGCGCGCCGGAGAACCCGGATGCGCTGCATCTGCTGGGTGTGGCGCGCTTCACCCAGGGCCGCCGCGAGGAAGGCGTGGCCCTGGTGGAGCGGGCGGTCAAGGGGGCGCCGGAGTTCGGCACCGCGGTGTCCAATCTTGGCAGGATGCTGCAGCTGGTGAACCGCGCCGGCGAGGCGTTGGGGCTGCTGCGCCGGCACGTTGAGCAACAGCCGCAGGATCCGCAGGGACTCCGCGCGCTGGGCCGGGCGCTGATGGCCGAGGGAGATCTGGCCGGGGCGGCGACGCAGATGGCCATGGCGGTCCAGCTCGATCCCGAGGATGCGGCGGCGCATGCCGCGCTCGCCGTGGTGCGGCTTCGGCAGAAGCGGTTCCACGAGGCGGAGGCGAGCCTGCGGCAGGCGCTGGGTCTGCAGCCCGCGGAGGCGGACCTGCACATGAATCTGGGCGTGGTGCTGCGCATGCTGGGCAAGCCTGACGAGGCGATCGGCAGCCTGCGCGTGGCGCTACTGCTGCGGCCGGCCTTTGTCGAGGCGCGGGTGAACCTGGCCGTGACACTGCTGGAGCGGGGCCGCACCGAGGAGGCGGAGGAAAACCTGCGCCAGGCGCTGGTGGCCGATCCGCGGCGCGGCGAAGCGCATCTGCTGATGGGTTTCATCCTGCTCAACCGCGGCGAGACCGCGGCGGCGATCGCGGCGTTGATGCAGGCGGTGGAGACACTGGAGAATCCGGCCCAGGCCTATGGGCTGCTGGCCCCCAGGCTGGCGGGCGCGGAACACGCCGCCGAGCTGGCAGCCCTGGAGCGGCTGATGGTGGCTCGTGCGCCCGGCGAGGTGCGGCCACGGCTGCGGCTGGTACGCGCCCTGGCCCGGGCGGGGCGGCTGGACGAGGCGGCCGAGGCCGGCGAGCGGGCGCTGGCGGTCGAACCGGGCGCGGTGGACGTGATCCGTGCGCTCGCGGGCATATGCTTTGCCCAGGGCCGCATGGACGAGGCGCGGCAGCGCTACGAGATGGTGCTGACGCTCTCTCCCGGCGATGCGGTGGCGCGGGCGGCGGTTGCGATGATGCAGCTGGCCGAGAGCAATTTCGCCGACGGGCTGCCGGGGTTCGAGGCCCGGCTGGAGACCCCGGACCTGGCGGCATTCAACCCGGTGGGGACGCGGCTGCCGCCGCTGGCGCTGGCAGGGTCGCTGGCCGGCAAGCGCGTGCTGCTGGCCGCCGAGCAAGGCCAGGGGGACACGCTGCAGTTCGTGCGCTATGCGCGCCTTCTGGCGGACCAGGGGGCAAGCGTGCTGGTGGAAGCACAGGCGCCGCTGGTGCCCTTGCTGGAGGGCATGACAGGCATTTCCGCCGTGTCGGCGCAAGGCGCGGCGGTGCCGGAGGCCGATTTCGTCTGCCCCATGATGAGCCTGCCGCTGGTGTTCGGCACGCGGGTGGACACGATTCCGGCGCGGGTGCCCTACCTGGCCGCGCCCGCAGACCGGCGCGCGGCCTGGGCGGCGCGGCTGGGGCCGGCCACGCCGGGGCGGCGGCGCGTGGCGCTGTGCTGGGCCGGCAATGCCGCCTATGCCACGGATATGCTTCGTTCCGTGCCGCTTGCGCTGCTGGAGCCGCTGCTGTCTGAGCCGGAGGTGGAGCTCTATCTGGTGCAGACCGAGCTCCGTGCCGGCGACGATGCGGTGGTGGCCTCCCACCCCGGGGTGGTGGACCTGCGGCGCGACCTGCAGGACTTCGCCGATACCGCGGCGGTATTGGAGCGGATGGACCTGGTGATCTCCGTCGACACGGCGGTGGCGCACCTGGCCGGGGCGCTGGCGCGGCCGCTCTGGGTGATGCTGCCCTTCGCGGCCGACTGGCGCTGGCTGGAGGAGCGGACCGACAGCCCGTGGTACCCGACCGCGCGGCTGTTCCGGCAGCCCGCCTTCGGCGACTGGGGCTCGGTGACCCGGGCGATTCTGGCGGCCTTGCGCGCCGGCTGAGGCGATGCCGGGGGCCCAGGACCAGGGCGGGGACGCGGCGGACGCGACGCTGGCGGCGCTGGTGACGCAGGCGCGGGCCGAGTATGCGGCGGGCCGGACTTCGATGGCTGAAATGGTGGCACGGGCGGCGCTGGCACTGGCGCCCGGGCATGCCGGGGCGCGCCATGTTCTGGCGGCATGCCGCGTTGCCGCGGGCGCACTGGCGGAGGCAGCGGACGACCTGGCGGCGGTGCTGGCGGCCATGCCGGGCTCCGCGGAGGTCCGGCTGGATCTGGCCCAGGTACTGGCCTTGCTGGGGCGCCACCAGGAGATCGTGTCGTTGCTGGAGGAGGCGGTTGCCGCGCAGCCCGGGTGGGTGGCGGCTTTGCGTCCGCTCGCCGCGGCCCAGTGGGAAACCGGGGCGCGGGACGCGGCGATCGCCACATGGCGCCGGCTGGTGGGCCTGCAACCGCAGGACGGGGCGGCGGTGGCGGCGCTGGGCCAGGCGCAGCGCCAGACCGGTGACCGCGACGGGGCGAAGGCCACGCTGGAACAGGCGGTGGCACTGCTGGCGGCGCAGCCCCGCGATGCCGCGGTGCCGGCACCGGCGCTGGCGGAGGCACGGATCGGCCTGGCGGAGGTGTTGATCGAGATCGGGCTGGAGACGCCGCCCGGGCATGAGCAGGTGGCCGAGGCCGTGACGCTGGTGCAGCGCGCGCGCGCCGAGGCGCCCGGCTCGGCGGCGTTGCTTCTGCGGTGCGGCGCCTTGCTGCATCGCGCCAGCGCCTATGATTCCGCACTGGCGTGCTACGCCGCCGCGCTGGCGCTGGACCCGGGCCTGCACGATGCGCGGCTGTATGGCGCCATGCTGCGGCTGCTGCAGGGCGACCTGGCAGGAGGATGGCCCGACTACGAGGCGCGCCGGTACGCGTTGAGCGCGCTCGGGCCCGTGCGCACGCCACCGCCTATGCCCTGGCGTGTGCCGGTGCACCTGCATGGGCAGACCGTGCGCGTGGCGCTGGAGCAGGGCGCGGGGGACGGCTTCCAGTTCGTGCGCTACCTGCCGATGCTGGCCGCGCGGGGCGCGCGCGTGGAGGTGGTGGCGGCGGGGGGCTCTCCGCTCGTGCCGCTGCTGGCGGCGATGCCGGCCGTGTCTGCCATCGTCGGGCAGGTGGACGCCGTGCCTGCGGCGGCGGTGACGGTTCCGCTGCTGAGCCTGCCGCTGGCCTTCGGAACCGAGCTGGACACCGTGCCGGCGCAGGTCCCCTACTTGGCCGCGCCGGCGACGCGGGTGGCCGCCTGGCAAGCCCGGCTGGCCCAGGACGGCGACGGGCGGCCGCGCGTGGGGGTGGCGTGGTGGGGGAATGCGGCGTTCGTGAACGACCGGCAGCGCTCCATCCCGCTGACGCGCTTCGCCGCAGTGCTTCGGCGGCGCAATGTCGCCTTCCATGTGCTGGCGCCCGAGCTGCGCGAAGGCGAGGCGGTGGGGGAGCTGGCCACGGTGCATGACGGGATTCGCGACTATGCCGATACCGCCGCGCTGACGACGCTGATGGACCTGGTGATCAGCGTCGATACGTCAGTCGCGCATCTGGCGGGGGCGTTGGGCCGGCCGGTCTGGCTGCTGCTGCCGTACGATCCGGATTGGCGGTGGCTGCTGGGCCGCCAGGACAGCCCGTGGTATCCCACCGCGCGCCTGTTCCGGCAGCCGGTGCGTGGCGACTGGGAGAGTGTTCTGGCGCGCGTTGGGGAGGCCTTGGATGCCCGCTTTGGCTGATGATCCGGCTGCGGGTGGGGCCGCTGCGGCCACCCGTGCTGCCACGGATGCCGAGTTGCTTGAGCAGGTGATGGCGGCCATCCGGCAGGATCGCCACGAGGAGGCAGCCGGGCTGCTGGAGCAGATCGGCCACGGGGTGCGCCACTTGTGCCAATACTGGCAATCGGTGGCGGCGTTGGCGGCAGGACGGGGGGAGCACAGCGCGGCGGCCGCGGCGCAAGCGCAGGCCAGCACGCTGTACCGCGAACTGAACGGCACGGAATCACCGACAATCCTGCTGGACCTGGCAAGACTGGGCATTGCGGCGAAGCAGGGCGAGGTGGCCCGGCAGGCGCGAGACCGGGCGGCCGCGGCGATCGCCAGCCTGAAGATGCCCGATCGCAGCAAGGCGGCCGAATGGGCGAAGATCCTCGATGCGCTGGACCAGGGACTTGCCGCATTGCTGTGGCAGGAGGGGCAGCATGACGCAGCGATTGCCGCGCAGGTGCGGCACGCGACCATTGCGCCGGATGACCTGACCACGCTTCGGCAGTTGCGACGTGCGTTGGCGACGCAGGATCGGCTGCTGGAGGCCCTGCTTGTGCAGATGCGCGTTGCATTGCTTGCGCCGGCATTGCCCGGGCCGGCGCGCGACATGGGGCAGATCCTGCGCGCACTGCACGCCGAGACGGCAGCGCGCAGCTGGTTTCGGCGGGCACTGGCGCTGCAACCGGATGATGCGGTGGCGCAAACCCTGCTGGAGCAGGAGGAGGACGCCGCCAGCGGCGCCGCCGATCCGTTGCTGCAGCGCCTGGCAAGGCCGATCGAGGGCCTGGGTGGCGCGCCGGGCGACCCGGTCTGGCCCATGGCGATCGCGCGGGTGCTGACAACGGCACAGACGGCCGTGCCGACGACGGCCGTGGCGGCAGACTGGACGTTGCTGGTACGCGACGCGGCCGTGGCGGCGCTGCGGCGCGTGCTGGTGCTGCGGCCCAACCATGCGGAGGCGGCTGCAGCCCTGGCCGAGCTTCTGCAACAGAAGAGTGACGACACGGCGGCGGCGGCACTTCGCGGGGCGCTGAAGCTGGCGCCGCGGAATGCTCAGCTGCATGTGCGGCTCGGCTTCGAGCTGTTCCAGCGCGGCCAATTGCAGGAGGCGCAGCGCAGCTTCCGCACCGCGCTTTCGTTGAACCCGGACCAGCCGATTGCGATGCTTGGCTTGGCCGGTGCCCTGCACGGTGTGGGGCCGAGCGAGGAAGCGCTAGACCTGATCCAGCGGGTGCTGGCGCTTGACCCGACGGTGGAACCGATTTCGGCACGCCTGGGGCTGGCCGTGGCGCTGCATTCGCTGTGCCGGATGGAGGAGGCAGTGGCGGCCTACCAGGCCGTGCTGGATGCCGCGCCCGACAATACGGGGGCGCAGTTCGGCCTCGGCCTGGCCCGGCTGGCGATGGGCCAGTTGGAGGAGGGATGGCCGGGCTACGCATGGCGGTGGCGGGCCAACCCGGTGATGCAGTCCGCACGGGCACCGCATGATCCGCTGCAGCGGCCCGATCCCGCCTCATGGAAAGGCCGCACGGTGTTGCTGTATGCCGAACAGGCCCTGGGCGACACGATCCAGTTCCTGCGCTATGCGCGCATCGTGGCAGCCACCGGAGCGCAGGTGCTGCTGGAGGTGCAAAGGCCGCTGAAGCGCCTGGCCGAGACGATCCCGGACCTGGCCGGGGTATTTGCCCGCGAGGACCTGATACCGCCATTCGACGTGGCCGTGCCGCTGCTGCAACTGCCTTGGGCCCTCGGGACCACGCTGGAGACGATCCCGTCCGCAGTGCCCTACCTGCGCGGGGACCTGACGCGTGCTGCAGGATTCCGGCGGCGGCTGGCCGGGCTCCCGGGGCTCAAGGTCGGACTCGTCTGGGCTGGGGAACCCCGGCCTGACCAGCCTGATCAGGCCTCGATGGATGCACGCCGCTCGGTGAAGCTGAAGGACCTTGCGCCGCTGGCGAAGGTGCCTGGGGTGGTGTTCGTTTCGCTGCAGAAGGGCGCACCGGCGGCGCAGGCGGCTGACCCGCCGGCGGGGATGGTGCTGCACGACTGGACCGAGGAGCTGGCGGATTTCACCGACACGGCGGCGTTGATGACGGCGCTGGACCTGGTGATCACCGTCGATACGTCGCCAGCCCATCTGGCGGGGGCGCTGGCGCGGCCGGTGTGGCTGCTGAACCGGTTCGACACCGATTTCCGCTGGCTGCTGGATCGCGACGACAGCCCCTGGTACCCGACGCTGCGGCAGTTCCGGCAGGTCCGGCCGGGGGTGTGGGGCGAGGTGATCGAACGCGTGGCTGCGGCGCTGCACGAGAAGGCGGGCCGTGGTGCCTGAGCGGCCGCCAGGCATGGCGGAGGAGGCCGCGCGGCTATGGGCGCTGGGGCGGCGGGACGAGGCGATCGTGCTGTTCGGCGCGCTGCAGGCCCAGCATCCCGACGACCCCGGGCTGGCGTTGCGCCTGGGCATGGCGCTGCTGCTTGGCGGGCGGCTGGCCGAGGCGCTGCCGCTGCTGGAGCAAGCCGCCGCGCTGGCGCCGGGGGATGCCACGGCGCTGGCGTGGCTCGACCGCGCGCTGGGAGCGGTGCATGGCCAGGGCGCCATGGCCGATGCGGTTCCGGCGCTGCAGGCGCGGCTGGCGGAGGCGCCCGACAATCTCAACCGCCGTGTTCGCCTGGCATCGACCCTGCTGGCCAATGGGCGGTTTGACGAGGGCTGGCCGCATTATGCCTGGCGATGGCGGGGCATGGCGGAGGAATGGCGCCAGCCGGCCGATCCGCTGGTGCGGCCCGACCCCGCTTCGTGGCGCGGGCGGCGGGTGCTGCTGTTCGCGGAGCAGGGGTTCGGGGATTCGCTGCAGTTTCTGCGCTACGTGCGGCCGGCGCAGGCGATCGCCGCGGAGTTGATCGTGGAGGTGCAGCCGGCGCTGAAGCGGTTGGCCGCCACGCTGCCGGGCCGGCCGGCGGTGCTGGGCCAGGGCGAGCCGGTGCCGGCGCATGACGTGGCGGTGCCGCTGCTGCACCTGCCCTGGGCGTTCGGGACGGTGCCGGCCACGATCCCCGGCGAGGTGCCTTACCTCGCGGCCGATGCGGCTGCCGCGGCGCGCTGGCGGACGCGGCTGGCGGGTTTGCCGGGGCTGAAGGTGGGGCTGGCCTGGGCCGGCGATCCGCGGCCGCAGGACCGGGCGGCGCATCGGGTGGACCGGCGGCGGTCGGTGGCGCTGGCGGCGCTGGCGCCGCTAGGCGGGGTGCGCGGGGTGAGCTTCGTGTCCCTGCAGACCGGGGAGGCCGCGCGGCAGGTGCCGCCTCCCGGGATGGTGCTGCATGACTGGACGGCGGAGCTGGGCGATTTCGCCGATACCGCGGCGTTGATGCAGGCGCTGGACCTGGTGGTCACGGTGGATACCGCCTGTGTGCATCTGGCCGGTGCGCTGGGGCGGCCGGTGTGGATGCTGAACCGCTTTGATTCCTGCTGGCGCTGGCTGCGCGATCGGGATGACAGCCCGTGGTACCCGACCTTGCGGCAGTTCCGGCAGGCAGCACCGGGGGAGTGGGGCGGCGTGGTGCAGCGCGTGGCCGCGGCGCTGGCAGAGCGGGTGGGGTGACGGCGCCGCTGTACGACGCCGTGCTGCAACTGGCGCAGGATATGGGCGCGGCGGGGCTGCCGGCCGGGGCGATGACGGCGATCCTTTCCCGCACCGTTGCCGCCCGCCCCGGCGAGGATGCGGCGCGTGCGATGCTGGCGGGCTGCCTGTGGGCGGAGGGCGCCCGGGACGCGGCGATCGCGCAGATGGGCGAGGTGGCACAGCGACGGGCCGAGCCGGAGGCCCGGCATGCGCTGGCGCAGATGCTGCTGGCATGCGGGGCGCAGGCGGAAGGGGAAGCCGTGCTGGCCTGGCTGGGCGCGCGGATGCCTGCCAATGCCAACCTGCATGCGGCGCGCGCCGGAGTTCTGCTGCGGATCGTGGCGACCGCGGCTGATCCGCAGGCCCTGGCGGCGGCGCGGACGCTGGGCGACGCGGCGATCGGGGCACGGCTGGTCCGGTCGCGCCACTGCCTGCTGGACGGCGACCTGGAGGCGGGATGGGCGCAGATGGCCTGGCGGCTGCGTGATCCCGGCCAGCCCGGCATCGGGGCGCGGCAGCCGCATGGCCCGGTGGAGCGGCCGGACCCCGCCGACTGGCGCGGCCGGACGGTGCTGTTCCACGGCGAGGCGGGGCATGGGGACATGATCCAGCTCCTGCGCTACGTGCCGATGGCGCGCGCGGCCGGGGCGGAGGTGGTGCTGGAGGTGCAGCCAGCGCTGGTGCGGCTGGCGCGGTCTGTGCCCGGCGTGGGGGCCGTGGTGGGCTGGGGCGAGGCGGTGCCGGCGCATGACGTGGCGCTGCCGATGTTCCATCTGCCCTGGGCGTTTCGGACCGTGCTGGGCGCCATCCCCAGGCCCATCCCCTATGTGGCGGCCGATCCGGCGGAGGTGGCGGCGTGGCGGGCGCGGCTGAGTGGGTTGCCGGGGTTGAAGGTGGGCCTGGCCTGGGCCGGGGAGAAGCGGGCGGGGACGGTGTTCGAGGGGATGGACGCCGCGCGGTCCGTGCCGCTGGCGGTTCTGGCACCGCTGGGGGGCGTGCCGGGCGTTTCGCTGGTGTCGTTGCAACTGGGCGAGGCTGCGGCGCAGGCACGGCCGGAGGGGATGGTGCTGCACGACTGGACCGGGGAGCTGTACGATTTCGCCGCCACCGCGACGCTGATGCAGGCCTTGGACCTGGTGATCACGGTGGATACCGCCTGCGTGCATCTGGCCGGGGCGCTGGGGCGGCCGGTGTGGCTGCTGAACCGGCACGATACGTGCTGGCGCTGGCTGCGCGAGCGGGCGGACAGCCCCTGGTACCCGTCGCTGCGGATTTTTCGGCAGGACGCTCCGGGGGAGTGGGGGGCGGTGGTGGAGGAAGTCAGTAAGGAAGTTGTTCTTTTTTGAAAAAAAAGAACCAAAAAACTTTTTTACATTTGATGCGGAAAGACCCGGCCTCTCCGCATCAAACAAATGAAGTTTTTTTGCTTCTTTTTGTTCACAAAAAGAAGACTCTTACCCGAACCTCACCAGCTTGCCCCGCGGCGTGCCCAGCACTTCGTCTTCGCGCATCACGGCCGTGCCACGGATGATGGTGGCGACGGGCCAGCCGGTGATGTTCATGCCGGCGAAGGGGGTCCAGCCGCAGGGGGAGACGATCCAGCTGTTTTCGATGGTGCGCTGGCGGCGCATGTCCACCAGGGTGAAGTCTGCGTCGTAGCCGGCGGCCAGCCGCCCCTTGCCGACGGCGCCGTAGACGCGGGCGGGGCCGGCGCACATCAGGTCCACCAGACGCGGCAGCGACAGGCGGCCGGCGTTGACGTGGTTGAGCATGACCGGGACCAGGGTCTGCACGCCGGTGAGGCCGGCGGGGCAATCGGGCCAGGGCTTGAGCTTGGCGGCGTGGGGGTGGGGGGCGTGGTCGGAGCCGACCGTGTCCACTGTGCCATCGCGCACGGCGCGCCACGCGGCTTCCATGTGCTCCGGCCCGCGGATCGGCGGGTTCATCACGCCGAAGCCCTTCAGGTTGTCGTAGACCTCCGGCGCGGATTGGGTGAGGTGGTTGACCAGGACCTCCACCGTGGCGATGTCCCGGTAGTCCTTCAGGTAGTCCAGTTCCTGCAGGGTGGAGACGTGCAGGATGTGGGCGGGCCGCCCCGTGCGGGTGGCGAGCGCCATCAGGCGGCGGGTGCCGAGGAAGGCGCATTCCTCGTCGCGCCAGACCATGTGGTTGGAATACGGGTCGCCTGACTTGAACATCGGCTTGCGGGCCTGGAGGCGGTATTCGTCCTCGCTGTGGTAGCTGATGCGGCGGCGGCCGGCGCGCATCACGCGCTCCAGGCTTTCGTCGTCTTCCACCATGAGGTCACCGGTGGAGGAGCCGGCGAAGATCTTGATGCCGCAGACGCCGCGCCCGGTTTCCAGCTCCGCCAGTTCGGGGATGTTGGTGCGGGTGCCGCCGACATAGAGGCCCATGTCGCACCAGGCGGCCTGCTCGGCGTAGCCCTGCTTCCAGGCCAGCGTCTCGGCGTTGGTGATGGAGGGGTTGGTGTTCGGCATGTCGAACACCGCGGTGAGGCCGCCGAGGATGGCGGCCTTGGTGCCGGTGGGGATGCTCTCCACGCTGGCATCGCCGGGGTCGCGCAGATGGACATGCGGGTCGATCAGGCCGGGCAGCACGTGCAGGCCAGTGGCATCGATCACTTCGTCGGCCGTGGCATCCGCGCCGACGCCGAGGGCGGCGATGCGGCCGTGGCGGACGCCGATGCTGGTCTGCTCCATGCCCCAGGGCAGCACGCAGGTGCCGCCTGTGATCAGCAGGTCGAAATGGGGCATGGGATCCTCCGCTCGGTGCTGGGTGCGTTTCGGCTACGCGCGGGCGGGATGCAAGCCCCTCTTGTTGCGGGGAGCGGATGCAACCACGTGCGGGGGATGACAAAACTCGCGCAGTTGCCGGATCGCGCCGTTGTGGCGGTGGAGGGGCCGGACCGGGTGGCCTTCTTGCAGGGCCTGGTTTCCAACGACGTGGCGCTGGCCGCGCCGGGGCAGGCGGTGTGGGCGGCGCTGCTGTCGCCGCAGGGCAAGTGGCTCGCCGACTTCTTCATATTGGCGGATGGCGAGCGGCTGCTGCTGGATGTGGAGCAGGGCCAGGCGGCGATGCTGGCGCAGAAGCTGTCGCGCTTCCGGCTGCGCTCCAAGGTGACGGTTTCGGTGCTGGAGGGCTGGCAGGTTCACGTGGCCTGGGGCGGAGTGCCCGAGGTGCCCGCCGGCGCGGTGGCTGCGGCCGATCCACGATTGGCGGAGGCGGGGTGGCGGGTGCTGGCGCCCGTGGCACTGGCGGAGAACGCCTCGGCCGAGGCGTGGGATGCGCACCGGTTGGCGCTGGGGCTGCCGGAGGGGTCGCGCGACCTGGAGGCGGACAAGACGGTGCTGCTGGAGGCAGGGTTCGACGAGCTGTCCGGCGTTTCCTGGACCAAGGGCTGCTACATGGGCCAGGAACTGACGGCGCGGACCAAGTATCGCGGGCTGATCAAGCGGCGGCTGGTGCCGGTGGAGGTGCAGGGCACGCTGCCCGCGCCGGGCACGCCGGTGCGGCGCGGCGAGGCGGAGGTGGGCACGCTGCGCTCCGGCCGCGGGGCGCGGGCCCTGGCGACCTTGCGGCTGGAGGCGCTGGATGGTGCGCTTTCCTGCGGCGAGGCGGTGCTGGTACCGCGCCCGCCGCCGTGGATGAAGCTGCCGGAAGGGGCTGCCTGACCGATTTCAGTGCAGGCTGAACACGTGGCCGGCGTGGCGCCAGCGCCCGGGGGTGACGATATCCACCGCACCGACGCGGACCGAGTGGAGCTTGCCTTCGATCTCGCGGCTCCAGAAATCCAGGAATTTGTGCAGCTCGGGGTAGGCGGGCGCGATGTCCAGCGCCTGCCAGGTGTAGCTTTGCAGCACCGCGGGGTGGTCCGGCAGGTGATAGAGGATCTCGGCGGTGGTGAGCCGGTAGCCCCTGAGCTGGCGCTGCAGGTGGGTCTGCACGTGCATGGAAGTCTCCGTTCTCTGTCGGTCTGCTCCTTTGGTGCCGTGCGGTTGACGGTAGCTCCCCGGGGGCTCCCCGGGGCTCTTTTGGCCCGCATGGCCGCGTCTGTGGCACGGCGGGGGGAAGCATGGCATGGGGCGGGTGGCGGGCCGCAAGAAAATTGTGTGCGTTATCAGCATTTTAGCACTCATCGCCGAAGATTGCTGCCGATACCTTGACTCCGTTCGGGCAAGAGCCTAGATCGCTGGCACTCTCCGATGGAGAGTGCTAACAACCGGCCGCCCCTCTGGCATCAGCCTTTCAGGGCACCCAGTCGAGCGGCCCCCAAATATCCAGGAGCGATCCGCATGAAGTTCCGTCCCCTGCACGACCGGGTCGTGGTCCGCCGGCTGACCGCCGAGGAGAAGACCAAGGGCGGCATCATCATTCCCGACACGGCGCAGGAAAAGCCGATGGAGGGCGAGGTGATCGCCGTTGGCGCCGGTGCGCGCAATGAGGCTGGCGCCATCGTGGCGCTGGATGTGAAGGCTGGTGACCGCGTGCTGTTCGGCAAGTGGTCGGGCACCGAGGTCAAGATCGACGGGGAAGACCTGTTGATCATGAAGGAGTCCGACATCATGGGCATCATCGAGGGCACCGCCTCGACCGGAAAGAAGAAGGCGTCCTGATCCCGGCCTGGCGCCGGTGCGGCAGGCTTGCCGCACCCGCCATCGGATCCCGCCTGACCCGACCTAGGAAGGAACACTGAATATGGCTGCCAAGGAAGTCCGTTTCGGCGGTGACGCCCGCGCCCGCATGCTGCGTGGCGTCGACATTCTCGCTGACGCCGTGAAGGTGACGCTCGGCCCGAAGGGCCGCAACGTGGTGATCGACAAGAGCTTCGGCGCACCGCGCATCACCAAGGACGGCGTGACCGTTGCGAAGGAGATCGAGCTCTCCGACAAGTTCGAGAACATGGGCGCCCAGATGGTGCGCGAAGTGGCCTCGAAGACCAACGAC
>JAIXTK010000293.1 GCA_027483995.1 Acetobacteraceae bacterium
ATCGACCTCGCCGAGGTCGGCGCCGGAGGCGGCTCCATCGTCTGGATCGACGCTGGCGGCTCGCTCCAGATTGGCCCCCACAGCGCCGCCTCCTCGCCGGGCCCGGTCTGCTACGACACCGGCGGCACCGAACCCACCGTGACAGACGCCGTGCTCACCCTCGGCTACATCAACCCCGCCTACCTCGTGAACGGCCGCCTGCGCCTCAACGCCGCAAAAGCCCGCGCCGTCTTCCGGGACCGCATCGCCACCCCCCTCGGCCTCTCACTGGAGCGGGCCGCCCACGGCGCCTTTGAGATCGCCGTCGCCCGCATGATGCGCGCCATCCGCGCCGTCTCCACCGAACGCGGGCGAGATCCCCGCCGCTTCGGCCTGTTTGCCTTCGGTGGCAATGGCCCCGTCTTCGGCGCCGCCATGGCCCGCGAGCTCGGCATCAGCCGCGTGGTGATCCCGCCCTCGCCTGGCCTGTTCTCCGCCTTCGGCCTGCTCTACGCCGAGGTGGAACACCACCGCTCCCGCAGCTTCCGCGCCCCCCTTGGCACCAACGCCGCCGCCATGGAAACCACCTGGTCCGCCATGGCCGCCGAGGTGCTGACCCTGCTCGAAGCCGAAGGCTTCCCCCAAGCCCGCCGCCAGGTGGAACGCCTCGCCGCCCTGCGCTACCACGGCCAGGCCTTCGAACTCACCATCCCGGTGCCCGACGGCCCGCTCAACCTGCCCGCCCTCGGCGAAGCCTTCGGCCAGGAGCATGAGAAAACCTACGGCCACCGCGCCGGCCCGGAAGAGCCGATCGACGTCATCAGCCTCGCCGTCATCGCCCGCGGCATCCCCGAACGCGCCGCGGTGCCCGAGCACATCCGCGTTGCCGTGCCGGAGGAAACCAACCGCCCCGCCCCGCGCCAGGCCTATTTCGGCCCGCGCCATGGCTGGCATGAGACGCAGGTGCTGTTCCGCTCCGACCTCGCCCAGCCGGTCACTGGCCCCGCCATCGTGGAGGAATACGGCTCCACCTGCGTTGTCCCGCCCGGCTTCTCGGCGAAGCTGGATGGATACGGGAATATCGTTTTGGAGAAGCAAGCGATTCTTTTTTGAAAAAAAGGAACAAAAAACTTTTATCCGCTTGCACGCGTGCCGGTCGCCTGGCGCGCGTGCAAGTCAGAAAAGTCTTTTTGCTTCTTTTTCTTCAGAAAAAGAAGGTGCTTGCCTTCCTTACGTCGTCGCCCGCCGCACGCCCCAGAACACCGGCCAGCCATTCTGGATGCCGGTCAGGTTCTTCAGGAACGCGGCCGGTCCCAGGAAGTGCCCGGTCGGCACATGCGGCACATCGCGGAAGGACTGCAACTGCAGCTCGCGCGCCAGGCGCTTCTGTTCCGCCTCGTCCGGCGCGTTCAGCCACGCCTCGCGCAGCTCCTCCAGCTTCGGCGCATCCGGCCAGCCGAACCACGCGGTCGGGCCCGAGCGGATGGCGATGTTCGCCGGCACGAACACGTTCGAAAGGCTGGTGAGGTTGGTGATGAAGATGCTCCAGCCGCCCTTGTCGATCGGCTCCTTGCTGGCGCGCCGCGTCACCACCGCGCCCCATTCCAGCGCCAGGTAGTCCACGTTGAAGCCCATCTTGCGCAGCAGGTCCGCCGTCACCTGCGATTGGGCATGCAGCGACGGGATGGTGGACGGCCCGAGCAGCACCACCTTCTCGCCCTTGTAGCCGGCGGCGGTGAGCTCCTGCTTCACCTTGGCGAAGTCGGTACGCCCGGCCACCACGTCGGTGCCCGCGTCGCTCGCCATCGGCATCCCTGGCGCGAACAGCCCAACGCCGGTGCGGTACAGCGAGGGATCCGCGCCGGCCACCGCCTCCATGAAGTCCTTCTGGTTCACGCAGGCCTGCACCAGCCGGCGGATGGCCACGTTGTCGAACGGCGCATGCAGGTGGTTGAAGCGGATGCAGCCGATGCCGCCCATGCGGTTCAGGATACGCAGCTGGATGTCACGGTCGCGCTTCAGCACGTCCAGCAGGTCGATCGAGGGGGACTCGAACCAGTCGTACTCGTTCTTCTGCATCGCCGCCGCGGCCGTCGCCGGGTCGGGCTGGAAGGTCCAGGTCACGCGCTCGAAATGCGCCACCTTCGGCCCGGACAGGAAGTTGGTCTGGCCATCCGTCCGCGGCACGTAGCCATCGTAGCGGGCATAGCCCACGCGGGAGCCCGACACGCGCTCCCCGGGCAGGAAGCGGAACGGCCCGCTGCCGGTGGGGTCGGTGATCTGGGTGTTGGCATCCGTCGCCGCGATGCGGGCGGGCATGATCACGCAGGCCGGCTGCGCCAAGGCTTCGGGCAGCAGCACGAAAGGCTGCTTCAGGCGCATGCGGAACGTCTTGTCGTTCACCACCGCGATCTCGTCGGTGCGGCTGCGGACCACGCTGCCATAGGCATCGCGCATCCACCAACGCTGGATGCTGGCCACCACGTCCTGCGCCCGCACCGGCTCGTTGTCGTGGAACTTGAGCCCGTCGCGCAGGGTGAATTCCCAGACCTTGCCGTCGGCCGAGGTGTTGGCCCCGGCCAGCATCTGCAGGTGCGGCCGGAAGCTGTCGTCCATGCCGTAGAGCTGGTCGTACACCAGGTGGGCGTGGTTGCGGGTGATGTCCGCCGTGGTCCATACCGGGTCCAGCGAGGTCGGGTCGGCATGGGGGATGAAGCGCAGCTCGCGCGCGCCTTGGGCCTGGACAATGGAGGGCATCGTAAGGGCGGCGGCCCCGGCGGCCCCGGCGGCAGAGGCGGCCATCAGGCCACGGCGGCTCAGTCGCATGCGAAGTCTCCCAGCGGTTATCATTGGCTGGGTCAATTGGGTTGCATGTCGGCCATGCGCAATCGGCACGGCTGAGTAATTTTTGTTAATGTGGAGCCGGCAACGATACAGCGGCAGCCGAAGCCTGGTCAGGCCTCGGTTTCGGCCCCCACGCCGGCGGCCCGGATCAGGCCACGGCGGCTCGGTGCTTCCATGAACGCCAGCACCTCGGCCACCAGCGCATCCTCGCCATACTGCACGCGAGCCTGCTCGATGCGCGCGGCCATCACGCCCTCGCCGCGGAACATCAGCCGGAACGCCGCGCGCAACTGGGTCACCTGGCTCTTGCTGAAGCCGCGGCGCCGCAGCCCGATCATGTTGAGGCTGGCCAGGCGCGCCCGGTTGCCCAGCACGGTGCCGAACGGGATCACATCGGCTTCCACGCCGGAAACGCCGCCGATCATGGCGCCGCGCCCGATGCGCACGAACTGGTGGATCGCCGCGGCACCGCCGATCACGGCGAAGTCGCCAATGCTGACATGGCCGCCCATCACGGCGTTGTTCGCCACCACCACGCCATTGCCCAGCGTGCAGTCATGCGCCACGTGGGTGGTGGCCATCAGCATGCAATCCGTGCCCACGCGCGTGATGCCCCGGCCATGCGCCGTGCCGCGATGGATGGTCACGTGCTCGCGGATCTGGCAACGCGCGCCCACCTCGGTGCGGGTTGGCTCGTCGCGATACTTCACATCCTGCGGCGCCATGCCGATCGTCACGAACGGGTAGATCACCGCATCGGCGCCGATGCGCGTATGGCCGTCGAGCACCACATGGGAGATCAGGCGCACCCCGTCCTCGATCTCCACATCCGGGCCCACGGTGCAGAACGGCCCGATCTCCACATTCATCCCCAGCCGCGCCGAAGGATCCACCACGGCCATCGGATGGATGCGCACACCCCGCAGGCGGCCGACATCGCTGGCGCCGGAGGCTGCCAGGTCGGCCGCGGTGGTGTGGACAGGGAATGCATCCATCGAACGAACTTTCGCAGCCCAGGGGTATCTCGCACCTGCAACCTAGGCCCTGCGACGCGCCGCGGCTAAACAATCATTGTTGCCGCATATTTCTCCACAACACCCGCCAAGTGCCTGTTTTGGCTAGAAAATGGCAAAATCGTGGCAGGCGGGCATATCAGTGCTCCGCCGTGCGCTCCATGATCATCGCGGCATAGGTGGCCTCTGCCACCGCCACGCCATCGACCTTGGCCACGGCGTGGAACTTCCACACATTGCCCCGGCTGCGTTCCTTGACGATGTGGATTCGCACCTGGTCGCCGGGCACCACCGGGCGGCGGAACTTCGCCCCCTCGATCGACATGAAATACACCACGCGCCCGGCGGATTCCTCGCCCAGCGTCTCCACCACCAGCACCGCGGCGGTTTGCGCCATGCTCTCGATGATCAGCACGCCGGGCATCACCGGGTGGCCGGGGAAGTGGCCCTGGAAGAAGTTCTCGTTGGCCGTGACGTTCTTGATCCCGGTGGCGGACTGGTTGCGCACCAGATCCACCACCCGGTCGATCAGCAGGAACGGGTAGCGGTGCGGGATCAGCTTCATGATGCGGGCGATGTCGACGGTGCCGACGGTTTCGCCCTGCTGCTGCGCCTGTTGGTTGGTGTCGTCCATCCCGCTCAGCCCCGATCCTTGTCCGTCCCTGCGTCGCCATCCCTGGCGGCGCCTCGCGCGGCCTGCTCGCGCTCCACCATGCGCCGCACCGTGGCATGGTCGCGGAAGAATTGCCGTGCCGGCATGGCGGGCGCGCCCACCACCTCGGCCTTTGCCGGCACATCCGCCATCACGCCAGACTTGGCGCCGATCCGCGCAGCATCGCCAATCGTCAGATGCCCGGTGATCCCCGCTTGGCCACCCAGCTGGACGAAATCGCCCAGCACGGTGGAGCCCGAGATCCCGGCCTGCCCGACGATCACGCAGCAGCGCCCGAGGCGCACGTTGTGGCCGATCTGCACCAGATTGTCGATCCGGCAGCCCGGCCCGATCACCGTATCCTGGCTTGAACCGCGGTCCACCGTGGTGTTGGCGCCGATCTCCACGTCATCGCCGATCAGCACCCGGCCGAGCTGCGGCACGCTGGTGAAGCCGGCGGGGCCGGTGGCAAAGCCGAACCCGTCCTGCCCGATGCGGCTGCCGGGATAGAAGCTGCAGCGCGCGCCCACCAGCGCGTGGCTCAGGCTGCATCCGGCGCCCACGCGGCAATCCGGCCCCAGCACCACGCCGGCGCCGATCACCGAGAGCGGCCCGATGCGGCAACGCGCGCCGATTTCCGCGCCCGCCTCCACCACGGCCAGCGGCCCGATCTCCGCCGACGGATCGACCACGGCGCTCGGATCGACGACCGCAGAGGGGTGGATGCCCGGCCGCACCGGCGGCGCCGGGTGGAACAGCGCGGCCACGCGCGCCCAGGCGAGGTAGGGCTGGGTGGTGCGGATTGCGATCGTGCCGACCGGCACATGCGATGCCAGGGCAGGGTGCACCAGCACCGCCCCGGCCTGGGTCGCCTTCAGCGCGTCCACATAGCGTCGGTTGTCGAGAAAGCTGACCGTCTCCGGCGTCGCGGCCTGAAGTGGCGCGATGCCATGCAGTAGCACCTCGCCCTCGGCCACCGCATCGCCCGCGGCCGCCGCCACCACGGCGGCCAGCGCATGCGGCCCGATGCGGGCGAAGAAGCGCGGGTCGCCCGGCAGTGCGGCGGCGCGGGTCATGGCCGGCCCTGGCGCCTCAGCGGTTCGCCGGCGCGGCCGCGGGGGGCGCGGGGGCCGCGATGGCGGGCGGCGGCGGCAGGGCAGCGGCCGGCGGGGTGGGCGGCACGGCGGGGGAAACCCCGTCGGCCGGCACGTTCACCGTGGGCAGGATCTTGTTCAGCTCCTCGGCCACCTGCTCGCTGATGTCGAACTCGTTCACATTCAGCGCCACCTGGCTGCGATGCAGCACCAGGTTGATGCCGCGGCTTTCAGACACCTGGCGGATCACCGCCACCAGCGAGGCCTGCACCTGGTTGATGGCGAACTGCGCCGCTTCCTGGATGATGCGGTTGCGGTCGCGGAAGCTGCGCTGCGCGGCCGTGATACGCTCCTGCAACTCGCGCTCGCGGGCGCGGATCTGGTCCGGCGTCAGCCGGGCGCGGTCGCGGGCCAGGGCCTGCTGCATGTCGCGCCACAGCAGCTGCTCCTTCTGCGCGTCCTCGTTCAGCTTCTCGCGCCGCTCGCCAATGATCTTGTCGGCATACTGCGCGGCGAGGGAGGCGCGCATCACCTCCGGCAGGCCGATCACGCCAATGGCGGCCACGGGCGGCGCGGTGCCCTTGGGCAGCGCGGGCAGCTCGGGCACCGCCGGCATGGGAATCTGGCCGAGCGGCGCTTCATCCAGGTCGGCCGATTGCTGCTGCTCCGCGGCGCGCGCCGGCTGCTGGGCGGCGGCCGGGGGGCGCGCCGGCGCAGGCTGGGCACCGGGCGGGCGGGCCGCGCCGCCGGGCGCGGTCGCGGGCCAGGGCCTGCTGCATGTCGC
>JAIXTK010000500.1 GCA_027483995.1 Acetobacteraceae bacterium
ATTCCGCGCAATTCCTTCTTCGGCCTGGTCGGCGAAAGCGGGTCCGGCAAGACCACGCTGGGCCGCGCCATCCTGCGCGCCGCCCCGGTCTCCGCCGGCCGCATCACCTATCGCGACGCGGAGGTGGAGGTGGATGTCGGCGCGCTGGACAAGGCCGGGCTGCGCGACTACCGCACCCGGGCCCAGCTGATCTTCCAGGACCCCTACGCGGCCCTCAGCCCGCGCATGACGGTGCGCGACATCATCGCCGAGCCGCTGGAGGTGATGAAGCTCACGAAGTCACGCGAGGAGACCGATGAGCGGGTGCGCGACATCGCCGCGCGCTGCCGGCTGAACCTGGAGCATCTGCGCCGCTTTCCGCACGCCTTCTCCGGCGGGCAGCGCCAGCGCATTTCCATCGCCCGTGCGCTCGCCGCCCGGCCGCGCTTCGTGGTGGCCGATGAGAGCGTGGCGGCGCTGGATGTTTCGATCCAGGCGGACATCCTGAACCTGCTGAAGACGCTGCGCGAGGAACTCGGCCTCACCATCCTGTTCATCAGCCACGATCTGAGCGTGGTGGCGCATGTGTGCGACATGGTGGCGGTGATGTATCTGGGCGCCATCGTGGAGGTCGGCCCCTCGCGCCGCCTGTTCGCCCAGCCGCGCCACCCCTATACCGGCGCGCTGTTCTCGGCGATCCCGTCGCTGGACCCGGATGACCGCGGGCGCGCGCAGCGGCTGGAAGGCGAGATCCCCAGCCCCGCCAATGTGCCGCCCGGCTGCCGCTTCCACACACGCTGCCCCTTCGCGCAGGATCGCTGCCGCAGCGAGGTGCCGGCCTGGCGCGAAGTGGCGCCGCAGCAGCACGTGGCCTGCCATTTCAGCGAGGAACTGGCGCCTCGCCTCACCCGTACCCGCCAACCGGACTCCGCCGCATGACCGAGACACCCTACGACATCGCCATTATCGGCGCCGGCATTGTCGGCCTTGGCCATGCGCTGGCGGCGCTGCGCCATGGGCTGCGCGTGGCGGTGATCGACCGGGAGGCGCGGGCCGCCGGGGCCTCGGTGCGCAATTTCGGCTTCGTCACGGTCACCGGCCAGCAGGAAGGGATCACCTGGCGCCGGGCGCGGCGCGCGCGCGATGTGTGGGCGGAGGTGGCGCCGCAGGCCGGCATCGCCGTGCACCAGCGCGGGCTGCTGATGGTGGCGCGCCGGGCGGAGGCGATGGCGGTGCTGGAGGATTTCGCTGCCGGCCCGATGGGCGGGGGCTGCCGGCTGATGGGGGCGGAAGGCCTGCGTGCGGCGGCGCCGATGCTCGCGCCGGGGCTGCTGGGCGCGCTGCACTCCTCGCATGAATTGCGCGTGGAAAGCCGCGATGCCATCCCGCGCCTCACGGCTTGGCTCGCCGGGCAGGGTGTGGCCTTCCTGCCGCGCACCGCGGTGTGGGGGGTGGAGCCGGGGGCGGTGCATCATGCCGCCGGCACCGTCCGCGCCCGCCATGTGGTGGTGTGCCCGGGGCCGGATCTCGTGACGCTGTATCCGGAGGTGATGGCAAGGCGCGGCATCACGCTGTGCAAGCTGCACATGCTGCGCCTGGCCGATCCCGGCGTGCGCTTCCCCGCGCCGCTGATGAGCGATCTCGGCCTGGTGCGCTATCTCGGCTACCAGGGCCCGCGCCTGCGGGCGCTGCGGGCGCGGCTGGAGGCGGAGCAGGCGGCGCATCTGGCCGATGGCATCCATCTGATCGCCGTGCAGCACGAGGACGGTTCGCTGGTGGTGGGCGACAGCCACCACTACGACCCCACGCCCGATCCGTTCCAGCCGCGCGCGGTGGATGACCGCATGCTGGAGGAATACACCGCCGTCACCGGCCTCGCCGCGCCGGAGGTGATCGAGCGCTGGATCGGCATCTACCCTTCCGGCCCCGATACGGCGTTCACCGAGACGGTGGCCGAAGGGGTGCGGCTGGTGATGGTTACGTCCGGCACCGGCGCCAGCACGGCGTTCGCGATCGGCGAGGAGACGATCGCCGACCTGCTCGGCGCGCCGGCGCCTTCCCATGCGATGGAGGCAGCGTGATGCTCAAGGCCCTGGTTCTGGATTGGGCCGGCACCGTGGTGGACCACGGCAGCCGCGCGCCGATGGGTGCCTTCGTGCGCGCCTTCGCCCATTTCGGCGTGACGGTGAGCATCGCCGATGCACGCGGGCCGATGGGCATGGCCAAGCGCGACCACATCGCCACCCTGATGGCCCTGCCGCATGTCGCCGCCGCCTGGCAGGAAGCCCAGGGCAGCGCGCCGGACGAGGCGGCGATCGACAAGCTGCTGGCAGTGTTCGAGCCGATGAACATCGCCGCCATCCGCGATCATGCCGATATCATACCGGGCGCGCTGGAAGCCATCGCCTGGGCGCGGGCGCGCGGCATGAAGATCGGCTCCACCACAGGCTACACCCGCCCGATCATGGCCGAGCTGATGCCGCTGGCCGCTGCGGCTGGGTACGCGCCGGATCATGTGGTGTGCGCCGGCGACCTGGCGGAGGGGCGACCGAGCCCGCTGATGATGTGGCATGCGATGTCCGCGCTGGGCATCTGGCCGGCGCACACGGTGGTGAAGGTGGACGACACGCCGCCTGGCATCGGGGAGGGCGTGAATGCCGGTACCTGGACCATCGGCCTCGCGCTGACCGGCAATATCTGCGGCCTCTCTGCCGCCGAGCTTGCGGCGCTGCCGGAGGCGGAGCGTGCCCCGGTGCGGGCGCGGGCGGAGGCGGAGATGCGTGCGGCGGGGGCGGACATGGTGATCGACAGCATCGCCGACCTGCCGGGCGCGCTGGAGGCGATCGAGGTGCTGCTGGCGCGCGGTGAGCGGCCGGGGGGCTAGTACCAAGCTTCGTCGGCTCTGACTGATAGAGCCGAAGGAAGGCCAGGGCTCTGCCCTGGACCCGCAAAGGGCCGGCGGCCCTTTGATCCCGATCCTTTAAGAGGACGAGGTCCAGGGGC
>JAIXTK010000045.1 GCA_027483995.1 Acetobacteraceae bacterium
AAAAAAGAACGTGCTTGCTTACTGTGCGGGAGTGAGCGAGCGGACCTGGGCGGAGATCCAGTCGTACGTCTTGCGCATGCCCTCGATGAGCGGCCGCGAGGGCGCCCAGTCCAGGGTTTCGCGGATCAGCTTGTTGTCGGAGTTGCGGCCGCGCACGCCGGTGGGGCCGGGGATGTTGCGGATATCGATCTGCTTGCCGGAGAAGCCGGCGACCATGCGGGCGAGGTCGTTGATGGAGATCATCTCATCCGAGCCGATGTTCACCGGGCCGGTGGCGTCGCTGCGCAGGAGGCGGGTGGTGCCTTCGAGGCATTCGTCGATGAAGAGAAAGGAGCGGGTCTGCTTGCCGTCGCCCCAGATCTCGATCGTGCCGCCATCGGCGGCTTCGGCGACCTTGCGGCAGAGGGCGGCCGGCGCCTTTTCCTTGCCGCCGCGCCAGGTGCCTTCGGGGCCGAAGATGTTGTGGTAGCGGGCGATGTGGACGGACATGCCGTGGTTGCGGCCGTAGGCGAGGAAGAGGCGCTCGCTGAACAGCTTTTCCCAGCCGTATTCGCTGTCGGGCGCTGCGGGGTAGGCGCTGGATTCCTCGCAGTTGGGGTTGTCGGGGTCCAGCTGGTTGTGTTCGGGGTAGATGCAGGCCGAGGAGGAGTAGAACACCCGGCCGACGCCCCCACCCTTGGCTCCGGCACGCTGCAGGGCGTCGAGCATGTTGAGGTTGATGGTGGCCGAGTTGTGCATGATGTCGGCGTCATTCTCGCCGGTGAAGATGTAGCCGGCGCCGCCCATGTCTGCGGCGAGCTGGTAGACCTCATCGAAGACGCGACCCGTGCCTGGGCTTTCGACGATGCTGCGGCAGAGCGCGGGGTCGCGCAGGTCGCCCTGGACGAAATCATCGGCGGCGGAGGGGCTGAAGCTGGGGAGCTTTAGGTCTACGCCGCGGACCCAGAAGCCTTCCGCCTTGAGGCGGCGAACGAGATGGTTGCCGATGAAGCCGCCGGCGCCGCAAACGAGAGCTGTTTTCATGGAAACTCAACCCTTCGGAAATGCGAACGAATGTTTCTGTAAGCCATCATTCGTTCCGATTGAAGTGCGAATCCTGGTGTGCCCGTGTGTTCGATCACTGTGTTCCATCACCATGTCCGCGGCGGCCGCCGGCGTGCGTCATGCTGCACGCCTGACGAGGCGCGCGGCGGTGACAAGGCCCGACGGGAGGCCGACGGTATGCGCGCGCACCACAATGTCGGCGGCGTGGTCCGGGTCGTCGGGGTCGTCGGGAATGGTGAAGTTCAGCGCGAGAGATTGGTTCGCGAGACCGTTGGCCACGGGATAGCCGGAGGCAAGCACCCGGTCGCCTTCCAGGACCTCCAGCTTGAGCGGACCGGGGCGGGGGACTGGCAGCAGGCTCGGCGCATAGTCCAGTTCGAGGCGCCAGTCGCCGACGGGAACGAGCGAGCGGGTCAGGACGAGGGCGATGCCACGCTGGTTCGGCAGGATGCGCATGGCCGTGCCTTCGCTCCGACCTGCGGGGCCCGGGTGCAGGGGGGTGAACTCCAGCCTGGAGACGTCGGGCAGGACGAAGCCCTGGCGCACGCGGGTGGAGCCCGGCGACTTGGCGGCACCGACCAAGGCGCCGAACACCAGCTCCCATGTGTTGAGAAACCCGTTCAGGCCGATGACCCGGCGCGGTGCCTGGAGATGGGGGGGCAGGGCGCTTCGCCGCGCGGGATCGGCGCGGTGGGGCATCCAGCGGCGCTCATTGGCGGCGATACGTGCCAGGGCGGCCATGACGAGCTGCAATTGCGGCGTGTCGGGCGGCAGGATGGCGGGATCGTGCCCGGCGGGCAGGCCGCCATCGAGGACGAAGAGGTGGGCCTGTGCCACGATCGAGCGACGATCGCTGATGGCCACGCCTTCGGGCGCCGCCGCGGTGAGCCAGGATGCGTCGGCGGGCACCAGGATCGACCCGGTGAAGCCCAGGGCACGCCAGGCGGCGGCGAAGAGGTGCAGCGTGTCGGCGCGGGTGCCGAACCAGCCGAGCACGCTGGAGCGCGGGTATTCCACCAGCGCGTCGATCGCGAAGGGCAGCACGTGGCGCGGATCATAGTCGGTGCGCTCGATGTTGGCCTGGCCGAGTTTGGTGGTGGTGGGCACCTGCATCGGCGTGGTGATGGTGGCTGCCAGCGCATCGAAATAGGTGACGCGACCGCCATCGAGGCGGATCTCCTCAATCTCTTCGCCGGCGAGGCCCCAGGTTTCCGCCTGATGGCGGCAATCGAACGGATCCGCGATGTCGAAGACGAAGCGGGTGACGTCGTTCTGCACCGCGTCGTGCCGGTGGGCCGGGGTGACCTGGCGGGTGTGGTCGCAATGGTAGCCGAACAGGTCTGGCTCTACGTCTCCGCAATGCTTGTGAAGGAGGTAGAGGCGGGCGGCGATGTTCGAGTCCACATTGTAGCCCACCAGCATGCGCTCGTCGAAACCCCAGATGCGATGTGCGTCCTCTCGCAGCATCAGCTGGAAGTCGCCGGGGGCGTCGAAGCGCAGATAGGGCAGTTCGTGGGTGGTGAGTTCGTTCAGGTGGAACTGCCAGCCCCATTGGCCGACCGCTTCGATGGTGCCCCTGGCATCGCTGCGGTCCAGCGTTTCCCAGAGCGATTCGGGCAGTTCGCAGCGGGCGAGATGGTAGTAGCCGTCGGCCAGCGGGGCGGCGATGGCCGAGAGTGAGCGGCCGGTGCGCGGCACGAAGATCATGTCCGTGTTGGTTGAGAGCAGCCAACGATTCGCGGGATTGCTGCGGCGGACGGCGACGTTGCGGGCAACGGGCTCCAGGGCGACCAGATGGCTGAGCGTGGCGAAGCGGCGGTGCTGCGCCGGGCGGACGCGCATCACGCGCAGGCGGCGGCGGGCAGTCTCCGTCAGGGTATCGCGGATTGCCTCGGGGAAGGTGGGGAAGTCATCGGGCGTGTTGTAGTCTACGAAAATCAACTCGTCGTCGGGTGCGTCGAGCAGTTCGGCGATGCAGTTGAGGCTCAGCGCGGCGCGCTTGTGCAGGTTGTAGCCGTAGCTGTCGTTGCGACCGTAGAGTATGACCGAGATCAACGGGTGCTCCTGCCGCCGACGCTTGCCGGGGCCCCGGCAAGCGCGTGTATAGGTTAATTTATTTGCCATGTTATGAGGCGGCCTGCCAACCCTTAAGGACTCGTTACCCGATGTCACCTGTGATCTGGATCGACGTGGAGGACGTGCAGATGCATCTGACGTTCCGGGGTCGGCCCACCGGCATCCAGCGCCTGGCATTCGAGGCGGCGCGCGCGTTGGTGGAGATGGCCGGCACGGAGCGCGTGCGTTTCCTGCGCCACGCCGCCGGCGACCGCGGGTTCTACGAGGTACCGTTTGCCACCCTGTCCGATGCCTATCGCGCCGCGGTGACCGAGGCGACGCGCAAGGATTTGGCATGGCAGCCGGCCGCGGTGGCCGCGGCCACGGAGGAGGCCGATCCTTCCGCCCAGGCGCCAGGTATTCTGCGGCGGATCTGGCGCAAGCTGGGGGGGCTGCTGCCCGGCGAGGTTCGCATGGCCATGCTGGATATCCTCCTGCACCAGTGGGCCGCGGTGCGTGCGGTGCCCAAACTGGTGCGCACGGTGCGCAAGGCGCGATGGCGTGCCGACCCGACGGCGCCGGTGGTGCGCGTGGCGGAAGCGGCGATGGCGCCGGGCGATGTGTTGTTTGGCATCGCCGCACCGTGGAGCGAGGAGCACATGTCTCGCGCAGAGGCGGCCTGCCGCGATCGTGGGGTGCGCTATGCGACCCTGGTGTATGATATGATCCCGGTGGTGCGGCCGGAGTTCTGCGTGGTTTCGGTCACGCGGCGGTATCGCACCTGGGCTGAGCGGATGCTGCCGCTGGCCGATGTGCCGATGGCGATCTCCCACGCGACGCGCACCGATATGGAGATGTTTGCGGCGCGCGACGGAATCGCGCTGCGGGCGCCGGTGCGGGTCGTTCCGGTGGGGACCGGGTTCCCATCGATCCCGCAGGCCTCTGTCGAGGCGGGGGGCTCGGTGGTGCCCGATGAGCCGTTCATCCTGTTTGTCTCGACCATCGAAGTTCGCAAAAACCACCAGTTGCTGCTGCGTGTCTGGCGGCGGCTGCTGGAGACGATGCCGCCCGGGAAAGTGCCGCTGCTGGTGCTGGCCGGCGGCATTGGCTGGCTGGTGGGGGATTTGATGCAGCAACTGCGCAATGCCGCGTTCCTCGACGGGCGCGTTGAGGTGGTGGACAGCCCGTCTGATGCCCAGTTGGCGGTGCTGTACCGGGGCGCGATGTTCACCGTGTATCCCAGCCACTACGAGGGCTGGGGGCTGCCGGTGGTGGAGAGCCACTACTTCGGCACGCCGGTGGTGTGTGCCGACAATACCTCCCTGCCCGAGGCCGGCGGCGATCTGGCGCGGTATTTCGATGCGGACAGCGTGGGCGATGCGGTACGGGTGATCCGCGGTTTGCTGGAGGACCCGGCGGGGCTGGACGCTTGGCGGGCAGAGGTGCGGGCGCGGTTCCGGCCGGTGGAGTGGCGGGAGACGGCGGCGGCGATGCTCGCGGCTGTCGATTGTGTGAACGAGGCGGTGGGCGCCTCTGCAATGGACGGGCCATCAGCCGCAGGCTAGATGGGAGGATCGCAGCAGGAGATTAACCTTCGCCATGCCCAGCGCGCTTATTACCGGTATCACCGGCCAGGACGGTGCCTATCTGTCGCAGTTGTTGCTTGAGAAGGGCTATGCCGTGCATGGGCTGCTGCGGCGCTCGGCCTCGGCGGATGTGATCGGGGAGCGGTTGCGCTGGATCGGGGTTCAGAACCGGGTGACGCTGCACGACGGCGACCTGATGGACCTTTCCAGCATCATCCGCATCCTGGAGACGGTGAAGCCGGACGAGGTGTACAATCTCGCGGCCCAGAGCTTCGTGCATGCGAGCTGGCAGCAGCCGATCCTGACCGGGAACGTGACCGGGATGGGCGCGGTGAACATGCTGGAGGCGGTGCGGATCGTGTGCCCGAAGGCGCGGTTCTACCAGGCTTCGTCCTCCGAGATGTTCGGCAAGATCCAGCAGGAGAAGCAGAGCGAGCGCACGCCGTTCTATCCGCGCAGCCCCTATGCGGCGGCGAAGCTGTATGCGCACTGGATGACGGTGAACTACCGTGAGAGCTTCGGGATGCACGCCAATTCCGGCATCCTGTTCAACCATGAGAGCCCGCTGCGCGGCATCGAGTTCGTGACGCGCAAGATCACGGACGGGGTGGCGCGGATCAAGCTGGGGCTGGCGAGCGAACTGGTGCTGGGCAATTTGGGCGCGATGCGCGACTGGGGCCATGCGCGCGACTATGTGCGCGCGATGTGGCTGATGCTGCAGCAGGATACGCCGGACGATTTCGTGATCGCGACGGGACGGACCGTGGCGATCCGCGATTTCTGCGCCATCGCCTTCGGGCATGCCGGGCTGGACTGGGAAAAGCACGTGAGGACCAGCGAAAAGTTCATGCGCCCGGCGGAGGTGGATATCCTGCTGGGCGACGCCGGCAAGGCGCAGAGCGTGCTTGGCTGGGTGCCGGGCGTGACGCTGGAAGAGATGGCCGCCGAAATGGTGGAGGCGGACCTCGCCCGCCATCGCGCGGCGCGCGGCTGAGCCGGGACCGCAGGCAATGGCACCGCGGCGGATCCTGCTGACCGGCGCGGGTGGGTTCGTGGCCGGGCATTTGCGGCCGCTGTTGCGTGCGGCGTTTCCCGCTGCCGCAATCATCGAGATGGGCGGGCAGGGGGCCAAGGTGGACCTGGCCGATGGCCCGGCGCTGGCACAGTTCGTGGCCGAGGCGGCGCCGGATGCCTGCGTGCACCTGGCGGCGGTCACGGCGGTGCCGGCGGCCAATGCCGACCCCGATACGGCGTGGCGGATCAACCTGATGGGCACGTTGTCGCTGGCCCGCGCGCTGCAGGCAGCGAACCCCGCGGCGGTGCTGCTGTTCGCCTCCAGCGCCGAGATCTATGGCCGGTCCTTCGCGGCCGGGGTGGCGCTGGACGAGAGCGGGCTGCCGGCGCCGATGAACACCTATGCCGCCACCAAGGCGGCGGCGGACCTGGCGCTGGGGGCGATGGCGGCGACCGGGTTGCGGGTGATCCGGATGCGGCCGTTCAACCATACCGGGCCCGGCCAGCCGCCTTCCTTCGTCGTGCCGGCCTTTGCGCGGCAGGTGGCGCGGATTGCCGCCGGGGTGCAGGCGCCGGTTCTGCAGGTGGGGGCGCTCGATCCCTATCGCGACTTCCTCGATGTGCGCGACGTGTGCGCGGCCTATGTGGCGGCGTTGCAGAAGGCGGACGCGCTGGCGCCTGGGGCGGTGTTCAATGTCGCTTCCGGCACGCCGCGGCGGATCGGGGATATCCTGGCCGCGCTGATGGCGATGGCGGGGGTGAAGGCCGAGGTGTCGACAGGGGCGGGGCTGCTGCGGCGGGCCGAGATCCCGACGGCGAGCGGCGATGCGGCGGCGGCACGGGCGGTGCTGGGCTGGGCGCCGGCGATCGCGTGGGAGCAGACCCTGGCCGACGTGCTGGCGGATTGGCAGGAGCGGGTGGCGCAGGAGCGCTGAGCGCGCCTTGGCAGGCTGGCGCGTGGCGGGCATCCTCCGGGCACGATACGGAGGGCAACGTCATGGCGCATCACGGGCTGCGGTTCGGCATCTTTCTCGCACCGTTCCACCGGCTGGGGGACAACCCGACGCTGGCGATCCGCCGCGACATCGAGATGATCGAGTGGCTCGATTACCTCGGCTACGACGAGGCCTGGATCGGCGAGCACCATTCGGCGGGGTGGGAGATCATCGCCTCTCCGGAGTTGATCATTGCCGCGGCGGCGGAGCGGACCAAGCATATCAAGCTGGGCTCGGGCGTGACCTCCCTGCCGTATCACCATCCCTACATGGTGGCGGAGCGGTTCGCGCAGCTGGACCACATGACGCGCGGGCGGGCGATGCTGGGGTGTGGGCCGGGCGCTCTGGTGTCGGACGCGTATATGCTTGGGATCGATCCCATGACCCAGCGCCGGCGGATGGACGAGGCGCTGGATGCGATCATGGCGCTGCTGGCGTGCGATGAGCCGGTGACGATGAAGACCGACTGGTTCGAGATGCGCGAGGCGCGGTTGCACCTGCGCCCGTGGAGCGAGCCGCATTTCGATATCGCGGTGGCGAGCACGATGACGCCGGCGGCGCCGCAATCGGCGGGCAAGCATGGCCTGGGCATTCTCTCGCTGGGCGCCGGGTTGCCGGGCGGGCCCGAGGCGGTGGCGGGGCAGTGGCGCATCGCCGAGGAGGCCGCGGCCAAGCACGGCAAGACGATGGACCGCAAGAAGTGGCGCCTGGTGGTGACCATGCATTGCGCCGAGGATGACGAGCTGGCGCTGCAGCAGGTGCGTGCGGGCGAGCGGCGGGAGACGGTGGATTACTTCACCGAGGCGCTGGGGCGGCCGCCGGGCCGGTCCGAGGATCCGCTGCGCGATGGCGTGGCGGCCGGGACGACGCTGGTGGGCTCGCCGGACCTGATCGCGCGCGGGATCGAGCGGCTGATCCAGCTTTCCGATGGCGGGTTCGGCGGGCTGATGTTCCGGGCGACGGATTGGGCGAACCGGGAGGATACCTGGCGCAGCTACGAGATGTTCGCGCGCTATGTGATGCCGCGGTTCCAGAACCAGGTTTCGATGCAGGCGGCGAGCTACGAGTGGGCGAAGGCGAACCGCAAGACGGTGTTCAGCCCGAACGTGGAGGCGCTGCGCAAGGCCTATACGGATGCCGGGGTGAAGCCGCCCGAGGAATTCGCGGCGCGGGCCTTGGGGGCGCGGGATGCGGACAGGAAGTAAGCGCGTTCTTTTTTGAAAAAAAGAACCAAAAAACTTTTATCCGTTTGATGCGGAGAGATACGATCTGTCCGCATCAAACGGATAAAGTCTTTTTGCTTCTTTTTCTTCAGAAAAAGAAGACTCTTAAACTTCCACCATCTCGCACTTGAACCCCTCTCCCCAGCGCTTCACACGCATGGTGCTCGGCGAGGGGAAGTGCGAGGTGCAGCACAGCGTGCCGGCCTCGCAGTGCTGTTCCAGGAAGGCGCGGCGGGTCGCGGCGGCCTGGGCGGGGTTGGCATCGGCGCGCATGTTCAGTTCCGGGTAGCGCGCTTGCAGGCGGGTATGGATGAGGTCGCCGGTGAAGACGGCTTCGGTGCGGCCACGACCGAGCTCGACGGCGACGTGGCCCGGTGTGTGGCCGGGGGTGGGGGTGAGGCGGAGGTGGTCGCCCAGCGCATGGGTGTCTGAGACCATGTCGGCCCGGCCGGCCTCGATCACCGGCAGGACGCTTTCGGCATAGACCGGGATGGGCCGGGCGGCGTGGGCGGCGTTCCAGTGGGCGTATTCGCGCTCGGCAAAGACGTAGCGGGCGTTGGGGAAGGTTGGGACCCAGATTCCGTTCTGCAGGCGGGTGTTCCAGCCGACATGGTCCACGTGCATGTGGGTGCACATCACGTAGTCGATGTCTTCGGGGCGGGCGCCGGCGGCGGCAAGGTTGGCGAGCCAGGTTTCGTCCTGCCGGTGGTTCCAGGCGGGGAATCGGGGGTTGTTCTTGTCGTTGCCGACACAGGTGTCGATCAGGATCGTGTGGTGCGGGGTGCGCAGGAGGTAGGACTGGATGCAGAGGATCAGCTTGCCGGTGGTGGGGTCCAGATCGGTGGGTTCCATCCAGCTGCGGTTGGCTTCCAGTAAATCTTCCGTGAGGTCGGGCAGGAAATCGCGCGGTGCGCTGAACGGGACGACCTGCTCGACGATGCGATGCACGGTGACGTCGCCGACGGTAAAGGGCAGTAACATCAGTCAAATCTCCGTGCGCGGCCGCGTTTGAGGGGGCATTCTCGGCCAGAAGGAGGATGGGCGCCAGATGGCTGATGTAACGCCCCGTGAGTTGAATTTACATTCAGTAACACTGCCAATTGCGACTTTGCATTGAAATCTGCACTTGCGTGATGCAATTTTGACGTTGAGCATGCGTTATGACGCGTGGGGACCCACCTCGCGCCCGTGCAGGACAAGAACGATGGGGCACGTACCACGAGCGCAGCGCGCTGCGGGTCGACATCTCCGGGTTCGGAAGGAATGCGGCACCCGCGCTGCGTTGGGGCAGGCGGTGCCATGATCGGGGCGAAGGAGGCGGTAGGCGGGCCCGCCGCGCCAGTGACCCAGGGCAGCGCCTATGTGGTTGCGGGTGATACCGAGTTGCGCGAGGCCCTGGTGGGGGCATTGCGTGCGGCAGGATGGGAGGCGATCGCCTTCCCAACGGTAACGCACCTGACCGCGCGATTGGATGGGCTGGCGCCGGGTTGCATCGTGTCTGGCCTGTGCGTGGAGTCGGCGGATGGGGCGCTGCTGCTGGGCGAGCTTGCAGCGCGAGCCTGCCGGTTTCCCGTGGTGGCGCTGGCGCCGCAGGGGGATGTTGCTGTTGCGGTGAAGGCCATGAAGGCCGGGGCTGCCGATGTGGTGGCATTGCCGCTGCAGCCGGCGGTGCTGGCCGAGGCGGCGCGCATGGCGATGTCGTCTTGGTCGATGTCGATGTCGATGCGGGGCGAGGCAGTGCCGGAGGCGGTTCGGTTGCGCCTGGCGCGGCTGACCCGGCGTGAGCGGCAGGTGCTGGAGTCGATCGTGCGGGGCGACGGCAACAAGGCGATCGCGCATGAGCTGGGTATCTCGGCGCGCACGGTGGAGGTGCACCGGGCCAAGGTGATGGAGAAGCTCTCCTGCCGCAGCCTGTCGGATGTGATCCGGTTGGCGATGCAGGCTGGGTTGTTGCGGGCGTGATTCGGTTCGCCCCTTACGTGTGAATAGATAGGTAATTTCCCCGACTACCATTGCGTGCATAACGGGCCGATGTTGCGGCCTGTAGCGTGCCGGGAAACGAACGCTGTTGCAGGCGACAACCCGTTCCCCGTGCCGTGTGCCGAGTGGAGCCGCAGCATGACCCAGGACGCTTCCGTCTTCCGCGACCCCGAGCCGGGCATGGACCAGGGGCGACCCGTGGCGCCGCCGCCGCTGGATTTCGTGGATGCGCTGCTGGCGGCGCTGACCCAGATGGCGGCGCTGAGCCCTCGACGGCAGGCCGACGTGGCGGTGGCGATGCGGCGCGCGGGTCTGGGCTGCGCGGTGTCCGAGGTGATGGTGGCGCTGGACCATCTGCGCCGCGAAGGCTGCATCGAGAATCCGCTGCAGCTTTCGGATGGCGGCATTCTGGTTTCGGTGACGGCGCGGGGAATCGAGCGCCTGGCGGCCACCGCGCACCGGCATGTGGTGGCCGAACTGATGGCCCCGGCGGCGCAATAGCGGCGGCGGGTGACGCTGCGCGTATCGCGGAGGCTGGAATCCGGCTAAGCCGGCGGGAATGCGCATCCTTTTCGTTACCGCCAACCGGGTGGGCGATGCGGTCCTGACCACGGGCGTGCTCGACCATCTGATCCGACAGTATCCGCAGTGCCGGATCACCGTGGCCTGTGGCCCGCCGGCGGCGGGGGTGTTCGCGCGCATGCCGAACCTGGAGAGGTTGCTGGTGTTCGCCAAGAAGCCGTGGCGCACGCACTGGCTGGGCCTGTGGCGCGAGGTGGCGTTCACGCGCTGGGATCTGGTGGTGGATCTGCGCGGCTCGGCGCTGGCGTGGCTGGTGCCAGCGCGGCGGCGGCGCGTGATGCATCGTGTGCCCGGGCGCAAACATGAGCAGTTCGCCACGGTGGCCGGAATCGCGGGCCCGGCACCGCTGCCGGTGGCCTGGAGCGCGCCGCAGGATGACGCCCGCGCGGCGGCGCTGCTGCCGGCGGGGCGGCCGGTGATCGGGTTGGGGCCGACGGCGAACTGGTCTGGCAAGGTGTGGCCGGCCGAGCGGCTCGCGGAGTTGTTCCATCGGCTGGCGGCGGGGCCACTGCCGGGGGCGGTGGCGCTGATCCTGGCCGGGCCCGGGGCAATGGAGCAGGAGATGGCGGCGCCGCTGGCGCGGCTTCTGCCGGATGCGATCGACACCACCGGGCAGCTGGCGTTGCCGGAGGTGACGGCATGCTTGCGGCGGTGCGCGCTGTATGTGGGTAACGATTCCGGGCTGATGCATCTGGCCGCCGCGGCGGGCACGCCGACGGTGGGGCTGTGCGGGGCCACGCGCGACCGGGCGGAACAGTTCGTGCCGGCGGGGCGGCGGGCGCGCTGGGCGATGGGGACCGGCGAGCGGATGGAGGATCTTTCGGTGGAGATGGCGCTGGAGGCGGCGCTGGACATGCTCTCCGACCTGCCGGAGCCCGGCTGATGTGCGGGCTGGCGGGGGTGATGACACGGGACGGGGCGGCGCCGGAGACAGCAGTGCTGGATCGGCTGCTGGCCGCACTGGCGCATCGCGGGCCGGACGGGCAGGGGCGGCTGGTGCGCGGCGATACCGCGCTGCTGCATACGCGGCTGGCGATCGTCGACCTGGTGACCGGGGACCAGCCGCTGTTTGCCGGGGCGGCGCCGGGCACGGGGCCCGCGCTGGTGGCCAATGGCGAGATCTACAACAACAACGAGCTGCGCGCGGCGATGGCGAACACGCCGTTCCGCACCCGGTCGGACTGTGAGCCGGCGCTGTGGCGCTATCTGTCGGACGGGGAGCGGTTCGCGGATGGGCTGCGCGGCATGTATGCGGCAGCGATCCACGACCCCGCGCGCGGGCGGCTGGTGCTGGCGCGCGATCCGTTCGGGATCAAGCAGTTGTACTATGCGGTAACGGAGCGCGGGTTCTTCTTCGCCTCCGAGCCGCAGGCGCTGCTGGCCGCCGGCGTGGTGGGGGTGGGGATCGATGCGCGGGCGCGGGCGGAGCTGCTGCAGCTGAAGTTCACCACCGGCGCGGCGACGATCTTCCCGGGGATCCTGCGGCTGCTGCCCGGCGAGACGCTGGTGGTGGAGCGCGGCGCGATCGTGGCGCGCCATGTGCGCGCGGCGCTGCCGGAGGGCGGGCCGCGGCGGCTGGAGGGCGATGGGCTGGATGCGCTGGAGCGGGTGCTGCTGGACAGCGTGACGGTGCACCTGCGCTCCGACGTGCCGTATGGGTTGTTCCTGTCCAGCGGTATCGACAGTGCGGCGGTGCTGGCGCTGATGCACCGGGCGACCGGGCAGCGCATTCATGCGCTTACCTGCGGCTGGGATGGGGTGGGGGTGGACGAAACCGCCGAGGCGGCGCGGCTGGCCCGCGCGAAGGGGGCGGAGTGCGAGCGCGTGGCGATGGGGGAGGCGGATTTCTGGGCGCTGGCCCCGCGCATCGCCGCCTGCATCGACGACCCGACGGCCGATGCCGCGGTGCTGCCAACCTGGATGCTGGGGCGCGCGGCACGGGCGGCGGGGCTGAAGGTGACGCTGTGCGGCGAGGGCGCCGATGAACTGTTCGGTGGCTACAGCCGCTACCGCAAGCGGCGCGCGCCGTGGCGCTGGCTGGCACGGCCGCCGCGCAGCCGCGCCGTGCTGGGCGAGATGCCGGCGCTGGCAGGGTGGCGGGCGGGGATCGCGGGGCTGGAGCAGCGCGTGGCGCCGGGGCGCTCGGCGGTGCAGGCGGCGCAGGCGGCCGATATCGCGGAGTGGTTGCCGAACGACCTGCTGGTGAAGCTGGATCGCTGCCTGATGGCGCATGGGGTGGAAGGGCGCACGCCGTTCCTGGACCCGGAGGTGGCGGCCTTTGCGTTCCCGCTGCCGGACTCACAAAAAGTTGACCTGCGTTTCGGCAAGCGCCTGCTGCGGCGCTGGCTGGCGCGTGCCTTCCCGGAGGCGGGGGCATTCGCGCGCAAGAAGGGGTTCAAGCCGCCTGTGGGCGCATGGATCGCGCGGCGGGCGGAACGGCTGGCGCCATTGCTGGCGGCCCAGCCGGGGGTTGCGGACGTTGTTGGTGCCCGCGAGGTGTTGGCGCATCTGGCCAATGCCGAACGCGACGGGCAACCGGCCTGGAGCCTGCTGTACTATGGGCTGTGGCACTGCCGGCATGTGCTGGGGCTGGATGCCGAGGGCGATGTGGAAAGCGTGTTGCGGGAAGCTGCGGCGGGCTGATTGCAGGTGAAGGCGTAGCCCGCAGCGCCTTGTATGTGACAGATCGTTCACCATTCTTTCAGGACATGCCGGGAGTTGGCCCCGGCGCCGACAAGGGGGACCAGACATCATGACGATCAATCGCCGCGCCGCGCTCGCGCTCGGTGCGCTGGGGGCTGCCGCCGGGCTGGTGGGCGCGCCGCGCAGCGCCGCCGCGCAAGCCACGGCCACGAATGTCTCGGCCTATCGCTACAAGGTGGGCGACGCGGTGGTGACCGCGATCCATGACGGGTTCGCCGCCCGTCCGCTGGAAGGGTTCATCCGCAACGCCTCGGTGGATGACCTGAAGGCCTCGCTGGCCGAGAACTTCCTGCCGACCGAGCGCTTCGTGATCCCGTTCACCACGCTGGTGGTGCAGACCGGGGGCAAGCTGGTGCTGCTGGATACCGGCAACGGCGATCTCGGCGCGCCGACCTCCGGGCTGTGGATGTCGAATTTCCGCGCCGCCGGCTTCGATCCCGCCCAGGTGGACACGGTGGTGATCAGCCATTTCCATGGCGACCACATCAACGGCCTGCGGCTGAAGGACGGCACTGCCGTGTTCCCGCGCGCCGAGGTGAAGGTTTCGGTGCCGGAGTGGGATTTCTGGATGGACGACGCCAAGATGGCCGCCGCGCCGGACGGGATGAAGCCCGCCTTTGCCAATGTGCGGCGCGTGTTCAACCCGATCGCCAAGGACCTGGTGCGCTACCAGTGGGGTCAGGAAGTGGCGCCGGGCATCACCGCGGTGGCGGCACCCGGCCATACGCCGGGTCACACGACCTTCGCGATCTCGTCGGGCGCCGGGCGGATGATGGTGATGTCTGATACCACCAACAATCCGCAGGTCTTCGCGCGCAACCCGGACTGGGCGGCGATCTTCGACATGGATGCCGACATGGCGCGCCAGACCCGGCACAAGCTGCTGGACATGGCGGCGAGCGAGCGGATGCAGGTGGCGTTCTACCATGCGCCGTTCCCGGCCACCGGGTTCATCGCGCGCGACGGCGAGAAGCGCTACCGCATGGTGCCGGCGAACTGGCAGGCAACCTGACGCCTTTGCGGCCCGCCCGCCGGTTCGGTGGGCGGGATCAGGCCGGGGCCGGGGCGAGCGCTGCCAGCAGCGCCTCTTCCCGGAACGGCTTCTCACACCTGGGATAGGCGCGGTAGGCGGGCTCGATCGCGCCGCCATCGTAGCCCGTGGTGAACACGAAGCGGATGCCGCGGCGGATCAGTTCGTCGGCGATCGGGAAGCTCGGCTGGCCATGCAGGTTCACGTCCAGCACCACGGCATCGAGCGGGCCGGATTCGCCGCGCAGGAAGGCCAGGGCCTCCGGCACCCGGCCGAGCGGGCCCAGCACCTCCGCGCCGGCAGAGCGCAGGATCTCGCTGAGGTATTCGGCCACCAGGAACTCGTCTTCGACAACCAGGATGCGGCGGCCGGCCAGGGCGATATCCTGCTGCATGGAAAACCTCCGTTCGCGCGGGTGCGGCGCAGGGCCGTGCCCGGGGCATGAAATAGCGGCACCCGGGAGCGGCGCTGCCGGGTGCGAATGCGTTCCGTGTCGTCTGGGGTCGGTTCCCTTGCGGGATCACTGCGGGTGATCGGCGGGCCAGCCCTGCCGCGGCCGCTGGGCCGATGGTGGTGGGGACCACACTAGCCGCCGGAACGCGCACCCCATCGTCACGTTTGCGGGTACGCGCTGTCCTTCGCTGTTTGGAACAGCGCGTTATACAGGGCCATATGCTCCTCCACGGCCGCGCTGCTGGGCAGCGGGGGGCGGATCGTGCCGCGCATGGCGGCCAGGCGCTGCGGAGCAGCGGCCAGGCTGCGCAGCAGGGCGGCGAGTTCCGGCGCGCTGCCGGCGGAGATGTGCCAGCCATCGGCACCCGGCAGCACCTTCTCGGCCATGCCGCCGATATCGGAACAGATGATCGGCACGCCGTTGCGCCGGGCCTCCTGGATCACCACCGGGGAGTTTTCCCACCACACCGAGGGGACCAGCACGACATCCTGGGCGCGCATCAGCCCATCGACCCGGGCGTTGTCATAGGGGCCGTGGAAGCGGACGTTGCGGCCGGCCTTGGCCAGGCCCTCCTGGAATTCCTGCTGGAACTCCTCCGGCTGGCCGGAGGGGTCGCCGTGGATGTTGAAGACCACGTCGGACACGCCGTCTTCCTCCAGGATCGCCGCGGCGTCGAACAGCACCTGCAGGCCCTTGAGGAAGGAGATCTGGCCGAAGAAGCCGGCGCGCAGCAGGCCGTCGTCGCGCGGGGCGGGGGGCGGGGCGGGCGGTGCGTCGGCGATGACGTTCTCCAGCACGTGCATCTTCTCCACTGGCACGCCCCAATCGACATAGCGATCGGCGAGGAAGCGGCTGGGGGCCACGAAGGCGTCAACCTCCGCGAAGAAGCGGCGGACATATTCGGCGCGCAGGAAGAAATCGGTGCGGCTGAATTCGGGGAAGCAGCGCATGCAGTCGCGCGGGGAGGCACGCTGGCAGAGCGTGCGGCTGTGGCGGGTGAGCATCTGGCCGTAATGGTGGCAGATGGCCTGGAACTCGTGCAGCGTCACCACGATGCGGGCGTGGGGCAGGGCACGGCGTGCAATCAGAAGGGCTTCCACGCCGAGGTTGCTGTAGTGGTGGAAGTGCAGCACATCGGGGCGCAGCCGGCGCAGCAGGGCGGTGAAATCGCGCGGGAAGCGTTCGTCGTGGTTGGCGAACTTGAACCAGTCGTAGCCGCCGCTGGCGTAGAGGTAATCGCCCTCGCCGAAGGGCTCGGTGATGGAACTGCCGGCGCGGCCGCCGCCGGGTTCGCGGCCGCAGCCGAGGAAGAAGGCCGTGGTGCCGTCTCCCCCAGGGCCTGCGCCGCGAGCACGCAGCCCTTCGCACAGGCGCCAGGCGGCCAGTTCGGAGCCGCCCTTGGTGATGGCGGGGTGGCTATGCGACAGAACCAGCACGCGGCGCGGCGGGGCTGCCGGCACGGGGGCGGGATCAGGTTCGGCCTGCGGCGGCGCCAGGTCCTCGCCGAGAGATTCAAAGATGCTCACGCCCCTGCCTCCGCGATCATGTCGTCGTTCGGGGCCGGCAGGGCCTCCAGGATGTCGCGCCAGCGGGATTCGTGCAGCCAGGCGTTGAACAAGGTGAGGTTCATGCGCCAGAGCTTCTCCGACCCGGCCTGGGACTGGCGTTCCAGGTGGTAGAGGCGCACGCCCATGTCCACCGCCACTTCCAGCCCGCGGGTGCGCAGGCGCAGGCAGAGATCGGCATCCTCGAAATCACCGACGGGGTAGGCGGGGTCGAAGCCGCCCATCTCCTGCGCCAGCCAGCGGGCCATGACGATGCAGGCCCCGGTGATGGCATCGGCCCGCAGAAGCCCCTCCGCCTGGTTCGGGCGGAAGCCCTTGCCGGGATGCATGGGGTAGTGGAAATCCCCATGCTGGGCCAGGCGCTCGAAGCGCATGCCCTGGTGCTGCACCGTGCCGTCCTCATAGAGCAGCAGCGGCCCGATGGCGCCGAGGTCCGGCGTGTCGCGCAGGCGGGCGACGAGCTGCTCCATCCAGTCCGGCGTGCCGGGGAACACGTCGGAGTTCAGGAAGCAGACATAGGGCGCGCGAGCGAGCGAGAGGCCGAGATTGTTGGCCGGGCCGAAGCCGATGTTCTCGGCCAGCAGCACGATGCGGAAGGGCAGGCCGAAGCGGGCATGGGCGGAGGCGGCCAGCGTTTCCAGCTGGCGGGCGCGGGCGGGATCGTCGAGCACGTAGATCAGCTCATACGGCGCGGCGCGGGCGTGGCGGGAGAAGAAGGCAAGCTGGTATTCGAGGAAATCGAGGCGCTGGAACAGCGTGACGATCACCGAGATGCGCGGCAGGGCGGGCTGGACGCCGAAATCCACGGTGCGGTGCTGCGGCGCCACGGTGAGGCGGGCGGCGTTGAGGCGCGACACGGCGGGGCCGAGCACGTGGTCGAAGGCGCGGGGGATTTCCGCGTGGCGCAGCTCGGCCTTTTCCAGCAGGTAGCGCATGGCGGGCAGGCCGCGCAGCTTGGGGGCGGGCAGCGGGTGGTAGCCCACCTCCCCGCGCGCCGTGGTGATGGCGATGTGCGGCACCTCGCCCTCGGCATGGATTTCCGGCGCATAGGTGATGAAGCCGCTGCGCAGGTCCGACAGGCCATGGGCGGCGCCGACATTCTGCAGCGCATCCGGCCGTTCCGGGCGGGGGATGTGATCGAGCACCAGGGGCACGCTGCGCCCGCCGCATTGCAGCCGCACCTCCGTGACGGTGCCGGGGGCGGCGAGCATCCAGCCGTTGAGGGCGAGGCCGGAGCGGGCGCCCGGCTCGGGGCACAGGATGGTCTCGTCAACCTGGAAGAACACGGGGTCGCGCAGCTGCTGCAGCGTGCTGGCGCCGGCATAGGGGCGGCGTTCCAGCAGGATCCGCAGGCGGGCGACGGCCGGATCCGTGGCCGGCAGGGCGGCGATGCTGGCGGTGGCGTGGGTGACCAGCACCGGCTCCGCCAGGGCCACGGCGGCAACCTGGGACGGCAGGCGAACGAGGTCGCCGCCGGCTTCCAGCTCCAGCTCCGCCAACCCGCCGGGGGGCGTGGCGTGTGGCGGGGCGGGCAGGAACACCAGCGCGCCGGCGCCGCCACCGGGCAGGTCTGGCCGGGCGAAGCGCACCAGCGTGGCGGGGCCGCGGTATTCGCCGTGGGTGAAGCGGGCGGTGGCGATGACCTCGGTGGCGCCCTCGGCGGGGCCGCGGAGCACATCGCCGGGCACCCAGCCGAGGAAGGCCCAGCCGCCGGCGGTGGCGGCGAAGCCGTGGCTGTCCACATGCCCACCGGTGACGAGGCGCAGGCCATCCTCCGCCAGGCCCGGTTCCGGTGCGGTGGCGCCGGAGAGCACGAGATGGGTGAAGGCATCGCGTGCGGCGCCGGTGGCCATGGCGATGCGCGCGGCCGCGCTGGTGGCGTGGTAGCGGCGCAGGTCGATATGCGCGGCGGGCTGGCGCTGGGCGCGGGCGCCGACGCGCAGGAAATGGTCGAAGCCGGAACTGGCCTGGCTGTTGCGGACGGCCTCCGCGGCATCGGGGTTGGTGCCGAGGTAGAAGCCCTCGTCGAAGTGCGGCACCGGGCTGGCGCCGGCAGCCACGCCGTGGGCGAGGTAGTCGTGCAGGGCGCACACGGTGATGCCGCGGCGCAGGCGCTGCACGGCCGACGGCGTGCGGGAGAGGTACCAGTCCGGGTCGAACCAGGGGGTGGTGACGGCATCCCGGCGTTCGAACCAGATGCGGTCGATGAAATGGTGCCAGGCGCCGATGGCCTCGATCCGGGCCAGCGCCCCGGGCTCGTGGGCCACGCCGGCGCGGTAGAGTGCCGCGTTGAACAGCAAATGGCCCTGGCGCGCATGCCGGGCGCCGTAGCGCAGGTAGTGGCCGTAGAGGTTCACGCAGTCGTCATTGCCGACCTCCACCGGATCGAGCCCGCCGGGGGCGAGGTAGAGGCCGGGATCGAACAGCCAGTGGGCGGAACGGCCGCGGAAGCCATCCCGGCAGTAATGCTCGAAGCCGGATCGCAGGTGGCCGGCGGCGATGGCCGCGGCGACATCGGGGTGGCGCTGGCGATACCAGGCCTCGTCGAACCAGCGATTGGGGGCGTGGCCTTGTGCCGCGCCCACCTCGTGGTAGTGGCGCTGCGCCTCCTCGGCACCCACGGCATCGGGGCCGCCGAGATGCAGGCCGGCGTACCAGGCATGGTCGAAGCTGCGCCAGAGCGGGTGGATGTCGCCGGGCGGCTCGAGCCAGATCGGGGCCTCCAGCGTCATGCGCCCATGGTCGTGGCGACCGTGGTCGCGGCAGGTTGGGTCATGGCGCGGCGGTCCTCGCTTCGGCGGCTGGGCGGATGAGGACATAAGTAGGTGAAAAATGCACTTCTGAGAACACGCACAGGTGGATGCCTGACGGAGTGTAAACTCAGCCGCGGTAGCCGCGCGGATGGGCTTCGCGCCAGGCCAGGGCGGTGGCGACGATGTCATCCAGCGCGGCGAGGCGCGGTTGCCAGCCGGTTTCGCGCATGATGCGGGCGGGGCTGGCAACGAGGCGGGCGGGGTCGCCGGGGCGGCGCGCGGCGAAGCGGTGCGGCACCGGGCGGCCGCTGACGCGCTCCACGCTCTGGATCACCTCCAGCACCGAATGCCCGGTGGCTGTGCCGAGGTTGTAGGTGACGCTGGCGTGGTCGAGCCGGTCCAGTGCGGCGAGGTGGGCGGCGGCGAGGTCGGTGACATGGATGTAGTCGCGGATGCAGGTGCCATCCGGCGTGTCATAGTCGGTGCCGAACACGGCAAGCTCGGCGCGGCGGCCAAGCATGGCGTCGATGGCCAGCGGGATCAGATGGGTTTCCGGCGTGTGGTCCTCGCCCAGGCGGCCCTGCGGGTCGGCCCCGGCGGCGTTGAAGTAGCGCAGGCAGGCGGAGCGCAGGCCGTGGATGCGCTCTGCCCAGCCGAGCGCGCGTTCCATCATCCATTTGCTCTCGCCGTAGGGGGAACCCGGCTCGATCGCGGTTTCCTCGTCGATCGGCATGCGGTCTGGCGTGCCGAACAGCGCTGCGGTGGAGGAGAACACGAAACGGGGCACGCCATGCTTCACGCAGGCCTCCAGCAGGCGGAGGCCGTTGCCGACATTGGCCGAGAGGTAGCCGCTCGGGTCGCGCATGGAGTCACCGACCAGGGACAGCGCGGCGAAGTGGAACACGGCGTGCCAGTTGCCCTGCGCCAGCACCGCGCCGATGGCATCCGGGTCTTCCAGCGCGCCGGTGACCAGCGTGGCACCGGGAAGCACGGCTTCGCGGTGGCCGGTGCGCAGGTTGTCGAACACCACCACCTCCGCCCCCTGGTCCAGCAGGGCGGCGACGAGATGGCTGCCGACGAATCCGGCGCCTCCGGTGACGAGAAAACGACGGGGCATGGCGAACCTCTGCGATGGCGGGTCCGTCTAGCCGGCCGGACCCCGCCCCAGAATGGACGGCTCCTGGGTTGCGATCCAGTGCAGCAGGCCGGCGGGGTCGAAGGGATCGGGAAAGGCACGGCGCAGATCGGCGCGGGCACGCCAGAGCAGGCGGGCAGGGCGCGGGATGGGGGTTCCGTCGGCCCAGTGGCCATAGTGCCAGGGATGGGAAGTGGCTTCGGCCAGTGTGGCGGCTGCCACCTCGCGGCGATACCAGGCGACCAGTTCATGCACCTCGAAATTCTCGCCGGCATAGCGCTCCGTCATCACATTGCCGGGGGCCTGGGTGCCGGGCGGGCCGATCTTGGTGAAATGGTAGAAGCGCAGCAGGCGCCCACCGGCGGTGACCTCGCCCGCGCGGGTGATGCACACCGGGCGATGGGCGATGTTCCAGCTGGCCACGTTGCAGCCGGGATCGCGCTCCACATGCACGCCGGGGAACAGGCCGGGCACGAGGTCGCAATACTTCTGGTCGGTGAAGATGCCGTCCTCGGGCGCGTCGTAGCAGGCGGCGAGCAGGCGCTCCTCCCACCAGGCCGCGAAATCCTGGCCGGTACGGTCGTTGCGAACGCCGAGGAAGCCGAGGTTGTAGATGCCGTAGCGCATCGAGCCGCCCTCGTTGTCCCGCCAGGCGGCCTCGCTGGTGTCGGGCGTGGTTTGGTGCGGGGTGAGCACGATGGAGGCGGCATCGAGCCGGTCGGCCAGCAGGTCGAGCGGGGCGAAGGCGGCGATGTCGGGGTCCAGGTAGATCACCTTCTCCGCACCCTCGGCCAGCAGGTGGCGCAGCATGGTGGCCTTCACGGCAGTGCAGGCTTCCACCACGTCGTGCTTGAACAGCCAGGCCGGGAAATCGGGGAGGCCGAGCGCGCTGGCCTCGATGACATGATCGAACTCAGCCAGCGCCTCGGGCGGCAGGCCGGCGGGGGGATGATCGGTGATCACGGCCCAGAGCGACCAGTCCGGGTGCAGGCGGCGCAGCGAGCGGGCAAGCACGCGTGCGCGGGAGAGATAGGCGTAGGTGAAGCTGGTGTAGCAGGCGATGCGGGCCATCTCAGGCCGCCCCCCTGGCCGCCAGGGGCACGCGCCGCCAGGGCGCGACGGGGGCGATGGTGAGTTCCAGCAGCTTCGCGCCGGCCACGCGCAGCAGGGCATTGCCGTCGGTCCAGCGCCAGATCGCTTCCGGCGCGTGCCAGCCCTCTGCCAGGCGGGGATCGGCCAGCGGCACGGGCGTGCCGTCCAATGACAGGGCGGAGACGGCGATGCCCAGCTGGCGTGCGTCGCCGGGGGCGACGGTGTGGCGCGAGACGAGGCGGATCTCCGTGGTTCCCGCCGGCAGGGCGAAGCGCAGCGTGCCGCCCTCCAGGCGTGGGGCGGCCACGCCATCGGGGCGCACAACGATCAGGCCGGGATCGGCGGTTTCGGACGGCGCGGTGGGCGTGGTGGCGAGGCGGGCGGTGTCCAGCGTGCCGGTGGTGCCGGTGAGCAGCATGGTGTGGGCCTGCACCGGCGCCTGCGCGCGCTGGCGGGTGTAGTCCAGCGCCCAGCCTTCCTCGAAGAAGCGCAGGACGGCATCGGCGTCGCGCAGCACCACGCCGCGGCCATGCCGGCGGATGGCGGCGGCGATGTTGCCGCTGTCTTCCAGCGCCACCACGTCGGCCCCGGCGGCGAAGGCCTCGTGCGCAACGAAGGAGAAGGTCTCAGGCCACGGCGAGAGCACGGCGACCAGGTCGACCGCGGCATCTCGCAACGCCTGGACCATGGCAAGGCGCTGGCCCGGCCGCACCTCCACGTCGATCTTGGCCAGGCCGGTCATGGAAACGTCGTGGCCGGGGATGGCGAAATGCAGGAAGCGGTAGGTGTCGTGCCCCGCCTGGCGCTGCAACAGGCGCTGATAGGCGGCCCAGCCCTTGGGCGGGATGGCGAAGCCGGCGAAGGCGATGCGCGGCGGGCCCTCGGCGGGTGGGGGCAGGGGAGCCGGGGAACCCAGGATCAGGTTCTCGTGCACCCGCGCGCTGCGCATCGGCAGGCTGGTGCGCGAGAGGAAGAGATCGAGTGCTGCGCGGCTCGGCGCCACCACATGGAAGCCGACCGCCGCGAACAGCCGGTGCATGGCAGCGAGATAGGCCTGGCGCTCGGCACCATAGACGCAGATGCGGCAGGCGGTGCTGTTGGGCGGCGGGGCGTGGCAATAGGCGATGTCGTTGCGCAGCAGGTTGAACCCCTCGCACAGCGCGGAGAAATCATGCACCCAGAACACGCTCTCGGCCGGGCCGAGCGTGGCGGCGATGCGGGCCAGGGCGGCGGCGCGGTGGCCGAGGACCGAATGCACCACGAACAGCCGGTGCCGGGGCAGGAAGGGTGCGCCGAGCGCCGCTTCCACCACACTTTCGGCGGCAAGGCCGAGGAAATGCCCATCCAGCGTGACCTGCAGCAGCACTTCCTCCGCCGCCGGGGCGAAGGTGAAGCGGGCGATGGCCGGGGCGATGTGCAGGTAGGCGGTGCGGTCTGCGTTGAACAGCGCCTGTTCGTCGGCGATCAGGATCTGGATGCCGCCGGTGACATTCACGTAGCAGTCGTGGCTGACCGACAGCACAAGGCCGGTGCGGCCCAGGCAGGCGCGGGCCAGCGCGCTGCGCAGTTCGGCTTCGCTGACCGGCGGGGCGCCCTCCGGTGCGTCCCAGCCCGGGGCGCGGCGGGAGGGGATGCGGGCCTGCTCCACCACGTGGCGCGGCTGGCTGCCGGGGCGGGCGGGCATGCGGCCCTCGGCGCGGCCGTAATAGGCGTAGTGGAACAGCGGGTTCATGCCCGCCGCGGCGATGTCAGGGTAGAAATCCAGGTAGAAGCCGGTGTCGAACCAGGTGTTGGGGTTCAACCTGGCGCGCCAGCCATGCTCGGCGAAGTGGCGCACCGGGTCTTCCTCTGCCCCGATGCCGGCGGCCCGGCGGTAATAGGCGGGGTCGATCTCCGGGGCGATCGTGTCCAGCACCCAGTCGTTGTACACCGCGTCAACGCGCGCCTCCGCGACCGGCGGCGGCGCGAGCGGGCGCAGCTTGAAGCGCGACCAGACCAGCCAGTCGGGCTGTGGGGCGTCCTGGGGGGACATGGCGTGCGGCGGCCCCCCGGCTGCGTCAGGCGGCGGGGGTGAGCGCCGTACGGTAGGCGAACAGGCCAACCTGGCCGCCGGTGTGCAGGAACACGATGTTCTGGTCCTTGGTCCAGGTGCGCTTGCGCACGAGGTCGATCAGGCCGGCCGCACCCTTGCCGGAATACACGGGATCCAGGAACAGGCCTTCGAGCTGGGCGAACATCGTCACCGCCTCGATCATCCCGTCGGTCGGGATGCCGTAGCCGGCGCCGACATAATCGCAATTGGCCTGCACCGCTTCGCGGCGGATGCCCGGCAGGCCCAGCTTCTCCTTGGCGGTCTTTTCCGCCAGGGCGTGCACGGCGGCTTCCTGGCGGTCACGCGGGTTGCGCACGCCGATGCCGAGCACGGGGATGCCGGAGTTCAGCGCCTCGAACCCGACCACGAGGCCGGCCTGGGTGCCGGCGGAGCCGGTGGCGTGCACGAACAGGTCGATCTTCAGGCCCATGTCGTCGGCCTGGGTCATGGTCTCCAGCGCCACATGGGCATAGCCGAGCGCGCCCACGGTGTTGGAACCGCCGCCGGGGATCAGGTAGGGCACCTCGCCCTGCGCCCGCAGGCGCTCACCCACGCCGGCCAGCTCGCCGTTCATGTCGGTGCCGCCGGGGCGGTATTCGATGTTCAGCCCCATCATGCGGTCGAGCAGCACGTTGCCGTTGTCGTTGTAGTCGCTGTCGTTGGTGACGACGCGGTGTTCCAGCAGGGCGGTGCACTTCAGGCCGAGCTTGGCGCAGGCGGCCGCGGTCTGGCGCACATGGTTCGATTGCACCGCACCCTGCGTGACGATGTGCGTGGCGCCCTGGGCCAGCGCCTCGCCGAGCAGGAATTCCAGCTTGCGGTTCTTGTTGCCGCCGGTGGCCAGGCCCGTGCAGTCGTCCCGCTTGATCCAGAGCTGCGGGCCGTTGCCGCCGATCTCGTCGGACAGCGCCTTGGTCAGGCGCGGCATGAACTCCAGCGGCGTGGGGGCATGGCAAAGCTTCACGCGGGGAAAACGAGCGAGATGCATCCGGGCGGTTCCTGCGGACATGGCGTGGGCGGGCTGTAACGGCACCCTGGGCGAACTTGTCCCACCATGGGGAACGGATGGCAATGGCGCCCGCCGGCCCCAACTGACCGTTGAACCCGGGCCGCGGTTGCGGGCATGGTGGGGGTGCACCTGCGCGCCGCCGCCACGCCGGGCCCGAACAAGGGGCTGGATCTCCAGCGGGGAACAGGAAAGGACCGAAACATGCTGATTCGCATTCGCCGCGGTTGGGAAATTCCGGAATCGCAAGCCACGCCGGAATCGGTCGTGATGGCGCGGCGCAGCCTGCTGGGGGCTGGCGCCGGGCTGATCGCGGCCACCGGCACCGCCCAGGCCCAGTGGCGGCTGTTCGGCAGCCCGGTGAAGGAACAGCCGCGCAAGCCGCTGGAAGCGCCGCGCAATGCGGGCTTCGAAGCCGGGCGGGCGATCACCGACGAGGTGAACGCCACGACCTACAACAACTACTATGAATTCGGCATGTCCAAGTCGATCGTGGGCCCCGCCCAGGCGCTGGTGGTGGAGCCCTGGACGATCCGCATCGAGGGGATGGTGGCCAACCCGCGCACCATCGGCATCGAGGACCTGCTGAAGCAGGTGAAGCTGGAAGAGCGGGTCTATCGCTTCCGCTGCGTGGAGGCCTGGGCCATGACAGTGCCATGGGTAGGCTTCCCGATGGCCGACCTGCTGCGCATCGCCGAGCCGCAGGCGGGGGCTAAGTACATCGTGTTCAACACCCTGGCCGACGAAAAGACGATGCCGGGGATCCGCGAAGGCTTCTACCCCTATCCCTACACCGAGGGGCTGACGCTGGCGGAGGCGGCGAACGAACTGACGATGATGACCGTTGGCATGTACGGCAAAACGCTGCCGCCGCAGAACGGCGCGCCGATCCGGTTCATAACCCCCTGGAAATACGGCTTCAAGCAGGCGAAATCGATCGTGAAGATCTCCTTCACCGACAAGCGCCCGACCGGCTTCTGGGAAGCGCTGCAGGCCGCGGAATACGGGTTCTGGGCCAATGTGAACCCCGAAGTGCCGCATCCGCGCTGGAGCCAGGCGCGCGAGCGTCTGCTGGGCAGCGGCGAGATGGTGCCGACGCAGATCTGGAACGGCTATGGCGCCTACGTCGCGGACATGTACAAGGGGCTGGAAAAGGAGCGCCTGTTCGCTTGAGCCCGTTCGCCTCCCCGTCCGTTCGGATCCTGTCGGTGCTGGCCGCATCCTTCCTGGTGCTGGCCTTCGCGCTGGCCGTGACATTGCCGCCGATGGCGACCCTGTCTCAGGTGATCGGGCGCTGGCGGCCGGGCGGGGTGGCAGGCATGGAGGCGTTCGTCCTGGCCAATCTGCCGGATTGGATGTGGGGCAGCGTTGCCATGCCGGTGCTGGCGCGGCCCTGCTGGCTGCTGCCGGTGGACCTCGCGATCGTGTGCGGCGGCATCGCCATCACGATCGCCCTGCGCCGCGCCCGCGCCCCTGAGCGCAAGCGCGGCTAGGCGTGTTGGGCTGGTTCAGCTGAACAGCAGCTGGCCGCCATCCACCGTGATGGTCTGGCCGGTGACCC
>JAIXTK010000381.1 GCA_027483995.1 Acetobacteraceae bacterium
CCAGTGGCGGGCCATCAGCGGGGCGGCGACGGTGGCGGTGACGCTGTGGGCGCCGGACGTGGCGTGGGCGATTGTGCCGCCCTTGGGTCCGATGGCCAGGGCGAGGGACCAGCCGGGGAGATCGATGGAGAGGATGCCCTGTTCGCCCTTGGTGGGGGTGGTCGGCCAGATCGTGGCGCGCAGGGTGAGGGGGCCGGCGGGGAGGGCGAGGCCGTCGGCGCGGGCGAAGCTGCCGGCCCAGGCGCCCTGTTCCTGGCCCTGGAGCGTGGCCGGAAGGGGCGACGGCATTTCGATTTCCTCGTAGCCCGGGCCTTCCGGGTTCGGATCGGCGCAGATGTGGCGGACGAAGCGCAGGGCGAAGGGGGCGCTGCCGGCGCTGGCGATGTGGAAGCGGATCTCCGCCCCCTGCTTCTGGCCCCAGCGGTTCGGGTAGCCGGTGAGCTTGTGCATGGGGCGGAGTTCCTTTTCAGGGGGTAAGGAAGAGTCTTCTTTTTGTGAACAAAAAGAAGCAAAAAAACTTTATGACTTTGCACCCGTGCTGGGTCGTCTGGCGCGGGTGCAGGTCTGAAAAGTTTTTTGGTTCTTTTTTCAAAAAAGAACTGCTTGCTTATGCTGGGACGAGAGCGAGCACCCGCAGCGGAGACCCGGAGCCACCTTGGATTTTCAACGGTGGGGCGATGACCAGCGCGCCGGTGGGGGGGAGTTGGTCGAGGTTGCAGAGGCATTGCAGGCCGTAGCGGCCGGCGCCGTGCATAAGTGTGTGGGCGGGGTACATCGGGGTCATGAGGTGGGCCTGGCCGGCGTCGGTGCCGATGGTTTCCACGCCGAAGCCGAGGACGCCGCGATCGACGAGGAGCTGGACGGCTTCGGTGGTGGGGCCCGGCGTGTGGGCGCCGTCTTCCTGGACGTTGGCGTAGGCGGCGCCGGAGCGCTTGGACCAGTCGGTGCGGAAGAGGACCCAGGTGCCGGCTTGGATTTTGCCGTGCTGGGCTTCCCAGGATTCGATGGTGGCGGGGGTGAGGAGGTAGTCGCCGTTGGTGGCGGCGTCGGCCGAGCAATCGATGACGCAGGCGGGGGCGATGAGGTTCTGGACCGGGAGCGTATCGGTGGTGTTGTTGGGGAGGTCCTTGCCGGTGACCCAGTGGATGGGCGCATCGAAATGGGTGCCGGTGTGTTCGCCGACGGTGATGTTGTTCCAGTACCAGCCGGGGCCCTTCTCGTCGTAGCGGCTGATGGTTTCCATGGAGAAGGGGGCGCACTGGCCGAACTGGGGCGGCAGCACGATGGTGGGGAAATCGGGCGAGAGGGTTTGCGTGAGGTCCACGACGCGGACGCGGCCGGCGAGGAGGTCGGCGGCGAGGGAGGCGAGGGTGGTCATGCTTGGTCCTTTCGGGTCGGGGCCAGGGGCTTTTCCATGAAGACGCTGAGCGGGTCGTCCCAGTAGTCGGCGAAGGGCGGGATGCGGGCGAAGCCGTGGCGTTCGTAGAGGCGGATGGCGGCGTGGCTGTGGATGCCGGTTTCGAGGCGGAGCGCGGTGACGCCTTCGGCGCGGGCGGCTTCTTCCAGCGTGGCCATGAGGGCTTGGGCGCAGCCAGTGCCGCGGGCTGCCTCCGTGACAAACATGCGCTTGATCTCGGCCGTGCCGTCCTCGGCCAGGACGATGGAGCCGCAGGCGATGGCGATGCCGTCGCGGCGGGCGACGAAGAAGCGGACGGTGGGTTTCTCCAGGCTGGAGACGTCGAGCAGGTGGTTGCTTTCGGGGGGGTAGAGGGCCTCGGAAAAGGCATCCGACGCTTCGAGCAGGGCGATCACTTCGGGTTGGCGCGGGGGTTCGGGACGGATTTCAAGCATGGGCGGGTTCGTGGTCCAGGGTGCGGAGTGTGGCGATGGCGCCGGCGAGGAGTGTGCCGTGTTCGTCGGCGAGGGCGGCTTCGCGGAGGCGGCGGATCCAGGATGCGGCGTCCTCGCGGTGGGCGATGAGGGGGAGGGCGGCGAGGACCTGGTCGAACTTGGCGGTGCCGCGGCTGTGGGTGTCGGAGTAGCCCTTCACCAGGCGGCGGCAGGCGAGGAGTTCGGCGGCCAGGGCGGGGTTGGTGGCGTGCGCGCGGACGGTGGCGAGCCAGGCCTCGATGTGGGCGGTCTCGCGGGCGTGGCGCAGCAGGGTGCGGCGGCGGGGGCGGAGGCGGGCGACGAGCCAGAGCTGGAGGAAGCCCCAGAGCGTGTGGGTGCGGACGCGGCGGGGGCGTTCGAAGAGGGATTTGAGGATGCGGCAGGCCAGTGGGGAGCGTTCGAGGCGGGCGCCGAGTTTGGCGGGGAGGGTGGCGAGGAGTTCGTCGACGCGGGGGTGCATGAACTCGGTGGTTTCGATCACCTGGGCTTCGGTGGCGGCGATTTCGGTGTGCAGGCGGGTGGTGCGGGAGGGGCGGGTTTTGAGGTCGGCGACGCGGATCGGGTCGTCATAGGCCATGGCGACCGCGATCCAGCGGGCGGCTTCGGTGGCCAGGGTGGGGTCGGAGGTGAAGCCCGCGACGCGGTCGAGGTATTCGTGGGCGTAGGCGGCATCCTGGTAATCGGCGGTGCGGCGCAGGCCGTGGGTGAGCATCTCGCGGGCGGGTTCGGGGAAATCGGCGAGGCGGGCGAGGGCGCTGGCGTAGGCGCGTTGTTCGGCCTCGGGGCCGGCGATGTGGTGCGGTACGGGGGCGGGGGTGGCGGGCGCTGCGGGTGGTGCGGCGACGGTGTCGTGCCCGGCGGCGAAGGCGCGCAGGCTGGGTTCCACGGACAGGCCGGCGCGGCGGATGGTTTGCTCGAAGGCGTCGCGGGGGAAGGGCAGGGCGGCGCTGGCGGCGAGGGCGCCGAACAGGGCGGCGGAGATGACGCTGCCGGCTTGTTCGGCGGCCGCTTGCATGTCGGCGGCGAGGAGGCGGTTTGCGGCGAGTTTCGCGGCTTCGAGGATGGGGGCATTGGGGGCGGTGCCGTCGCCGGGCTTGATCTTTTCCGCCATCGAAAGGGCGCGGTGGGTGGAGGCGATCAGGGTGGTTCGGTTGGGGGTGACGAGGCCGCGCTGGATGGCGCGGCCGGCTTCCATCAGTTCAGCGGCGATGACGACATCGACGTCGCCGGGGACGGGCATGAGGGCGAGGATGGCGCCGGGTTGGTCGGTGATCTCGACGTAGTAGATGGTGGCGCCGGTGCGCTGGGCGACGCCGGGGACGGAGGTGGATTGCGCGGTCCAGCCCGCGTGTTCGGCGAGGTCTACGATCCAGTCGGCGAGCACGCCGCCGCCCTGGCCGCCCATGGCGGTGATGGCGATGGTGATCGGGCGGTTCATGACACGGCGAGCACGCGGGCGCTGCGGCGGGCCTGCAGCCAGGCGATGGCGCGGCTGCGCAGGGCGGCCACGGTGCGGTCCCACCAGCTGGGGTTGTGGATGATGTCTGCCCGGTAGAAGGAGGGGCAGAGCACGGCGGCTTCGGCCACCTCGCCGCAATTGCCGCAGCCGACGCAGGATTGGTCGATGGTGGCGACGGGGTCGGGCTTCAGCGGGTCGTTGCTGGGCTTGGTGCTGAGCGAGGGGCAGCCGGAGAGGCGGATGCAGGCGTGGTCGCCGGTGCAGACATCCTCATCGACGCCGAAGCGGGGTTTAATCACTCGCTCGCCCCGCTTGGCTGCGGCGGCAAACAGGGGTCGTTCGCGGCGCTGGCGGTTCAGCATGCATTCGCTGCTGGCGATGACGAATTTGGGGCCGGCGTCCTTGGTGGTGAGGGCTTCGCGCAGGGTGTCGCGCAGCTTGGCGACGTCGTAGGTGCGGTCGATGCGCCGCACCCAGGTGGCGCCGACGCCGCGGACGGCATCTTCGATCGGGTGGTTGGTGCTGCGGCCCTGGGGTTCGGCGCGGGAGGAGAGCAGGTCCTGCCCGCCGGTGGCGGCGGAGTAGTGGTTGTCGACGATGACGGTGACGCTGTCGTGCCGGTTGTAGACGGCGTTGCCGATGCCGTTGACCAGGCCGTTGTGCCAGAAGCCGCCATCACCCATCACCGACAGCGCGCGCTTGGATGTTTTTCCAGGCTGGGGCGGCACCTGGAAGGCGGAGGCGGAGGCGGAGCCGAGGCCGTAGCCCATGGTGGAGGAGCCGATGTTGAACGGCTCGTTGAGCGCAAACAGGTGGCAGCCGATATCGCCGGTGATGTGATGGGGGCCGAGTTCCTGCTGCACCAGCTTCATGGCGGCGAAGATCGGGCGTTCCGGGCAGCCGGTGCAGAAGCTGGGCGGGCGCGGCGGCACGGCCTGGGCGAGGGCGGCGATTTCGGGTTGGGCGAGCAGGGGGCGGGGGTCGGGCGGCTGGGCGAGCGGGAGGTCGGGCGCGTGCTTGGCGAGGAAGGCGCGCAGTCCGTCTGACAGGACCTGCGCGGTGTATTCGCCGGCCATCGGCAGGGCGTCCTTGCCGGCGATGCGGGTTTGGATGTCCGCCCGGCGCAGGATGGTGTTGAGCGCCTGTTCCAGGAATTCGGGCTGGCCTTCCTCCACCATCAGCACGGCGCGTTTGGTGGCGCAGAAGGCGGCGAGGTCTTCGTCCACCAGCGGGTAGGTGATGTTCAGCACGTGCAGCGGGATGCGGGTGGTGCCGTCGATGGTGGCGAGGCCGAGGCCATGCAGGGCGCGGATGACGCCGTTGTACATGCCGCCCTGGGTGATGATGCCGAGATCGGCGATATCGCCTTCGAAGGTTTCGTTGAGGCCGTGCTCGCGGATGTAGCGCACCGCGTTGGGCCAGCGGGTTTTGATCTTCTCCTGCTCGTGCAGGTAGCTGGCCGGGGGCAGGACGATGCGCATCGGGTCGCGCACCGGGTTCTCCAGCGCCCGGGACAGCGGGAAGGCGGGCTTGCGGTTGTCCGAGGCTGCGAAGCTGCCATGGACGTGGCAGGCGCGGATGCGCAGCTGGAGCATCACCGGGGTGTTGGAGGCTTCCGACAGGGCGAAGCCGTGTTCCACGGCGGCCACGATGCTGGGCAGGTTCGGCCGCGGGTCCATCAGCCAGATCTGCGACTTCATGGCGAAGGCGTGGGTGCGCTCCTGCATGATGGAGCTGCCTTCGCCGTAATCCTCGCCGATGACGATCAGCGCGCCGCCCAGGACGCCGCCGGAGGCGAGGTTGGACAGCGCGTCGCACGCCACGTTGGTGCCGGCGGTGGATTTCCAGGTGACGGCGCCGCGGATCGGGTAGTTGACCGAGGCGGCGAGCGTGGCGGCGGCGGCGGCCTCGCTGGCGCTGTGCTCGAAATGCACGCCGAGCTCGCCGAGGATGCCCTGGGCATCGGCCAGCACGTCCATCAGATGGGAGATCGGCGCGCCCTGGTAGCCGGCGACGTAGCCGACGCCGGATTGCAGCAGCGCCTTGGTGACGGCGAGGATGCCCTCGCCCCGGAAGGTCTCGCCGGCGCCGAGGCGCAAATCCTGGACCTCGCGCGCGAAGGACCGTTCCGCCACGATTGTGTCTCCTTGCTGCGGCGGCAGTTGAGCCAGTGGGGTGGGGGGGCGTCAACCGTTTCCCCCTGCGCGCGGTTTTCGTGCGGGCGGTTTTCGCGCCGATGGTTCGGGGGTAGAACGCTGCCGATGTTGCGAAAAGGGCATGGGATGGGCGGGCTTTCGCGGCGCGGCCTGCTCGGCGCGCTGATGGCGGGCGGCCTGCCGGCGGGTGGCGCGCGGGCGGAGGAGCGCGACAGCGTGGCGATCGCCTGGCCGGCGGATGTGCCGGGGTGGGACCCGCAGCGCCTGCTGCTGGCCGATGCGCAGCCGGTGTACCGCATGGTGTTCGATCCGCCGCTGGAGCGTGATGCACGGCTGGAACTGGACCCGGCGCTGGTGACGCGCTGGGAGATGGCGCCGGATGGGCGCAGCCTGGAGCTGACGCTGCGCGATGACGTGGCGTTTCATGACGGTGGGCGCCTGACCTCGGCCGATTTGCGCTGGAGCTTCCTGGAGCGGCTGCGCACGGTGCCGGGGCTGGATGCGGCGCGGGTGTGGCGCCGGCTGGAGGCGATCGAGACGCCTTCGCGCGATCGGGCGGTGATGCGGTTCGACGGGCCGGCGCCCTGGGCGGTGGCGTGGCTGGGGTTCCTGGGCAGTTTCGTGGTGCCGCGGGGGCGCGGGGCGGGCGATGGTGTTGGCTCCGGCCCGTTCCGGCTGGTGGAGCATCGGCCGGGCGTGCGCATCGTGCTGGAGCGCCACGATGCCTGGTGGGGGCCGAAGCCGGCGCTGCAGCGCGTGGTACTGGAGATCATGCCCGAGGCCGGCGCGCGGATGGCGGCGGTGCAGTCTGGCCGGGTGGACATGGCGGTGGGCGTGCGGCTGCGGGAGTTGGCGCGGCTGGGGGCGCGGTCGGAGCTGGAGACGGAGATGCGGCTGGCGAGCCGGCTGGTGCTGCTGCAGGCCCGCGACGATGGCGGGTTTGCCGATGCCAATGTGCGGCTGGCGGCGCATCACGCCATCGACAAGGCGGCACTGGTGCGCGCCTTCACCTATGGCGTGGGGCAGGCGCTGTCGCTGCCGGCGCTGCCGGGCTCGGCGGGGTTCGAGGAGCGGTTCACGTTTCCGCATGATCCCAACCAGGCGATCCTGCTGCTGGAGCGGTCCGGCTTTTCCACCGAGGCGCCGGCGCGGGTGCGGCTGGCGACGACGCGGGGGCAGTTTCCCGGTGATTTCGACATGGCGCGGGCGATCGTGGCGATGTGGCGCGCGGTGGGGATCGAGGCGGCGCTGGAGGTGATCGACGGGATCCGGCACCTGGAGCTGGCGCGGGCCGGGCGGCTGCCGGACGCGATGCTGTGGTCGTTCGATGCCGGGGCGGGGGTGGCTGAGGCGGGGATCGGCGCGTTGCTGGACCCCGGGATGCCGTTCTCCTGCTGGCGCGGCGCGGGGCTGGGGGCCAAGGCGGCGGCGGTTGCAGCCGAGATGGATCCGGGCGAGCGCGGCGCGCAGTGGCGGGCGCTGGGGCGCGAGGCGGTGGGGGTGGGGGCCTGCATGCCGCTGCTCCAGGGCGTGCAGACGGTGGTGCGGGCCAAGACGCTGAGCCACCGGCCCTCCGGTACCGGCTGGATACTGCCGCACACGATGGCCTGGCTGTGATCGCGAGCCTGGGATGGCGGCTGCTGCTGGCCGTGCCGGTGCTGCTGCTGGCCACGCTGGTGCTGTTCGTGGTGCTGCGGGTGCTGCCGGCGGATGTGGCGGCGATGGCGCTGGCGCCGGGAGCGACGGAGACGGAGATCGCGGCCATGCGGGCGGCGCTGGGGCTCGATTGGCTGTTGCCGGTGCAATACGTGATCTGGCTCGGCCAGATGCTGTCGGGCGAGTGGGGGCTTTCGGCGCAGCTGGGGGTGCCGGTGGCGCGGCTGGTGGGCACGGCGTTGCCGGCGACGCTGGAGCTGGCGGCGCTGGCGCTGGTGGTGTGCGGGGTGCTGGGGTTCTGCGGCGGGTTGCTGCTGTTCGCGTTGCGGCGCCTGGGTGGCCAGCGGGAAGGGCGGGCGGCGCTGGCCGAGACCGGCACGGCGCTGATGATGGCGGTGCCGGCGCTGCTGTGGGCGTTGCTGCTGGTGCTGGTCTTCGCGCTGGCGTGGCCGGTGGTGCCGGTGGGCGGGCGGTTGGCGCCGGGCCTGGCCTGGCCGACCGGAACGGGGTTCCTGCTGGTGGATGCGCTGGCGGCTGGTGACGCGGCGCTGTTCGGCAGCGCGCTGGGCCATCTGGTGCTGCCGGCGGTGGCGCTGGGGCTGGCTTTCGCACCGCCTGTGATGCGGGTGCTGGGCGCGGCGCTGGCCGAGGCGCATCGCGCGCCGTTCGTCGACCAGGCGCGGCTGCGCGGGCTGTCTGGCGCGCAGCTGCTGTGGGGGCAGGCGCTGCCGCTGGCGGCCGTGCCGGCGCTGGCGGCGCTGGGGCGGCAGTTCGTGCTGCTGCTGGGCGGGGCGGCGGTGGTGGAGGCGGTGTGCGGCTATCCCGGGCTTGGGCGGTTGCTGGTGGAGGCGGTGCGCGCGGCGGACCTGCCGGTGCTGCAGGCGGCCGGGTTGGCCTTCGCCGCGGTGACGGTGCTGGCGCAGGCGGTGGTGGAGGGGGTGTGCCGCGGCCTCGCCCCGCAGGTGCGGGCATGATGCGGCTGTTGCGGCGCTACTTGTGGCCGCGCTGGGTGCGCTCCGGCCGGGTGCTGCTGGGATTGCTCTCCGTGTTGGCGGTGCTGGCGATGGCGGTGGTGGCGCCGGTGCTGGCGCCGCATGACCCGCTGGCGCAGGACCTGTCGCTGACGCTGCGGCCGATCGAGCTGCGTGGGGTGTATCCGCTGGGCACGGATGGGCTGGGGCGGTGCGTGCTCTCGCGGCTGATGTTCGAGGCGCGGGAGGCGGTGCTGGCGGCGCTGCCGGCGGCGCTGGGGGCGATGCTGCTGGGGGGGGGGCTCGGCCTGGGGGCGGGGTGGCTGGGCGGCCGGGTGGCGCGCGCGGTGGGATGGCTGGCGGCGGCATGGGGGGCGTTTCCGCCCGTGGTGCTGGCGCTGTTGCTGGTGGCGGGCGGGTCCGGCGTGGCGGTGGCGGCGATGCTGTCGGCCTGGCCGATGTTCTGCCGGGTGCTGCGCGCCGAGCTGCTTGCGGTGGCCGGGCGCGGGCATGTGGCGGCGGCGCTGATGCTGGGCTTTCCGCGCGAGCGGGTGTTGTGGCGCGAGGTGGTGCCGGCGGTGCTGCCGGCGGCGTTGGCGTTGCTGGCATGGGTGGCCGCGGGGGCGGTGGGGCTGGAGGCGGTGCTGGCCTTCCTGGACCTGGGCGGCGCGCCGGACGGGCTGTCCTGGGGGCGGATGCTGGCGGATGGGTGGGAGGTGGTGTTCCTGGCGCCGATGAACCTGGTGGCGCCGGGCGTGGTGCTGTTTTCGGTGATGGCCGGGCTGGCGCTGCTGGGGGACGGGCTGCGCGGCACGATGGGGCTGGCGCTGCCCGAAGCCCGGCTGGCGGATGATGCGATGGCGGGAGACGGGCCATGAGCGTGCTCGCCGCGCGCGGTCTGATGGTGGAGGCGCGCCGGCGGGGCGTGGCCGTGCCGGTGTTGCGCGGCATCAACTTCACGGTGGAACCCGGGCAGGTGCTGGGGTTGGTGGGCGAGGCCGGCGCCGGGGCCGCGGTGGGGGGGCGGGCGGTGGCGCAGCGTCTGCCGCCGGGGCTGGCGATGGTGCATGGCTCGCTCTCGTTCCTGGGCGCGGAACTGATGGCGATGCCGGCGGATGAGATGCGCGGGTTGCTGGGGCGCGAGATCGCCTTCCTGCCCCCATCGCCGCGGGCCGCACTGCATCCCGCGCGCACGGTGGGCGCACAGCTGGAGGCGCATCTGCGGCGGCTGGGCGTGGCGCGGCGCGAACTGCGCGCGCAGGCCGTGGCGGCGCTGGCCGGGGTGGGCGTGGCGGAAGCGGTGCTGGGCCGCCTGCCGCATCGCCTGTCGCAGGAGCAGTGCCAGCTGGTGCTGGTGGCGATGGCCTTCGTCGGGGCGCCGAAGCTGGTGGTGGCCGAGGAGCCGACGGCAGCGCTGGATGCCGCCGCGCAGGGCCGCGTGCTGGCGGCACTCCAGGCGCTGCGGCAGGCGCAAGGGGCCGCGATGCTGCTGATCACCCGCGACCTGCTGCTGGCCGGCGCGATCTGCGACGAGCTGGCGGTGATGACGGGTGGCGACATCGTGGAGATCGGCCCGGCGGCGTCCGTGCTGCGGGCGCCGCGGCATCCCTATACGAGCAGCCTGCTGCTGGCCACTCCGCCGATGCGCGGCGCCCGGCCCGAGCTGTACCTGTTGCCGGAGCCGGCTTCGGGCGAGCGGGCGCTGGCGGGGGTGGCCGGCTGCCGCTTCGCGCCGCGCTGCCCGGTGCGGGCGGAATACTGCCTGCGCACCGAGCCGCCGCTGGAAGGCGACGCGCATCGCAGCGCCTGCATCCGGACCGGCCTGGTGCCGACGATCGTGGCGCCGGGCGAGGTACCGCCGCCGCCTTGGCGCCCGGTGGGCGAGGTGCCGGTGCTGGCGCTGGAGGGGGTGGGCAAGGCGGTGACAACTGGCCCGGCCTGGCGGCGCGAGACGGTGGCCGCGGTGCACGACATTTCGCTGCGCATCACGCCCGGGGAGTTCGTGGCCGTGGTGGGGGAGGAGGGCTGCGGCGCCTCCCTGCTGGCGCGGCTGGCGGCGGGGCTGGAGCGGCCGGCGTCCGGACGGATGATGCTGGCCGGGGTGGATGTGACGGCGGATGCCGCCAGCGCGCGGCAGCTTCACGCTTCCGTGGTGCAGATGGTGTTCGACGAGGCGCAGGCGGCGCTGACCCCGTGGCGGCGGGTATCGGACATCGTGACGGAGGCGCTGGCGGTGCGGCGGGCGCGGTCCCGGGTGCGGGAGACGCGGGCGCGCCAGCTTCTGGCCGAGATGGGCATGGCGCTGGCCCTGGGCGTGCGACTGCCGGGGCAGCTGGGCGAGGCGCAGCGCCGCCGGGTGGCGCTGGCCCGCGCCCTGTGCGGCGCGCCGAAGCTGCTGGTGGCGGATGGGCTGTTCGACCGGCTCGACGCGCCGGCGCAGGCCGACCTGCTGGGCCTGCTGCTGCGCCTGCGCCACCGGCTGGATTTCGCGCTGTTGCTGGTATGCCGCGACCTTTCGGTGGCGCGGCATCTGTGCGAGCGCGTGCTGGTGATGCACCAGGGCGCCATCGTGGAGGACGGGCTGGCCGACACGGTGTTCGGCTGGCCGCGCCATGATGCCACGAAGGCGCTGCTGGCGGGGTCTCCCCGGTAAGGGGCTATACCAATCGGCGCAACGCCTCACCGATCGCCAGCGCGCGGCGACATCCCAAGCGAAGCGGTCACAGAGGACACGGAGACGGACAGAGAGCACGGAGACGCGAGGCGAACTGAACCGGCAGTCTGGTTCGGGTCGACGTATCTCTGTGCTCTCCTTGGCCCTCTGTGCTCTCTGTGACCGCTGCGCTTGGGATGGCGCCGCGCAGGGGTATTGGTCAGCAATTACGGCGGTTGGTTATTACTTGAGCTCGAAGCCCAGATTGGCCAGCGCTTCCTTCATGCGGTGGCGGCCGGAGAGGGAGGCGGGCGTCTTCACGCGCTGGATCACGCGCTGGGTCCAGCGTTCATCGGGCATGCGCTGCTCCGTCTGGAAGGCGGACATGCGGCTGTCGTAGGCGGCGATGGTGGCGGGATCCAGCGTGGGGTCGTACTGCTCGCGATGCACCACCACGCCCTGCGGCAGGCGCGGCTTGATGCCGCTGGCGCCCTTCGGGTCTGGCACGCCGATCGACAGGCCGAAGGCAGGGAACACGAGCTTGGGCAGGCCGAGTTCGGCGGCGACCTTCTCCGGCTGGTTGCGCAGCGCGCCGATATAGACGGAGCCGAGGCCGAGCGATTCCAGCGCCACCACGGCGTTCTGTGCGGCCAGCGCGGCATCGATCAGCGCGACCATGAAGAGTTCGAGGTACTGCAGGCCCTCCACCGGGTCCTGGTTCTGGCGCGAGATTGTGTCCAGCCGGGCGAGGTCGGCGAGCCAGACGAGGAAGGTGGGCGATTGCTCGATATGCTTCTGGCCGCCGGCCAGGGCGGCGAGGCGGGATTTGCGGCCCGGGTCCTCCACCACCATCAGGCTCCAGAGCTGCAGGTTGGAGGAGGTGGCGGCGGCCGAGGCGGCGGCGATGATCGCCTCCAGCTTCGCCTGCGGGATCGCATCCGGCAGGAAGGCGCGGCAGGAGCTGTGGCGCAGGATCGTCTCCAGCACCGGGTTGATCTCCAGCCCGGCGGCAATGGCGGGGTCGCGGTAGCGGGCGTGGATCAGGTCGGCGTGCGGTTCGGTCACGTGGGGCTCCGGGAGTCGCGGGGGCGGGATGATGGCGGGGAAGGCCGGCCCGGTCGAGGGCGGGATCACGCGCATGGGACGGGCGGTGGTGCGGCGGGTGCTGGCGCGGGCGGTGCGGAGTGGCTATCTGCTGGCGGACGCCAGACACGGAACGCCCGGAGACGAATGCACCGCGCCCGACGCCTGCTTCTTGCCGCCCTGATGCTGCTGGCCGATGCCGTGCCTGCCGCGGCCGAGCCGTTGCGGCTGCTGGTGGACACCGCCTACCAACCGCACCACGTGCCGATCCTGACAGCGGTGCTGCGCGGGCATTTTCAGCGCGAGGGGATCGAGCTGCTGATCGAGCCCGGGCTGGGCCCCAACATGGTGGCGGTGCTGGTGGGGCAGCGCGGCTTCGATATCGGCCAGGTGACCGCGCCGGCGGCGGCGGCGGCGATTGCCAGCGGCACGCCGCTGCGCATGGTGGCCATCTACCAGCCGCGCACCACGCTGGCGCTGGTGGGCGTGCAGGGTCGGGTGCGGCTGACCACGCCGCGGGCGGTGGAAGGGCTGCGGATGGGGATCTCGCCCGGCTCGATCGACACCACCGCGCTGTCGCTGTTCCGCCGCGCCCATGGCATCGGCGTGAGTGCATTGACGGTGGTGCCGACGGATCGCGCCGGCAAGCTGCCGGACCTGGTGGGCGGGCGGTTGGATGTGGTGATCGGCGACGGGCTGGTGCTGCGCGCGGCGCTGCGTGAGCAGGGGCTGGAGGCGGAGGTGCTGGAGCTGGCCGATCTCGGCGTGCCGCTGATGGGCTTCGGCTTCGTGGCGAACCAGACGGTGCTGACGGCCAATCCCGCGCTGGTGAAGCGCGCGCTGTCGGCGGTGCGTGCGGGGTTCGTGGATGCGGCGGCGGACCCGGCCGGGGCCTGCGAGGCGGCGCGGCCGCGCTTCCGGATGACAGCGACGCAGGAGGGCTGCGTGGCCGGGCTGGGGGCCTTCCTGGCCACGGTGATGCCGCCCGGCGCGCCGGGCTGGGGCCGGCAATCCGTGGAGGGCTGGCAGGCGATGATCGAGGCGATGCGCGCTGCGGGCGACCTGCAGGGCACGCGCCCGACTTCCTTCTATTTCACCAATAACGTGCTGCCGTGAAGGAGATGACGATGGGGGCGATGCCGCAGGGAACGTACCGCTACCCGAACATGGAGCGGGTGCTCTACGGCCAGGATTTCGCCGCCGCGCTGGCGGAGGAACGGGCGCGGCTGGGGGCGCAGCGGGTGTTCCTGATCGCCGGCGGCACGCTTTCGCGCGAGACGGATTTCGTCGCCCGCGCCCAGGCGGCGCTGGGCCGCCACCTCGCCGGAACCTGGACGCGGATCGGCGCGCATACCCCGCGCATCGATGTGGTGGCGGCGGCCAATGCGGCGCGCGGCGCGGGTGCCGATTTGCTCGTGACGCTGGGCGGCGGATCCGTGACGGATGCGGCCAAGATGATCGGGATGTGCCTGGCCAACGGCATCGAGGACGCGCGCGCGCTGGATGGGCTGCGCGCGATCACCGGGCCGGACGGGGTGACGCGGCGGCCGAAAACACGGGCGGGCATCCGCACCGTTTCCATCCCCACCACGCTCTCGGCCGGGGAGTTCACCAGCTTCGCCGGCTGCACCGATACGGAACCCACGGATGGCGGGCCGCCGCGCAAGGAGAGCTATGCCTCCTCCAGCATGATCCCCACCTCCGTGATCCTGGACCCCGCCGTGACGGTGGCGACGCCGGAATGGCTGTGGCTGTCCACCGGCATCCGCGCGGTGGACCATGCGGTGGAGGATCTCTGTTCCAGCAATTCGCAGCCGATGAGCGACGGGGCCTCCCTGCATGCGCTGCGGCTGCTGGGGCAGGGGCTTCGGGCGTGCAAGGCCGATCCCGCCGACCTCGCGGCGCGGCTGGATTGCCAGCTCGGCGCGTGGCTTTCGATGGTCGGCTCCCAGAACGGTGTGACCAAGGGGGCGAGCCATGGGATCGGGCATGTGCTGGGCGGCACGGCGGGGGTGGCGCATGGCTACACCTCCTGCGTGATGCTGCCGCACGTGCTGCGGTTCAACCTGCCGGTGAACGCGGCGCGCCAGGGCTGGGTGGCGGACGCGCTGGGAATGCCGGGCGGCCAGGCGGCCGATGCGGTGGCAGCGCTCGTGGGCGCGCTCGGCCTGCCGCAGACGCTGCGCGACGTCGGCGTGCGGGCCGACCAGCTGGACGTGATCGCCGAGGGCTCCATGCACGACCGGATGGTGCATACCAACCCCCGCAAGATCGACGGGCCGGCGGTGGTGCGGCAGCTGCTGGATGCGGCGTGGTAGCCGGCTGAGGTTGTCAGGTGCCGCGGGCTGCGGCACATCCCTGGGCATGAGCCACGATCCCGAGATCCAGCCCGGCACGCTTCACCTGATCGGGCAGTATGATTCGCCCTTCGTGCGCCGCGTGGGCATCGCGCTGACCCATGCCGGCATCGGCTTCCGGCATTTGCCATGGTCCAGCTTCGGCGATGCGCGGCGGCTGCGGTCGGTGAACCCGCTGACCCGGGTGCCGACGATGGTGCTGGAGGATGGCGGCGTGCTGGTGGACAGCCACGCGATGCTGGACCACATCGACCGGCGCGCCGCGGTCGCCATGCGCCCGGCCGGCGGGGCGGCGCGCGATGCGGCGCTGCGCATCGAGGGTCTGGCGACGGGGCTGGCGGACAAGGCGGTGGCGCTGTTCTACGAGCAGCGCCTGCACGAGACGGTTTCCCCGCACTGGGTGGCGCGCTGCCGCGAGCAGATCGCCGCCACCGCGCTGGCGCTGGAGGCGGAAGCGGTGAGCCGGCCGGACGGGTTCTGGTTCGGCGCGCTCTCCCACGCCGATATCGCCCTGGCCTGCGCCTGGCGCTTCGTGCGCGAGGCGCATCCGGGGCTGCTGGCCGAACAGCGGCTGCTGACGCTGGTGGCGCAGTGCGCCGCGCTGGAGCGGCTGCCGGTGTTCCAGGCGGTCGCCCAGCCTTTCATTCCCCCTGCCTGAGGTCTGCCATGCTGATCCAACCGATCCTGGTTCCCTTCGCCAACGACGTGGCGCGCTGGGGCGCGGCGAAGGGGCCGGCGGCGATGGTGCAGGCCGGGATGGCCGCGGCACTGGAAGCGGCGGGGCATAGCGTTGCCGTGCCGCTGGAAGCGTCGCTGGCACGCGAGGCGCGCACGCGCGACCCGGTGACGAACCTTGGGATCATCGCCGGCTGGGTCTCGGACCAGGTGGCGGCGGCGATCGCCGGCGGGGCGATGCCGCTGGTGCTGCAGGGCAATTGCACGCAATGCGTGGGGCCGGCGGGCGGGGTGGCGCGGGCCTGTGGATCGGCCGGGGTGGCCTGGTTCGATGCGCATGGCGACATCCACACGCTGCGCACCACCTCCACCGGGCTGCTGGGCGGCATGCCGTTCGCGGTGGCGCTGGGCTGGGAATTCGATGACTGGCGCGAGGCCGCGGGGTTGGTGCCGGCGGTGCGGCCGGAGGCGGCAGCGGTGATCGGGGCATCGGACCTCGACCCCGAGGAGGAGGCGGCGCTGGCCGCACACCCCTTCGCGCGGCTGGATGCGGATGCGATGGGGGCGGATGCCGGCGCGCGCACCACGGCGCTGCTGGCGCCGCGCGCCGGGGCGGCGGGCGGGTGGTACATGCACATCGACCTGGATGTGGCCGGGCCGGAGGCGGTGCCGGGGCAGCTGACCAATGCGCCGCATTGGCCCTCGGCGCAGGCCCTGGCCGATTCGGTGGCGGCGGCGGCGCGGGCGGTGCCGCTGAAGTGCCTGGGGATCGCGGCCTATGACCCCGCCGGCGATCCGGAGCGGCGCGGCGCGCGTCTGGCAGTGGAACTGGCGGTGGGGGCGCTGCGCCACCTGTAGGCGGGCTTCAGCCCTCCGGACTCAGGACGGTCATCCAGCGCTCAACCTGTTCGGCGGTGGCCTGGTTGGGCGCGCGGCCTTCGGCGGCGCCGCGCTGGACGTAGTGTTCTTCCGCCGAGGCGATCTGGCCGGCGGCAATGGCGCGGCCGACATCGGGGTAGGTGGCGAGGTAGTAGGCCGAATCGACCACCGGCGCGGCCCCCAGGCGACCTTCGAGGAAGCCGGCTTCCACGAAATGGCGGTGCAGGTCGCCGATCTCACCGCGATTATGGGCGGTGGCAACGTCGTCATACGTGGTGAGATAGAAGGAGTCGTCGAAAGGCTGGGCGGCGACGATCTGGCGCAGGATATGAACGAGAAGGCGGGGATCCACGGCGATCTTGCTGCGCCCGTCCAGCCTGTCGCGCGAAATGCGGAGTGCCTGCATGAGCAGGTCGACATGCGGAATATAGGTTCCAGGCGTCACATCCGGCTCCGTACGGAAAGGCACGCTTCCCGCGAACATGTTGCGCCACATATGCGTTGTGACGTTAGGGCATCATAATTCCCAAAGGTTAAAATCCGTTGCCATGGACTGCAAGATACAAATCGTGACGATAACAATTAGCAACATATTTTGACGCGAGCGGGCTGTTCAGGCCGTGGCCGCCGGGAACAGGTAGGGGGCCAGGATCGCCTTCGCCTCGGCCAATATGCGCTGGCGCAGCGCGGGTTCCGGCTGGGCGAAGGCGTGGGCGATCAGCCGGTCGCCAAGCTCGGCGGCGATACGCAGGCGGAACGGGAAGTCCGCGTCCGGCTCCAGGCCATAGAGCGTCACGAGCGACTCGCGCAGCAATTCGGCCAGTGCGCCCTCCCCGGCTTCGCGTTCGAACAGCGCGGGGCTGATGGCGCGGGCGGGCAGGGCGGGGGTGCCATAGGCCAGGGTGCGGAAATCCGGATGGGCGGAGAGGTAGGCCGCAAAGGCATCGATCACGGCGCCGAGGAAGGCGGTGGGGGTTTCCGGCAGGTCCGCCATCAGCAGGCCGGCCAGCTCATCCTGGAAGGCTTCCAGATGCGCCAGCGCGATGGCGTCGATGATCGCCTGCTTGTCGGGGAAGAAGCGATACAGCGCGCCGACGGACAGCGCGGCCTCGGTGGCGATCTGCGCGGTGGTGAGCGCCTGGGCCGCGGTGCCGCCGGCCAGCAGCCGGGCGGCGGCAGCCTGGATGCGGCCGACCGTCTCCTGGCTGCGTTCCTGCACGGGATCGCGCCGTGGGGCAGTGGAGGTCCGGCCAGTGGAGGTTCCGCCAGTGGAGGTTCCGCCAGTGGAGGTTCCGCCAGTCGAGGTCTGGACGGTGGCGGTCGTTGACAGGCCCATGGCGCGACCCTAAAGGGAAAACGTGAACGCGACGTCGCGTTCGTATTCCTTCTGGCACCGGGACCGGCACCATGGCAATCCCCCTGCATCAGGCGCTTCGCGTGGGCGCCTACGTGGTCAAGCAGCATCTGCTGGGGCGCAAGCGCTACCCGCTGGTGCTGATGCTGGAGCCGCTGTTCCGCTGCAACCTGGCCTGCGCCGGCTGCGGCAAGATCGACTACCCGGCCGAGATCCTGAACCAGCGCCTGTCCGTGGCCGAGTGCCTGGAGGCGGTGGATGAGTGCGGCGCCCCGGTGGTGGTGATCGCCGGCGGCGAGCCGCTGCTGCACAAGGAGCTGGACCAGGTGGTGCAGGGCGTGATCGCCCGCAAGAAATACGTGATCGTGTGCACCAACGCGCTGCTGCTCGAAAAGAAGATGGAGCAGTTCAAGCCCGACCCCTACTTCACCTGGTCCGTCCACCTCGATGGCAACCGCGACGACCACGACAAGTCGGTCTGCCAGGAAGGCGTGTACGATCGCTGCGTTTCCGCCATCGCCCGCGCCAAGGCCGCCGGGTTCCGCGTGATCATCAACGCCACCCTGTTCAACAACGCCGACCCCGAGCGCATGGCGCGCTTCTTCGACGACGTGACGGAGATGGGGATCGACGGCATCTCGGTCTCGCCCGGCTATGCCTATGAGCGCGCGCCGGACCAGCAGCACTTCCTGAACCGCAAGGCCACCAAGGACCTGTTCCGCGGCATCTTCTCCCGCGCCTTGCCGGGGAAGAAGAAGTGGCAGTTCAACCAGAGCTCCATGTTCCTGGACTTCCTGGCGGGCAACCAGACCTTCCATTGCACGCCCTGGGGCAACCCCACGCGGACCTATTTCGGCTGGCAGCGGCCTTGCTACCTGCTCGGCGAGGGCTACGCCAAGACGTTCAAGGAGCTGATGGAAACCACGGACTGGGACAAGTACGGCACCGGCAACTACGAAAAATGCGCCGACTGCATGGTGCATTCCGGCTACGAGGCCACCGCGGTCGCCCATTCCATCAAGAACCCGCTGAAGGCGGCGATGGTGGAACTGCGCGGCATCCGCACCACCGGCCCGATGGCGCCGGATATCGACCTGTCGAACCAGCGCCCGGCGGAATTCGTCTTCTCCCGCCACGTGCAGCAGGCGATGGAGAAGCTGAAGCACGAGAAGAAGAAGCCGGAGCCGGTGGAACCCGCGGAGTAGCCGCAGGCGCCGTCAGAACATCGGGGCCAGGATCATCAGCATCCCCAGCACCGCCACGCCCCAGGCGGCGGTGCGGGCCCAGGGCACGCCGGCGATGTAAAGCACGGCGTAGGCCACCCGGCCCCAGAGAAAGATCTGGGCGCCCAGCACCGTCATGGCGTTGCTGATGCCGGCGGCGTGGGCGGTCAGTACCAGGGCGGCGAACAGCACCAGGCTTTCCAGCATGTTGCGATGGGCCCGGCCCGCGCGGCCGGCCCAGCCCAAAATGTCCGGAATGTTCTCACGGTTGCCGGCCAGAACCGGCAGGCCGACCTGAAGCATGGCGCCGATCACCGCGACGACAACCTGTACCAACGCCAGGACCACGGCGCCCACCAGCATGGCAAGTTCGGTCTTCATTGCCGCCTCTTCCGGTTTCCCCGGCGGGGCTGTCGGGGCATCCGGGCGGAACGTTGCGTGTAGCGGCGCGATTCGCGCAACAAAACCTTACGTGCAGGCTAGATCATGCGCCCACGCAGCCAGGTGCTGGCACGCTCCACCACCAGCACCAGGGCGAAGATCGCCAGGATGATGGTGGCCGCCTCATCGTAGCTGAACAGGTCCATGGCCACCTTCAGCTCGATGCCGATCCCGCCGGCGCCGACCAGGCCGAGCACCACCGAGGAGCGGGTGGCCTTCTCCAGGCTGAACAGGGAGGTGGCGACGAAGGAGGGCATGGCGGCGGGCAGCACCGCGCAGGCCACCAGCGCGCTGCGGCGGGCGCCGATGGCCGACAGCGCCTCCTGCGGGCCACGATCGGCCTCCTCCATCGCTTCGGCGAAGAAGCGGCCGCAGAAGCCCAGCTTGTCCACGATGATGGCAAGCACGCCGGCAAAGGGGCCAAGGCCGACGGAAACCACGAACAGCAGCGCCCAGACCAGATCCGGCACGGTGCGGAAGAAGGCGATGGCGGTGCGCGCCGCGTGGTACACCGCCGGGTGCGGCGAGAGGTGGCGGGTGGCCAGCACGGCCAGCGGCACGCTCAGCAGCACGCCGAACACGGTGCCCACGAAGGCCATCTGGAAGGTTTCCAGCAGCGCCCAGCCAACCGGGCCAAGGCGGGCGGTGGAGGGCGGCAGCATCTCGCCCACCAGGCGCATGATCTGCGGCACGCCGCCCACGAGGTCGCCGAACGAGGCGCGCGTGCCGGAGAGCGAGACGACGAAGAACAGCACCACCGCCAGCCAGACCGCGAAGGCCAGGATGCCGGGCTGCTCGAAACGGGGCGGGGCGGCTTTCTGCATCAGTCGTACAGCGCGCGCAGCTGCGCGACCTCAAGGGTGGCGGCGGGCGCATCCAGCACGATCCGCCCAGCCCGCAGCGCAATCACGCGATCGGCAAAGGCAATGGCGTGGGCAAGGTCGTGCGAGGTGAACAGCAGCGTCAGGCCCTGGCGGCGGATAAGGTCGAGGAACAGCGCCATCACCTCCTCGCCGGCGGCGGGATCCAGGCTGGCGACCGGCTCGTCGGCGAACATCAGGCGCGGGCGCTGCATCAGCGCGCGGGCGATGGCCACGCGCTGGGACTGGCCGCCGGAGAGCCTGTCGGCCCGGCGTGCAGCGATGTCGGCAAGGCCAACCCGCTCAAGGCACTGCATCGCCTCCGCGCGCAAATCCTGCGGGGCGAGGGACTGGAACCAGGCGCGGGCGAACGGCGCGCGGCCGATGGCGCCGTGCAGCACGTTGGTCAGGGCTGAAAGGCGGCCGACGAGGTTGTGCTTCTGGAACACGAAGCCAATCTCGGCGCGCAGGGCGCGCAGCCCGGCGGCATCCAGCGCGCGCACATCGCGGCCAAGCAGGCGGATGGTGCCGGCATCCGGCTCGATCAGGCGCAGGCAGCAGCGCAGCAGGGTGGACTTGCCGGCACCGTTGGCGCCGATCAGCGCCACCGCCTGGCCGGCGGGCACGGTGAAATCGACGCCTTCCAGCACCTGCGTGGTGGCGAAGCGCTTGGCCACGCCGGCCACCGCGAGGTCGGTGCCCGCCGCAGCCGTTCCCGCCCTTGGGGCGGGCGTAGCGTCCATGCCTAGTTGCCGACGAAATCGGCGAATTGCGGCTGGCCGATCGTGGCGTACATCTTGCGAACGTAGTTGTAGTCGCGGTCGGTGATGCTGGGCACGAAGCGCATGCCCTGGAACTTCTGGTTCTCTTCCGGCCCCTGCAGGATCGCGGCGATCAGCGCATCCGAATTCTCGGAGAACACCCGGCGCACGCGCGCCACGGTATCGTCCGCCACATGCGGGCCGGCGAGGATCATGTCGTTCGGCAGGTCGCGGCCACGGGCGATCACCTTGAACACCGCATCCGGGAAGCGGCGCTGCAGGCCGGGCATGTCGGAACGGTTGATGCCGACGGCGGCGACATCGCCGCGGCGCATCGCCTCCACGCCCACGTTGCGGTTGATGTGGACGATCTGAACATCGCGCCGCGGGTCCAGCCCGAGATCGGCCATCAACTGCATGGGGGCGAGGTGGCGCGAGGTGGAGCCGACATCACCCAGCGCGACCTTCTTGCCCTTCAGGTCCTCAACGCCCTCGATCCCCGAACTGGCCAGTGTGACGATGGTGCCGAAATACTCGTTGCGGGCGAGGCCGACGACGAGCTTGGCATCGGTGCGCTTCTTGAACACCACGTATTCCGCGGGGCCGGTCAGCACGAGATCGACCTTGCGGGCGTTCAGCGCTTCCACCGCCGCGGTGCGGTTGGGCACCGGGAAGAGCTCGATCTTCACGCCGGCCTTCTCGGAGAGCAGCTTCTGGAACGGCGCATATTCGCGCTGCAAATTCTCCAGCCCGACCACGTCGGTGACGGCGAGCTTGAGATCCTGGGTTTGGGCGTGGGCGGCCACCGGCAGGGCCATGGCGGCGGCGACGGCGAGGAGCGAGCGACGGGGCAGGCGCATGGGATCCCTCCTGGAGAGCGTCGGAGCGGAGGCCTAGCCCGGCATACGTGACAGATCGTCGAACGGAACGGCGACAGATTTGTGAAACAAGTATGTCAACGCGCCCGGGCGAGGCTCTCGTAGACCAGCACCTCCTCCCCATCGCGCTGGTAGCTTTCGCACAACGTCATGCCGATGGCGCCCAGCACCTGCCGCGATCCGATGTTGCTGGCCCGCGCCACCGCGATCACCCGCGCCAGCCCCGCCCGTTCATGCGCATACCGTAACGCCGCCCCGGCCGCCTCGCTGGCATAGCCGCGGCCCTGGGCGTTCGCATGCAAGGCAAAGCGCAGGGCCACGCCGCGGCCATCCGGGCGGCCATGCATGCCAACCAGGCCCAGGAACCGCTCCCCTTCGGCCTCCCGCACCGCCCACATGCCCACGCCATGCCGGCCCCAGAAGGAAATGTCCTCCGCCAATTCGCGCGCCGTCTGCTCTGGCATGCGAACTCCGCCGAGCATGATGGCGAACACACGCGGATCACCCTTCAGCCGAACCAACTCCGACAGGTCACCATACCCCACCGGCCGCAGCCAAAGCCGCCCCGTGCGCAGGGCCCGGATGTCGATCATGGCGCGGGGGCGGCGGAGGGAAAGGCCAGGGGCTTTGCCCCTGGACCCCACTGGGGCCGGCGGCCCCAGACCCCATGACCTTTTCCGCCTTCGGCGGGGAGGGGCCGTCGAGGCGCTCGAGAGACCCGGGCGGCCCCTCCCCGCCGAAGGCGGAACAAAAATCGCCGGGTCCAGGGACCGCTGGTCCCTGGTGGGGGTCCAGGGGGCAAAGCCCCTTGGCCTTCCCCTCCGTCCCCCTGCCTCATGTCCGATGCCTTAGCGTTGCAGCGGGCGGTATTTGATGCGGTGGGGTTCGGTGGCGTCGGCGCCGAGGCGGCGTCGCTTGTCCGCTTCGTAGTCCTGGAAGTTGCCTTCGAACCATTCCACGTGGCTGTCGCCTTCGAAGGCGAGGATGTGCGTGGCCAGGCGATCCAGGAACCAGCGATCGTGGCTGATCACCACCACGCAGCCGGCGAACTCGGTCAGGGCTTCTTCCAGGGCGCGCAGCGTATCCACGTCCAGGTCGTTGGTCGGTTCGTCGAGCAGGATAACGTTGCTTTCCTGCTTCAGCATCTTGGCCAGGTGAACGCGGTTGCGCTCACCGCCAGAGAGGATGCCGACCTTCTTCTGCTGGTCGCTGCCCTTGAAGTTGAACGCGCCCACATAGGCGCGCGAGGGCACGGCGCGCTTGCCGATATACAGCACGTCGGTGCCGCCGCTGATCTCTTCCCACACGGATTTGGTGGCATCCAGGCTGTCGCGGCTCTGGTCCACGTAGCCCAGCTTCACCGTCTCGCCCACGCGCAGCGAGCCGCTGTCGGGGGTTTCCTGGCCGGTGATCATGCGGAACAGCGTGGTCTTGCCGGCGCCGTTCGGCCCGATCACGCCCACGATGCCGCCGGGCGGCAGCTTGAAGTTCAGGTCGTCGATCAGCAGCCGGTTGCCATAGGCCTTGCGCAGGTCTTCCGCCTCGATCACCACGCCGCCCAGGCGCGGGCCCGGCGGAATGACGATCTCGGCCACGCCGGAGACCATCTCCTGGCTCTTCTGCAGCATCTCCTCGTATTTCTGGATGCGCGCCTTGCTCTTGGTCTGGCGGGCCCGGGCGGAGGAGCCGATCCACTCCTGCTCGGCGGCCAGCGCCCGCTGGCGGGAGCTTTCCTCTTTTTCCTCCTGCTGCAGGCGCTTGCGCTTCTGGTCCAGCCAGGAGGAGTAGTTGCCCTCGAACGGGTAGCCGCGGCCGCGCTCGATCTCCAGGATCCAGTTCGTCACGTTCTCCAGGAAGTAGCGATCATGGGTGATCACCAGCACGGTCCCGGCGAAGTCGCGCAGCGTCTTTTCCAGCCAGGCGACGCTTTCGGCGTCCAGGTGGTTGGTGGGCTCGTCGAGCAGCAGCAGGTCGGGCTTTTCCAGCAGCAGGCGGCACAGCGCCACGCGCCGGCGCTCACCGCCGGAGAGGTTGACCACGGGGCTGTCGGGCGGCGGGCAGCGCAGGGCATCGAGCGCGATCTCGATGCGGCGTTCCAGCTCCCAGCCATCCTC
>JAIXTK010000095.1 GCA_027483995.1 Acetobacteraceae bacterium
GAAGATGATGCAGGGGGCGTTCTTCTTGGCCTGTTCGAACATGTCGCGCACGCGGCTGGCGCCGACGCCCACGAACATCTCCACGAAGTCGGAGCCGGAGATGGTGAAGAACGGCACGTTGGCCTCGCCGGCGATGGCGCGCGCCAGCAGCGTCTTGCCGGTGCCGGGCGGGCCAACCAGAAGGCAGCCCTTGGGGATCTTGCCGCCAAGGCGCTGGAATTTCTGCGGGTCCTTGAGGAACTCCACGATCTCCTGAAGCTCGCCCTTGGCCTCATCGATGCCGGCCACGTCGTCGAAGGTGATGCGGCCCTGCTTTTCCGTCAGCAGCCGGGCGCGGGACTTGCCGAAGCCCATGGCCCGGCCGCCGCCGCCCTGCATCTGGCGCATGAAGAAGATCCACACGCCGATCAGCAGCAGCATCGGGAACCAGCTGAGCACATAGTGCAGCAGCGGGTTCACGTCGCTTTCCTCCGGCTTGGCGATGACGCGCACGCCCTTTTCCGTGAGGCGAGAGACCAGCGTCGGGTCTTCCGGCGTGTAGGTCTGGAACTGGCGCCCATCGGCCAGGATGCCGCTGACGATCCGGCCCTGGATCGTCACGTCGCGCACGCGGCCCGCGTTCACGTCGGCGATGAAGTCGGAATACGCCAACTGCGCCGCCGGAGACCGGCTGGAGCCTGGTTGGAACAGGTTGAACAGCACCACCAGCAGCAGTGCGATGATCACCCAGAGCGCGAGATTGCGACCGAAATTGCTCATTCCATTCCCTGGCCGGACCCCGGCCCTGTCAGTCCACACCTCGGGGGCGGATGCCCCTCCGGCTGGAAGCCGCCACGGCGGATGCCGGGGCATACCTGCGGCAGCGCTGCCACCGCGGGTTTGCAGATAACATAGGATGCTTGCACGTTCCTTGCACCCCTGCCATCGGGTTCGTTCCTTAAATGGCGGCAATCCGGATCAAATCGGCAGGAATTCAGCACCGGCCAGCGGCACGGCGGGGGCGAAACGCAGCCCGAGGCCGGCGCAGGTGGCCGCATCGGGGTAGCCCAGCGCCGGCACCGCCACCAGGCGGGCGCCCTCCCACAGCGCCGGCAGCGCCTGTAGCACCGCCGCGGGCCAGTCCGGCCGCAGCCGGCGCAGGCCCGACGCCGCCGGACCCAGCGCACCCAGGCGCCAGCCCGGTTTGGGCCGCGCGCGCGGCGACAGCCGGAACCGGCCGTCCCAGGTGGCGCCCGGCAGTGCTGGCACCGTCGGGGCCATTGCCGCGGCCTCGCGCACCAGCAGCCACGCCCCGGGCGCACCCGCGCGGCCGGCCGGCAGCAGCCGGGTGCCGGCCAGGGTCGCCGCGCGTGGGGCGGCAGCAAGGGCGGCGACTTGGTGGCTCGCAACCGGATAGGCCCGCCCGGCGATCATGCGCAGCACCGCCGCCAGCGCCTCGGCCGAGACCAGGTCCGGTGGCAGCACCGCCCAGCCTTCGGGATGCAGCCGCACGCTGCGCGCCAACTCTGCCGCCGCCGCCCGTTCCATCCCCGCACGCTGCACGCCGAACTGCCGCGCCCGCACCTGCTTCGCCATCACGCCGAAACCTTCCCCGCCGGGATCGTTGAACGCCAAGCGGATGCGGGCACGCTGCGACGCGGGGTCGGCGTTGGAAGGGTCTTCCACCCAGTTCATGCCGACCTCGCGGAGGAAGCCGCGCAGCCAGCCCGGCGGCACCGCGAGCAGCGGGCGCAGCAGCCGCACCGCCTCACCCTCCACCACGCCCGACATGGCCGCCAGCCCGGCCCGGCCGCTATGGGCCAGGGCGCGAATGCGCAGCGTTTCCACCTGGTCCAGCATGTGGTGGCCCAGAAGCAGGTGCAGGATGCCCTGCTCGGCGCAGGCCCGGGTCAGCGCCGCATACCGCGCCGCGCGCGCCCGCGCCGCGAGGCCCGGGCCACGATGGAGGCCCCGCAACACCAGAAGCCGCCCGGAAACGCCACGCCCGGCCAACCGGGACAGGGTCAGCGCCGCCTCGGCAGCAGACTCCGCGCGCAGCCCGTGATCCACCACCAGCGCCAGCAGGCTGCCGCCGCGCGGCACCACCCAGTCTCGCGCCAGCAACGCCAGAGCCGTGCTGTCCGCGCCGCCGGAGACGGCCACGGCCAGGGCCGGCGCGGGCTCGAACGGTTCAAGCCGATTCATCCCCACCGCAAAGCGGCGGCGCAGGCGCTCCGTGCTCAGCGGCAGCCGGCGCGCTGCCGGGCACCGCTAACGGGCTCGCGCAGATCGGCGCGCGGGGTGGGGAACTCCGCCTTCAGCTTGTCCAGCGTGGCGCAGGCGGCGCGCTTTTCGTTGAGCGCGATCAGGGCATTCGCCAGCCCCAGCAGCGCTGGCTGGGCGTTGCTGCCGGTCTTGCTGCGGTTGTAGGTGTCGTCATAGGCCACGGCGGCGGCCTGGTAATCCCGCTTGCCGTTGAGCGACTGCGCCAGCAGGAACTGCGCATCCGTGGCGCGCGGCGATTGCGGGAAGCGCAGCACCTCGCGCGCGGCGGCCTCTGCGGCGGTGTAGTCGCGCCGCGCCAGGGCCGCGTTGCCCTCCTGCATTGCGATTTCCGGGGTGCGGCGCACGGCGCCGGCCGGGGGCGTGGCGCCCGCGGCGGCGGCAGCTGCGGCGGCGGCCCCACCAGCCGCGGCGGCGGCCGGGGC
>JAIXTK010000220.1 GCA_027483995.1 Acetobacteraceae bacterium
ACACCGCGGCACTGCTGGCCAGCCGCCCGCGCCCGTTGCCCGCACCCGCCATCGCGCCGGGGCCGGTGCCGGCGCTGGAGGCCCAGGCGCTCTGCGTCACCTATCGGCCGCACCGGCGCGGCACGGCACCGGTGCGCGCCCTGGCCGGGGTGTCGCCCTCCCTGCCGCAGGGCGGCGCGCTCGGGCTGGTGGGCGAGAGCGGCTCCGGCAAGAGCACGCTGGCGCGCGCGGCCGTGGGGCTGGCAGCACCTTCCGTCGGCAGTATCCGCATCTTCGGCCAGAACCCCGCCGCCCCCGTGGACCGGCGGGCCCAGGCCCGGCTGGCGCAGATGGTGTTCCAGGACGCCGCCGGCAGCCTGAACCCGCGCCTGCCCATCGCCGCCATCCTGGCCGAGCCGCTGGCGGTGCATGCCCTGTGCCCCCCCGCCGCGCGGCGCGACCGGGCCGCCGCCCTGCTGGCGGAGGTGGGGCTGGAGCCGGCGCATCTGGATCGATATCCGCACCAGCTCTCCGGCGGGCAGCGCCAGCGCGTGGCGATCGCGCGCGCCCTGGCCGTGGATCCGCGGCTGCTTGTCTGCGACGAACCCGTCTCCGCCCTGGACATGACGGTGCAGGCCCAGGTGCTGGACCTGCTCGCCCGCATCCGCCGCGAGCGCGGCCTGGCGCTGCTGTTCATCGGCCACGACCTGGCCGCCGTGGCCGCGGTCAGCGACCGCATCGCGGTGCTGAAGGACGGTCTGCTGGTGGAGGAGGGCACGGTGCAGCAGGTGCTGCGGGCGCCGCGCACCGCCTATGCCCAGGCGCTCATCGATGCCATGCCCCGAAGCGTGCAGGCCGTGCCGCCGCTCGCCTGCGAACGCCCCATGCATGTGCTGGCAACGGGCTGAGCGCGGCGACGCGGCCGTCCTCAATCTTTCATCGTGGCGTCATCGTGCTGTCGCCGTCGCGGGTGCATCCACCACTCCCTGCATTGCCGGAGGAAACGCCATGCGCCGTCGTTCGCTTCTTGCCCTGCCGCTCGTGGCGGGCCTTCCCGGCCTGGCGCGCGCCCAGGCGGACTGGCGCGCCTCCGTCAAGGAACTGCGCTTCGGCATCAGCAGCGCGGAGAACGAGCGCGACGCCATTGCGCGGTTCGAGCCGCTCTCGGCCTATATCGAGGCGCGGCTGGGCGTGAAGATGCGCGTGTTCCGCAGCACGGATTATGCCGGCGTGGTGGAGGGGCTGAACTCCAAGCATCTCGACGCCGCCTCGCTCGGCCCGGCCAACTACGCGCTCGCCAACAAGGTGATGGGCAACCGCATCGCCCCCTTCGCCCGCTCGCTCGATGCCGAGGGCGGCGACGGCTATTTCTCGATCGCGTTCGTGAAGGCGGACAGCCCGTTCAAGTCGCTGGACGACCTCAAGGGCCGCAGTTTCGCCTTTGCCGACCCGAACAGCACCTCCGGCTACGCCTTCCCCAATTTCTACCTCAAGCGCCAGGGCTACGACCCCGCGAAACACTTCGCGCGCACCGGCTTCTCCGGCAGCCACGAGATGTCGGTGATCGCCGTGCTGAACGGCACCTTCGACGGCGCGGCCACCTTCTGGACCAGCGAGGCGCGCGGCAACATCCAGCGCATGGTGGAAAAAAAGATGATCCCCGATGGCGCGGTGCGGATCATCTGGAAGAGCCCGCGCATCCCCGGCTCGCCCTGGGTGATGCGCACCGAACTGCCGGAGGCGCTGCGCCGGGATTTTGCCGCCGCGATCATGGCGATGCCGCAGGCCGACCCCGGCGGCTGGGACCAGATCAGCTCCAAGGCCCAGGGGATCGTGCCGGCGAAACACGAGGACTATCTGGATGTGATCGCCGTGGTGCAGGCCAATGAGGCCGAGCGCCGACGCAAGGGCACCTGACGGGTTCGATGGGCTTGCCCTCACGCGCCGCCCCCCCGCCGCTCGGCCCGGACGCGGCTGCCATCGAGATGCGCCACCATGCCGCCGGCCTGGCCGGGCGGTGGCGCGGCGTGGGCGTGGTGCTGCTGCTCCTGGCGATGGTGCTGGCCAGCGGCTGGTACAGCGAGGTGGATGGCGGCAAGCTGATCGACGGTCTGCCACGCATCGCCAACTACGTCACGCGCACGCTGCCGCCGCTGCGGCTGGAAACGCTGGGGGCGGATCTCGGCGAGTGGTACTGGAACCTCGGCGAATGGCTGGTGCTGCTGCTGGACACCGCGCTGATCGCCTATGTCGGCACGGTGGTCGGCGCGGGGCTTGCCCTGTTGCTCAGCTTCGCCGCCTCGTCCGCCCATAGCCCCAGCCCCGCGCTGGCCTTCGCCGTGCGGCGGGTGCTGGAGGCGGCGCGGTCGGTGCCGGTGCTGGTCTTCGCCCTGATCTTCGTCTTCGCCTTCGGGCTCGGCCCGCTGCCTGGGGCGATGGCACTGGCCGTTCACACCATGGGCGCGCTGGGCAAACTCTATGCCGAGATCCACGAGAACGCCGAGACCGGGCCGGTGGATGCGGTGCGGGCGGCGGGCGGATCATGGGCGCAGCAGATGCGCTTCGGCGTGCTGCCGCAATCCATGCCGGGCGTGGTCAGCTACGGCCTGCTGCGCTTCGAGATCAATGTGCGGGAGGCCTCCGTCCTCGGCCTCGTCGGCGCCGGCGGCATCGGCGAGGAGCTCTACACCGTGGTGCGGCGCTTCGAGTATGCTGACATCTCGGCACTCGTGCTGCTGATCCTCGCCACTGTCACGCTGCTGGATTTCGTGTGCGGCCGCCTGCGCCGGCGCATCACCGGCGCGCTGTCTCCGGCATGATGCGGCGCCTCGTCTCCCCCCCGGCGCTGTGGGCCGGCGGCTTCATCCTGCTGCTCGCCGGGCTGTGGCGGCTCGATGCCGCGCCCGCGCGGCTGATCGAGGGGCTGGGCAAGCTTGGCTGGCTGGTGGTGCTGATGATCCCGCCATCCAGCGGCGGCGCACTGCCGGAACTGCTTGAGGCGCTGCTCGCGACACTTGCCATGGCGTTCCTGGGCACGATTGCGGCGGCGGTGATCTCCCTGCCGCTCGCCTTCCTCGGCGCCGCGAACGTGATGCCGGTTCGCCTGCTCCGCTTCGGCCTGCGCCGGCTCTGGGATGGGCTGCGCGGGATCGACACGCTGATCTGGGCGCTGGTCTTCGTCTCCGCCGTCGGCCTCGGCCCGTTCGCCGGCGTGCTGGCCATCGCGGTGCCGGATATCGGCGCCCTGTCCAAGCTGTTCAGCGAAGCCATCGAGGCCGCCGACCGCCGCCAGGCCGAGGCGGTGCGCGCCGCCGGTGGGACGCGGCTGGAGGCGGTGCGCTTCGGCATCCTGCCACAGGTGGCGCCGGTGCTGCTGGGCCAGGTGCTCTACTTCTTCGAGAGCAATGTCCGCAGCGCCTCGATTCTTGGCATTGTCGGCGCCGGCGGCATCGGCCTCGCGCTGTCGGACCGGCTGCGGCTGAACAACTGGGACGAGGTCGCCTTCATCGTGCTGCTGATCCTCGCCATGGTCGGCGTGATCGACACCGCCTCGCGCGCCATCCGCCGCCGCCTTGCCTGAGGAACGCCATCGTGCAGCACAGCAAGACATTCCAGGATCCCGCCACCGCGCCGAAGAAGCTGGGCGCAGAGCCCTTCATCCACCCCACTGCGCAGATCCGCGACAGCAGTTTCGGCGCCTATTGCGAGGTGGGCGCGCGCACGAAGGTGAGCGAGTGCCGCTTCGGCGACTACAGCTACATCGTGAGCGATGCGGACATCATCTACGCCACCGTGGGCAAGTTCTGCTCGATCGCGGCCCATACCCGCATCAACCCCGGCAACCATCCGCTGGAGCGGGTGGCGCTGAACCATTTTACCTATCGCTCCAGCGCCTACGGCCTGGGCGAGGATGACGCCGATTTCTTCCAGTGGCGCCGCGACCATCACGTCACGCTGGGGCATGACGTGTGGATCGGCCATGGCGCCATACTGCTGCCGGGTGTTTCCGTGGGCAACGGCGCGGCAATCGGCGCAGGGGCGGTGGTCAGCAAGGATGTGCCGCCCTTTGCCATCGTGGTCGGCGTGCCCGGCCGCGTGCTGCGCTATCGCTTTGCGCCGGAGATCATCGCCGCCCTGGAGCGCATCGCCTGGTGGAATTGGCCGCATGAGCGGCTGGGCGAAGGGCTGCAGGATTTCCGCCGCATGAGCGCGGACGCATTCTGTCGGAAATACGACAAGGCCTGACCACCGCCACTTGCCTGTTCCGATGGCCGGGGCATCGCGCGCATGCCCTGGGTGCTCTGCTCTGACGCACGAACCACTGCGCCGTCGGGGGGGGCGTGCTCGGCAGCGCGATCAGGAAGTTCGGTACCATATCGCCGTGCACGTCGCCGAAGGCCTCCAGAAGGCTGGGGTTCGTCGCCGGCATCACGAGCAGTTCGCCCGACGTGCCAGTGAAGGCATCGCGGAAGATGAAGGCATAGCTCGCCAGCGTGCCTGCGGTCGCATCGATGCGCGCGCGACTGGGCGTGAAACACCAGACGCTGGGCAACACCCTCCAGAGCCTCAACATCGCCGTCCAGGGCGTGAGGCAAAACACCGCCAACACCGTGTAGGCGCTGGTCGTCGGCCTCGACGGGCTGACCCAGAACACCAGGATCACCATCGCCATGCTGGCGACGGGCTTCGGCGGGTTGGCTCAGAACACCAGCAACACGGCAGGATTTTGTCCAAGCCGAGGCCTTGGTCTCCGAGAGTGTTGCAGCCCTCGACCTCGGCCAGGTCGTACGCCTGGTCACATCGCACCTGGGCTACGGAGCCGGCCGCGACCTCGTTTTCGTCGGCATCGCCCTCGATAGCCGCCGCCAGCGTCTGAGCCTTGATCTGTGGGGATGACCCTATGCGATCCCCAGCAGACGCTCAGCCGTCCCACCCAGGATCGCGGTCCGCTGCTCATCCGTCAGGTCGGGCGTGCTCATCACCAGGTCCACCTCGGTGCTCGTCCAGGGGAACGGATAGTCCGTGCCCATCACAACGTGCTCGGCGCCCACCTCCGCGATCAGGTGTCGGAGCGCCTCGGGCGTGAACACGATCGTGTCGAAGAACAATTGGCCATCCCTGAGATAGGCCGTCGGCGGCTTCTTCGTCAGCGGGCCGACCCGGTGGGGGAAGGTGCGGATCACCGCGTCGGAGCGGTTGGCATAGGAGGGGAGGTAGCCACCACCATGCGCGGCGCAAATGCGCAGGCCGGGATAGCGGTCGAGCGTGCCCTCGAAGATCAGGTGCGACAGCGCGATCGTCGTCTCCAGCGGATTGCCGATCGTGTTGGACAACAGTCCATTGCCGCGCAGGCGGCCGGAAGCCTCCAATTCCCGTGTGCCCTGGGGGTGCAGGAACACCAGCGCACCCAGCTCCTCACACTTTGCCCAGAACGGGTTGAACCTGGGATCTGCGAGTTCCAGCCCTTCGACGCTGCCACCCACGCCCACACCGCGAAAGCCGAGCTTCTTCACCGCGTGCTCCACCTGCTCGGCGGCAAGCTCCGGATGCTGCAGGGCGGCGGTGGCAAAGGCGGTGAACCGCTCGGGATTGGCTTCCCGGATTCCGGCCAGTGCCTCGTTCTGAATGCGGATGATCTCCGCGGCTGCATCGCGCTCGGTGGCATACCACCAGGGATTGATGGACAGGACCTCCATGTCGATGCCCTGCGCATCCATGGCGGCAAGACGGCCGGAGGTGTCGGACATCAGCAGATCTCGCGAGTCCATTCGCCGGCCAACCACCGCATGGGCTTCCGGCACTTCGCAATGAGCATGGATATCGACGGTCCGTACTCGGCGGCCACCGATCATCACCTCTCGGCGACGTGCCTGGCTCTGCCCCTGCCGATGGCCTTCCGCAGCGCGAGTGAATGCGCAGCCGCAGAACATGATACCTGCCATGTCGATGTCCTCCAGTTTGGTCGACTCTCGCGCAGCGCTTGATTCCGTTCAATGGGTGCCGCACCGCCAATCATCCCAAGCATGGCAGCGATAGATCGCCCCGTCTCTAAGTCGCCAAGCCGACAAGTACTCTTGCTGCGATCGGCAAAGGGCTGTGGATCAATTTGCCTCTGGCTCGGCACCGTTGGCCAATCTCCAGCAGCGCCTGCTCTCCAAGGTCGCGATCCGTCGACATGCTCGTCATCAGCACCCGGCTCGACATCGACCTCGGAAACGCCAGCATCATCGTTCGCTTCGTGGCGCTCTCACGGCACAACCTCACCACGTCAACGACATCAATGACATACGTCACTGAGTAGCGTCGGATGGCAACGACCCAGCCGTTTGCCACCATCCACTGATTGATGTCCTCGCTGCCCTTGAAGCAGGTGGCAATAACCCGATGGTAGCGGTCGACGCCAGCCGGTTGGCAATGCACCATCTGCATCGCAACCACTGACACCTTCTGGCTACGGTCGTGAGGCCTGAGCCTGGACCTGTTGCAAACGCCCACGATCGAAAGGGTGCGCGCCGCACTGGCTGCCCTTGCACGCGCGGGAGTTTGGATAAATTCCTTTTTTCATCTTTATTTAATAAATGACTTCGCACAAATATTAATATTTTTAGATATCCACTATCTATGGAGACAACGTGTCATTAAACTGCAGGTGCGCCCTGGAGGTGAAGACGAGTGACAAAGCACAAATTCAACGACTTCATCGCTGGGTGCTTTTGTGAAACGTGCGTCGCCGCCTTGGAAGACAGTATGGGAACGCTCCGCCTACGTCCGATAGGCCGGCTAGCCGACGATGCCAGGTGGCAGGCGCTGGCCCTGGATCCCAGGGCGCGGGCCACCCAGCCTGCCGCAATGTCCGAGGGCAGCACGGATCTTCCCGCCAATGCCTCCACTGCAGGCCGCATTGCCGTCGGCGGTTCGGTCTACGGAACGCTCTCGCCGGCCGGCGACAGGGACTGGTTCGCCGTAGTACTTGAGGCCGGGCGCACGTATGTGATCACCCTCGCCGGCGCCAGCACATCCCCGCTGTCGGACCCGTTGCTACGCCTGTACGGTCCCAGTGGGGTCGTTGTGGCCTCCGACGACGATGGGGCTGGCGGGCGCAATGCCCGCATCACCTACACGGCGGCCTCCTCCGGCACTTTCTTCGCCGAGGCGAGCGGCTTCGGGGACAACCTGACGGGCAGCTATAGCCTGGCAGCGGCGGAATCGCTGCCGCCCGGGCCTGCGGCCAGCCTGTGGGTAGAAGGTGGCCCGCGCGTGCCGGACGGCCCAGTGCGGGTGTTCTTCGCCCCAGCCGGCCAGGCCTTTGCAGGCGAGACCTCCCGCGGATGGCTCGCCCACGAGATCCAGCAATCCATGCTGGCGCTGCAGATGTTCTCCAACGTGACCAACGTGTCCTTCGCTCGAACCGAGGATGCCGCGTCCGCCCGTTTCGTGCTGGTGGCGAACAACAAGCCGGGCGTTTCGACCCTGGGCTGGTTCAACATGCCCTCTGGCACGGGCAGCCAAGCCGGCTGGTTCAATGCCGCCGCCAGCGGCTGGGATAAGGCCGGACTGGCACAGGGCGGCTACGGCTTCGCAACCCTGATCCACGAATTCGGCCATGGCTTGGGGCTGGCACACCCGCATGAGAGCGGCAACGGCACGACCGCGATACCGGGAGTGACGGGGGCCTTCGGTTCCTACGGCACGGCTGGGCTGAACCAGGGCGTCTTCACGATGATGTCCTACAACGACGGCTGGGTCACCGGGCCGATGGGCGCGAGCGGGGACAATGCCTGGGGCTGGCAGGCAACGCCCATGGCGCTGGATGTGGCGGCGCTGCAGCAGGCTTATGGTGCCAACACCACCTACCGTACCGAGGCCGACACCTACGCGCTGCCGACGACGGACCAGTCCGGCACGTTCTGGTCCTGCCTGTGGGACGCGGGCGGGCAGGATACGATCGTCCAGCCCGGTAGCGCTGCAGCAGTAATCGACCTGCGCGCGGCCTCGCTGGACTATGCCGTGGGCGGCGCCGGCTTCCCCTCCTATGCCGTGGGCATTCATGGCGGCTTCACCATCGCCCATGGCACCACAATCGAGAATGCCCGCGGCGGAGCGGGCAATGACACGATCACCGGCAACGACACAGCCAACACGCTGGAAGGCGGCGGCGGCGACGACATACTGGCCGGCGGTCTCGGCGACGATACGGTGGATGGCAGCAACGGCACGGACATTGCCGCCATCGGCTACCTTCGCGGCACCGGCTACACCATCGCCGGCACCGCAAGCCGCTTCACACTCATCGGCGCTCAGGGCACGGACACCCTTTGCGGCAAGGACCACCCCGCCGCCTTCCACTCCAGACCGCCAGCCATTCGTCATCGCCAGCAGGTCTGCTCGAAGGCCGTAGGTGCGCAGCAGATGGGATGCCACCAGTGGCTCCGCACCAGGAACCGCCGCGGCCAACGCATGGAATGCCTTTTCCATCGGGTCGAAGGGTTGCGGAGCACTGGCCAGCCTGCCGGTCTCGACCAGCCGGTGGAACGGCACCGGGAGCGCGCCATCCTGCGGCGTGAACATCGTGCCATCCGGCAGGCACAACCTGGCCACCGTCATGCGGTTCTGGGTCAGCGTGCCCGTCTTATCGGTGCAGAGCACGGTGGCGGACCCGAGCGTTTCGATCGCCGCCGCGCGGCGCGTCAACACCCGCGCCTTCGAGATCCGCCAGGCGCCCATCGCCATGAAGACGGTGAGCACGACGGGCAGTTCCTCCGGCAGCATGGACATGCCGATGGCGATGCCGGCGAGCAATGCATCCAGCCAGCCGCCGCGCAATGTTCCGTAGAGCACCACGGCCAGGATGCTGACGATGCCGCCGAAGGTCGCGCAGAGCTGCACCAGCTTGCGCATCTGCGCCTGCAACCGCGGCGGCTCGGTCTCCAACGCATTCAATGTCTGGCCGATCTTGCCGATCTCGCTGTGGCGTCCCGTTGCCGTCACCTCGGCGATGCCGCTGCCGCGCACCACCAGCGAGCCAGAAAAGACATGTGCCAGATCATCGCCGCCCGGGCGCGCCGGGGGCGACATCACGCTCGCCACCTTCCGCACCGGAACGGACTCGCCGGTCAGCAGAGATTCATCGGTCTGGACGTCGCTGGCCTCGATCAGCCTGGCGTCGGCCGGCACGCGATCGCCCTCCGCCAATACCAGCAGGTCACCGCGCACGACCTCGCGGCCGGCAATGCGCCTCCGCTCCCCGGCGCGGATCACCAGCGCGCGCGGGCTGGTCAGGTCCCGCAGCGCCTCCAGCACGCGCTCGGTGCGGCTTTCCTGGACCACCGTGATCACGATGGAGAACAGCGCGAATGCCAGGAGGATCAACGCCTCCTCCGGGCTGCCGAGCAGAAGATAGAGAGCACCACCGCCAAGCAGCAGTGCCAGCATCGGCTCGCGCAGCACCTCCAGCACAATCCGGAAGGGTGTCCGCCGCCCAGCGTGCGCCAGTTCGTTGGGGCCATCGGCCTCAAGGCGGGTAGCGGCTTCCTGCTCGCCGAGGCCGCGGCCGATCACCCCGGCGATTGGTAAATCCAGCATGGTGGCTATCCCTGTAGGCACCTGGTGCCGAATGCCCCGGACCGAAGCAGCGGGGGCGCACAGGTACAACGCGCGGCCGGCAGGATCGGCCCAAGGGTGATCCCGGATAGTTCGCATCAGGGAACCGGCCAGCGGGCAAAATATGTTTCGCCGCTCGTGGGGCCTTTGCCGGTCTCGGGCGTTGAATCCAGGCAAGGACGTTGGCCGCCGGCCGCGCATATGTCGGGCCTGTGGAATGGCGACACCGGCCGGGCAGGCAAAAGCCTGCGCCTGGAGCCATAAGCGATGAGGTCACCATGACGATCAAGGATACTGGCCCAAGGCCGCACTCCTTCGACATCGAGAGCGCGACGAAGGAGAACCGGAACTACCGCGCCGTCGCCTGGAGCGGGCGCCATCTGCAGGTCACGCTGATGTCGATCCCTGTTGGCGGCGATATCGGCCTTGAAGCACATCCAGAGACGGATCAGTTCCTGCGCCTCGATGCCGGTCGCGGCCACGTGCAGATGGGGCCAGCCAAGGATGACATGCCCTTCGAAAGCAACGTATCGGATGGCTGGTGCGTTCTTGTTCCAGCCGGCACCTGGCACAACATCACCAACATCGGCGCAACGCCAATGCAGGTGTACGCCATCTATGCGCCCGCCCATCACAAACCCGGCAAGGTGCAGGACACGGCAGCGGTAGCGGCGGCGGATCAGGACGACGAACCAGCCGACTGGTCGGTGCAAGGACGCCACGCGCTCGACAAGCACGGGTGACGGCGCCTCAGCTCCTTTCCTACCTTTGCGCGGCGCTACTGCTTCAGTTCATCATCGGAACCGGCGTGACCGTTTGGCGCTGGCGGCGCAGCGACAGGCTACCAGCGCTCCGTCCGATCGAGGCGGGCGGAGCTGCAGGTGCACCTGCCTGGCCGGGCCTGCGGGAGTTCCGCGTGCTGCGGCGCCAGTTCGAGGACGCGCTGCAGACGCAATGCTCGTTTCATCTGGT
>JAIXTK010000046.1 GCA_027483995.1 Acetobacteraceae bacterium
ACCGTCGATGTCACCAACCTGCAGCGTCAGATCGCGCATGCCCAGGACCGTGTGGGCCAGGCCAAGGTCGACTCGGCGCGCGAGGCGATCCACGCGCTCAATCCCGCAGTGAACGTACAGGTCGTGGCGCAGCGGGCCGATGCGGCACTGCTGGACACCCTGGTACCGGGTGCCAGCGTGGTGCTCGATTGCACCGATAACTTCGCCACGCGCCACGCGATCAATGCGGCGTGCGTGCGCCATCGGGTCCCGCTGGTGTCGGGTGCTGCGATCCGCTTCGATGGACAGGTCGCCGTCTACGACCCGCGCGATGACCAGGCCCCTTGTTATGCCTGCGTGTTTCCGCCGCAGCAGACAGTGGAGGAAACGCGATGCGCCACGATGGGCGTGTTCGCACCGCTGGTGGGCGTGATCGGCAGCCTGCAGGCGGCTGAGGCGCTCAAGCTCCTGGCCGGTGCGGGCACCACGTTGACCGGGCGCCTGCTGATGCTGGACGGCCTGCGGATGGAATGGAACGAGATCCGCGTTTCGCGGCAGGCGGCTTGCTCGGTGTGCGGATCGCGCGCGCCACAAACGCCTGCGATCTGAAGCCTCAGTCGATCAGTTTGTTCTTGAGGGCGTAGTAGGTGAGGTCGCTATTGGAGGCGAGGCTCATTTTTTCCATCAAACGCGTGCGGTAGGTGCTCACCGTCTTGACCGACAGCGACAGCGCGCGCGCGATGTCGCCCGCCGTCTCGCCCTTGGCCAGCTTGAGAAAAACCTGGAACTCGCGCTCGGACAATTGCTCGTGGGGCGCGCCGCCCTCCTTGCGATTGAGTTGCTGCGCGAGCAGTTCGGCCACCGCCGGCGAGATGTAGCGACGACCCAGCGAGATGGTGCGGATCGCGTTGACGATCTCCATCGGCTCGCATTCCTTATTGAGGTAGCCGCTGGCGCCCTGGCGAATCAGGTTCATCGCGTAATGCTCCTCGGGGTAGCCCGAGAGAATCAGGATGCCCACATCGGGCGCCTTGGCGCGGATCATGCCCAGGGCATCGATACCGCTCTGACCGGGCATGGACAGATCCATGACCAGCACGTCCAACTCAGTGGTGCGCACCAGATCGATGGCCTCGCGCCCGGTGGCCGCCTCGCCGACGACCCGAAGGTCCACTTGCTCGGAGAAAAACTGCTTGAGCCCTGAACGCACGATGGCGTGGTCATCCACGATGCCGACTTTGATCATGTCCGTTCTCTTTCCTCGCCTGCTGCCTGCCTCACTCCCGAATGAAGCTAAATAGATTCATCTGCGGGAACGATAAGCGGCAATTCTATGCATACCGCACGTTGAATAGAGTCCTTGTGATGCATAAATCCAATTGAATGCGATTGGGGTGCGCCCCGCTCGATGCACGCACAACGTCCTACAGCGCGGCGCCGCGTGGGCCTACCGGATGTCGGGTCCCGCACCGATCGATGGCGGTTGACCTCGCACCGTACGCTGGGTCTCCATGATTTCTTCGCCCGAGGACCACGACATGATCGAACAAAGACAGACTCGCCAAACGCGCGCCAACGGATCGCCGATCGATACTGGCGGCAGTGTCTTTGACAGCACGCGCGAACTCGCCGCCCTCGCACTGGAGCGGGCCGCCGAAAAAATGCGTGATCTGCGTGAAGGCGTTGCCGACACCGCCAGCGGCGTCCAGCGCAAGGTCCATGACTATGCCGGCGCGACCTCGCGCTACGTCGCCGACCAGCCCGTACGCGCGGCCCTGATCGCCGTGGGCATCGGCGCACTGGTCACGGCGGCGATCCTGGTCTCACGCCGTCGTCATCACCGCTATTGAATCGACACGCGGGCACATGGCGCTGCACCCCATCTTCTCGGTGCTGGTGCGCCGACCCGATCTGCTCTTGGTCCATCTGGCCGGCTATGCCGACTTGATCCGCCAGGAAAGCCAGGTCACAGGCGCCTGGCTCGTGCGGCGCGCCATCGCGTGGACCCTTGCCGTCCTGGCCTTCGTCGCATTCCTGATGCTCGCGGGTGTGGCCACCATGATGGCCGCCCTCCAGCACGATTTCCACTGGATGCTGCTGCTGGTGCCGGGCCTCGCACTCACCCTGGCGATCGGCGCCTTCCTGTACGCCCGGCGCAAACTGCCGCAGGCGGCTCTGCGCGAGCTGCGCGTGCAGTTTCAGGCTGATGTCGACACCCTGCGTACCCTGGGGTCGGCATGAGCTCACAGGCGCCAGCCGACGCCGCGAATACCGCACAAGCCGGCGCACTAGGTCTGGCCCAATCGCGCCTGGCCATCCTCGAGTACCTCCAGCAAGCGCAGGGCCAGGAATCACACACAAAGAGGGCGCAGGACACGGCGTCCTCGCAAGCGGATGCCACATCCTGGCGCGACGCGCGCGATACCGCGCGACGCCACTGGGAGGACCATCCCGCGCGTCTGGCCATCGGGCTGGTCGCGCCCTTGCTCTCACACTGGGGCCGTCGGCATCCGCTGGCCTTTCTCGGCATCGCCGCTGCGATCGGCGCTGCGCTGGTGGTGGCCCGCCCCTGGAAGCTGGTCTCGGTGACCGGTGTGTTGGTCGCCGCGCTCAAGTCCTCGAACCTGGCCTCGCTGGCGATGTCGGCGCTG
>JAIXTK010000393.1 GCA_027483995.1 Acetobacteraceae bacterium
GCCTACGCCGCCGTCGCCACCGCCCTGTTCGCGCGCCAGACCACCGGCCGCGGCCGGCATATCGATGTCAGCCTGATGGCCGGCAGTGCCGCCGTGATGGGCCACAAGGTGCCGGAATTCCAGGTCGGCAACGTCAACCCACCCCAGCTCAACGTGCCCGCCGGCTCCTTCGAGGCCTCGGATGGCTGGCTCGCCATCGCCCTGGTCCGCGAGGACGATTGGCGCCGCACCTGCCTCGCGCTCGAACGGCCGGATTGGCTGGAGAACCCCGCCTACGGCAGCTTCGCCTTGCGCGTGGAGAACCAGCCGGCGCTGATGGCGGAAATGCGCCCCCACATCCGCACCCGCCCCCGCGGCGAATGGCTGGACCGCCTGCGCGCCAACGACGTGATCTCAGACACCGTGAACACCTCCGGCGACTGGCTGGCCAATGAGCACGTGAAGGCCGTCGGCGCCTCCAGCCCGGTGGGGATCGACCACTACCACGTCCCCCGCACCCCCGGCGCCCCCGCCGAGAGCGACGCCGCCCTCACCCCGCCGCCCGCCGCCGGCCAGGATTCGCGCCAGCTTCTGGCCGAATGCGGTCTGGATGCGGCGGAGATCGATCGGTTGTTCGCGGAGGGCATCGCCTCCTGATCCCGCCACAAGCCATGGACTCCGGCATCTCGCTTCTGTAACCTAACGTCTCGATTTTCAGCCGACCGTGCCTGCCCCGGCCAAACGGGGTGGGCGCACCGGCAACGCTTCGCATTTTGAACCATCGGGTCCGTTCATGCCCCACGCTTTCAGCCGCCGCCCCGGCCTGTTTGCCGCGGGTCTTGTCGCCCTCGGTTGCCTCGCCCCGCCCCCCGGCAAGGCCGGCGATTGGCTCAGCATCAGCGATTTCACCGGCGCCTGCGGCACAACGATGATCTGCGCCGGCGCTGCCGCCACCGAGGGCAGCGTCCTGCGCCTGGTGCCCGCCGCCGCCGAGCAGGCCGGCGCCGCCTGGGCGCCCGCCCAGCTGTCCACCACGCATGATTTCGTCTCCACCTTCACCTTCCAGCTCGGCGCGGGCGCCAATGGCTGGCGTGCCGACGGGCTCGCCTTCCTCCTCGCCGCCGACCCCACCGGCCTCGGCGATGCCTCCCGCTACGGTGGCTCGATGGGCTTCGAGGGTGTCTCGGGCACCGTCGCCGTGGAGTTCGACACCTTCGCCAATGGCGGCGAACCAGATGCCAACCACGTCGCCATCGATCTCGATGGCGTGCTGGGCGACCTCGCCGCCAGCGACCCCTACGGCGTCAGCAACTGCGATATCCCCACCACGCCCGGCTGCCTCGCCAACGGCGCGGTCTGGACCGCCTCCGTCGCCTATGATGCCGAAGGCCACACCCTCACCGTCACGGTGCAGGACGGCGACAACCCCGCCGAGATCGTGATCGCAGGCTTCTCGGTGAACCTTTCCACGGCTGTCGGCCCCCAGGCCACGCTTGGCTTCGGCGCCGGCACCGGCCTCGGCTACATGGCGCACGACCTGCATTCCTGGCGCGTCACCAGCGCCGCCGTGCCGGAACCCGCCTCCGCGCTCACCTTCGCCGCCGGCCTTGCTGCCCTGGGGCTGTCCCGCCGCCGCCGCTGATGCTTCAATCCCCGGGAACATCCGGGGGAAACCAACATGGACATGCCGAACCAGGGCCTTGTCGCCGTCGTGAAGCGCGATTGCCCCACCTGCGTCCTCACCGCCCCGGTGCTGGCCGCCATCCCCGGCCTCACCGTCTATTCCCAGGATGATCCCGCCTTCCCCGAAGCGGTGGCAGACCGCATCTACGATGGCGAGCTGGATACCTCCCACCGCCTGCGCATCGAGATCGTGCCCACCCTGATCCGCTTCGAGAACGGGCAGGAGGTCGATCGCACCTATGGCTGGGACCGCGCCGAATGGCAGCGCCTCACCGGCCAGCCGGAGATCGGCGCCGGCCTGCCCGCCATGCGCCCGGGCTGCGGCGCCAAGAACCTGGAACCTGGCATCATCGAGCGCCTCAAGATCCGCCATGGGGAGACCGGCATCGCCGCCCGCCGCATCTCCCTCGGCACCGGCGAGGACGAGATGGAGGCGATGTACGACCGCGGCTGGTCCGATGGCCTGCCCCTCGTGCCGCCCACCGAGGAACGCGTGCTGCGCATGCTCGGGGCCACCAGCCGCGACCCGCAGGAGGTGATCGGCCTCGTCCCGTCAGACCTCGTGCCCGCCACGGTGGAAAAGATCGCCATCAACGCTGTGATGGCCGGCTGCAAGCCGGAATACCTGCCCGTGGTGCTGGCGGCGGTGGAAGCGGTGCTGGACGAGCCCTTCGCCATGCACGGCGTGCTGGCCACCACCATGTTCGTCGGCCCCGTCATCGTGGTGAACGGCCCCGTCCGCCGCCAGATCGGCATGAACGCCCGCGGCAACGCGCTGGGGCAGGGCAACCGCGCCAACGCCACCATCGGCCGCGCGGTCCAGCTCGTCATCCGCAACATCGGCGGTGGCCGCCCACAGGAAGTGGACCGCGCCACCCTCGGCAACCCCGGCAAATACACCTACTGCTTCGCCGAGGACGAGGAAGGCTCCTGCTGGGAGCCGCTTTCGGTGGAACGCGGCATCGCCCCGGGCAAATCCGCCGTCACCGCCTTCGCCGGCTACGGCCTGCAGGGCGTGGTGGACCAGAAGTCGCGCACGCCCGAAAGCCTCAGCCGCAGCTTCGCCGAGTGCATGAAGGCGATCTACAACACCAAGCTGGCGCCTGCCTGCGACGCCATCCTGGTGATGTGCCCGGAGCACGAACGCACCTACCGCGAGGCCGGCTGGAGCAAGCAGCGTGTCTATGAGGAGCTCTACCGCCTCACGGAAATGAACGGCGACGACATCCTCGCCGGCGCGCATGGCATCGCCGAGGGCGGCCCGCCCTCCTATGCCGGGCGGCGCATCGGAAAATTCCGCAAGGGCGGGCTGATGATCGTGCGCGCCGGTGGCGGTGCGGGCATGTTCTCGGGCATCATCGGCGGATGGTCGGCCAGCGGCGAGCGCGGGTCGGCCCCGGTAACCAAGGAGATCAGGGAATGACGGCGCTGCTAGACCCGACGTCGGAGCGAAGTCCGACGATCCGCCCGCGCCTCGGGCGGCCCAACACGCTCGATGGCCTCACCATCGGCCTGGTCGACATCTCCAAGCCACGCGGAGACGTGTTCCTCGACCAGATCGACCTGCGGCTGCAGCAGCGCGGGATCGCCACCCGCCGCTACATGAAGCCCACCATGACCCGTCCCGCCCCGCTGCCGCTGCGCCAGCAGATCGGCACCGAGGTGCAGGCCGTCATCCAGGGGCTCGCGGACTGAGGCTCTTGCACGTCGTGCAGTTTGCATGACCTGGCAGATCTTGAGGCCCGCGGAATCCCTTCGATGGTGGTCGCCACCACGGAGTTCATCGAGGCGGCCGAGGTCCAGGCGAAAGCCCTGGGCACCGACCCCGC
>JAIXTK010000068.1 GCA_027483995.1 Acetobacteraceae bacterium
CAATCTACAATATAGCCACGGACAATGCCACGCACACAACATCCCAAATCCATTCCATACCTCTCATTATGTTCTTAAACCCTCTCAATACTCGCGCGGGCTCTCCAATACGGCGCCCGCGCAGGAAATTGCCTCGCATCGCAACGAAGACCGCGATCCCTGTGAGCGCGGCGGGTCGCGCCGAAGACCATCCGTGCACCAGCACTGCCTGACGTACCTGCCCGCATGCTGCCCCGAATTTTGATTTCACGGCCCAACGCCATGGGCACATTTGTGCCTGAAATACCTGCCGCGCCGTCTTGTGCGGTTCATTTTTATATTTTGCACACCAGGCCCGTAACGGGTTGTTCACCTTAGGCAGCTAGGCGTGAGAACCTGGAGGAGGCAGGCCAGCCCCTTCATGGCGATGACAGGATGTTCCGTGCTCTCCCCACCGCACTTGCCGACGCTGCACATGGCATCGGCCATCGGCGCTGCCGTCGCCGCATCGCTGCTGCTGGCTCAACTGCGGACGCTGAAGGGCAGCAGCGGGTACATCTGGATCGTATGCTTCGTTTCCATGAGCCTCTGCATGTCGGCCTTTTCCATGCGCGGGCAGGCGCCAGACTGGGTGCCGATCGTCGTCGGCAACACGCTGGCATGGTTGACCATGACGACGGCCTGGCATGGCTGCCGCCAGATTCGCGACGCGCCCTCCCGTGCCTGGCTGGTCCCCGTGCCCTCTGCGGTGTGGGTGGCGCTGTGCCTTGTGCCGGCGTTCTACGAGACCGACAGCATCAGGGTGATTGCCGCCGGGTTGCTCGGATTGGTGTTGTTCGCCGGCGTGTCGGCCGAAGCATGGGTGGGCTGGCGAAAGACCGGGCTGACAAGCCTGCGGGATCTGGCGCTGCTGTTCAGTCTCTTCATCCCCTACTTCATGCTCAGGGCCCTGGCGGGTGCGCTGGGGCTGATCTGGCTTGCCCACCTGACATCGGGTTGGCTGGCGCTCGTTGCCTCCACCGCGGTTCCATTCCTGGTTCTGTCGGTCACGCGGGAACAGGCCGCGGCGCAGCGGCGAGACCGCGAGGCGGAAGCGCTGCTGGAGGGCCGCGCGGCCGTGGACCGGCTGCTGAAGGACCTGCCGGCCGTGGTGTTCCTGCGCAACTACCTGCCAGACGGAAGCACCCGGCTTGTGTATCGCGGCGGGGATGTGGAGCACGCCCTGGGCTGGCCCGCCGCCACGGTGGCCCGGATGGACGACCTGTCGCAGCTTGCCGCAAGCATGACCGATACGGACCGAGTGGCCGCACTCCGCCGCGCCCTGTCAGCTGAGGTCGTGTCGACGGAGTTCCAGATCCGGCAGCCCGGTGGCGGTGTGAAGTGGGTGCGGGCCTCTGGAAGGGTGATCGAGAAACGCCAGGACGGGTCCGCGCTCGTGGTGGGGTACATCACCGATATCCAGGACCTGCGCGACGCGGAAGCGCGCGCAACAAGTGCCGCGCGCATGGCATCGCTGGGCGAAATGGCGGTGGGGCTGGCGCATGAATTGCGGCAGCCGATGGCCATCATGGCCATGGCAGCCGAAAACGCCCTGGACGACATCGCAACCGAAGACCTGGTGGAAGCCCAGCTGCGGCTGGAGCGCATCATCCAGCAGAACAGGCGCGCCTCCGACATCATCGACAACCTGCGGCGGTTTGCGATGGATGCGCAGGATGCCGGCCCGAAGGAGCGGGTGCCGCTATCGGCCGCGGTGGATCGCGTGCTGCTGCTGATGGCCGGAGCGCTGCACCGTGGCGCGGTTCTGGTGGAGCGGGGCTTGCCGGAACGCCCGCCTGTGGCACTTGCCTGGCCCGGCGCCGTGGAGCAGATCCTGGTGAACCTGCTCGGCAACGCCAACGATGCGCTGGCCGCGCGCCCCGCCGAAGCGCGGTGGGTGCGGATCGAAGCCCATGACGATCCTGCGGCCGCAACGGTACGCCTGGTGGTGTCCGATTCCGCCGGCGGCGTGCCGCCCGAGATCCTGCCCCGGGTGTTCCAGCCCTTTGTCACCACAAAGGCGGCAGACCGGGGCACTGGAATGGGCCTGGCGATCTGCCATGGCATGGCCAAGGCGCTGGGGGGCACGATCAGCGTTGAGAACCAGGCGGAGGGCGCGGTGTTCACCGTCACCCTGCCCGCAGCACCGGTGCAGGGGCAGGACACGGTGCACCGTGCCGCCTGATGTTCCCGCGCCGCCCGCGCCTGGCACCCATCACACCGAAAGGCAGACGACAGATGGCACACCCATCAGGCTTGGCTGCACGACACGTGCTTCTCGTGGACGACGAGGCCGATTTCCTCGCTGAACTGAAATACTATCTGGGCCGGCGGGGATGGGTGGTCTCCACAAGCGACACACCGGCAGGGGCCCTGGCGCAGCTCGAAGCACATGCGGACATCGCCGTGATGGTCACCGATGTGCGGATCGCCGACCTCGATGGTTTCGCACTCGCGGGCCACGTGCAACGGACCTACACGGGCTGCAACGCGGTTGCCGTGATGGTGGTCACTGGCCACGGCGAACTGGCTGGGCGCGGCTGCGCCGAAACGTCGGTGGACCTGCCGATCCTGCCCAAGCCCCTGGCCATGCGCCCCTTTGTCAAACTGCTGGAAGCGGCGCTGGACCGCGCGCTGACCGCCCGCGCGGCGGGCCAGGCGCCCCCGTTGCAGGCAGGCTTTGCGTAACGCAGCGCACTGCCCCAGTGTCGGATGCTGCGCCTGGAGCGGCAACTGCCCGGATGGACAGCCAGCCAGCGCTTTACCTCTTTGTTTTGGCCAGCCACTTCAGCCCATCAGACGGTTCCATCTGATGGGCTCAGACTGCTTTAGACCGTCAGCAGCGCCAGCTCCCGGGCCGTCAGCGCAGGGCCGACAATCCCGCCCTGCACCTCATCACACCGCAGCTTGGCCAGGATTTCGCGCTGCTCCCCGGTTTCAACCCCTTGGGCAATGACGCGAGCGCCAATGGTATGGGCCATCTCGGTCACGGCACGGATCATAGCGAGATTGCTGGGATCATCAGACAAACCGCGCACGAGGCTGGGGTCGAGCTTCACGTAGTCCAGCGGCATACGCGACAGCAGATTGAGGCTGCCCAGGCTGGCCCCGAACTGGTTCAGCGCAATGGCCACGCCTTCGTCGAACAGGCTGCCCAGAACCATCAGGGCGCTATCGTCGAGCGTGGCCAGCGTCGTTTCGCTGATCGAAAGCTCCAGCTGCGAGGGCGGTATGCCGCATTCCTCCATCGCCATGTGAATGCTGTCGAACAGCCCCGGCCCACGCAGTTGGGATGCGGTCAGCGTATGGGCAAAGCAGATCTTCCGCGGCAGCCCCGCCAGCACCCGCGCGCTTTCCAGGAATGCCCAATGGGACAGCTCTTCCGCGATACCGGCCTTGTCGGCCAGTGTCATCAGCATGTGTTCCGGAATGACACCGCGGCGACGATGCTTCCAACGCACCACGACCTCGGCAGCGGTGAAGCGCTGCGTGGTGAGAAGGCAACGGGGCAGGAAGCGCAGGGAGAAATCGTCCCCCGCCATCGCCTTCGTGAATTCCCGCCGCAAGGCCCGCCGGTCGCGCGCAGCACTTGCGGCCTCGATCTCTGGCAGCGCCGCAGATGCCGGAATGGCGTGCATGGGATGCACGAGATCGGCCTGGCTTAGGGTTGCATCTTCAAGTGTCAGCATTGGCTGTAAACCGGCCCCGAGTTGGCGAATTGCCGCCTGACGAAAAATTCCAGGCGCACCAGTAAGGGTGCCAGCGCATTGCGCTTCCGATTGTGGCTTTACCTCTCCTGTTTTCCGATTTTCTCCCTCCGCGCTGGGCGTACCGAACAAAACGCACGGCATGTCACCGCGCCTCCTGCCCTCAGGGGCTGGGATATTTCAGACGCCGAGCAGCACGATATGCAACCGCCCCTGCGCCGCCCTCATCGCCTGCGACCTTCCGCGACCTCCCGCGACCTTTATGGACACTCCGCCAGGCCGCCGGTCGGTACCCCGCCGCTGGTGTGCGGAAGCTGGTTGCAGCCCATCGGGCCGAAACGCCGGATGAGCCGGATAAACAGACCCTAGTTCGGCGACCGCTTCGGGGATGCTGGCGCGTCCAGGGCAACCCAGCACGCTCCTCCCACCGCCCGAACAGCCTCGCAGAACGCCGCCGCCTCCACGGTGCTCGCAAAGGGTGTACGAAGGCGCCACACGGTTCGTCCGCCCACCTCGGCCGGGATCGTCAGCGTTTCCCGCCCTTGTAGAAGCACGCCCAGCCTACGCCGCACTCGCTCCCATTGCTCGGGCGCCGCGGCCTCGGAACCCGTCACGGCGAGCTGAACAAACGCCATCCGTTCAGGCCGTGCCGTCGCAAGTGCCACCACGGCCTGGTCCGCACCAGGCTGGCCTGCCGTCGCCCCGGCAGGCGGCGTCGCCACCATCGGCACCTGCACGGAAGGTCGCTCCGGGCCCCTGCCAAGACCGGCATCACCCAACGAAATCCTCGTGGATGGGTCGGTTGGGTCAACGGGCGTGACGGGAGCCAAGGTGGAGCGGTCCAGCGGCAAGGTGTTGACCGGCCCGGGATCAGGCGCGTTCGTGGCAAGCTGGTGCAATGCGCCGCGCAGGGCGTGGCGGATGTGGTACTCGAACTCCACATTCATCTCGGCCATCAGGTCGCGCACGAGGACATAGAGATCGTCGCGCATGGCGCGTTCCGTTTCGCCGCCGATCGGTCGCACCAGTTCCACACGCGCTGGTGCCTGTCCCAGCAGGTTGTCGGCGTCGTCGGCGATATCGACGCGGACAGCCAGGCTGGCCTCATAGTCGCGAGGACCTCGCACGATGGATGCATCCTCGATCACGAACAGCGCACGACCGCTGCTGCCAACGGCCACCAGCCGGTCCGCGGCCATCCGGCGCTGGGCTTCACGCGGGGGCGTTGGCGCGAGGTGCTCAACCCGCCGCCCGGCGCCGCGCGGCACCCAGCGATCGTCGATGTCGATGCGCCCGACATTCAACTCGATCTTGGTGAGGTAGTCATAGTTGGGCCGCGGAAAGGCGGCCGGCGCCACTGTTTCCTCGCCGCAGCCAGCAAGGCAGAAGGCGAGCAACAGGAAACAAGTGCGAGCAGGAGTCATTCGGTTCTGCACATCTGAATAGCACCACTGCATCCGACAATTTCGAATCTTCGATATAACGATGGCATAAGTCAAAAATGCCCAATCAATAACCCACTACCCGCTATGACAGAAATCAATACTCGAATCTCTGAATACCAATAGAGATCTTGAAAATATTTTGACCCAATCGCCGCCACGGCTGTGGCGCGAAGCAAGCTCGCCGTTCATCCGCTACGCATCATTTCATTTGAAACGCCGGATCAGGCGCAACGGCATGCGGCCATACGCAACGCCGCGATACCTCCCTGACGCATCAGGGGAAGCCAAGGAACACATAGCCTTTGCCCCGCACCGAGCGGATGAACGGATGGTCGCCAATGAAAGGGCCGAATTTGTTGCGCACCCGCGACATCAGGTTCTCGATCGATCGGCCGCTGGCACAGACATGCCGCTGCAGGATCTCCTTCGCCAGGGATTCGCGGGAGACGATCTTGCCAGGTACCCCAGCCAGCATCTGGAAGGCATCGAACTCCAGCCCGGTCAGGGCCACCACATGATCATCGGGCGTGCGCACCTCGCGCCGCTCCCCGGAAACCGACCAACCCTTGAGCTCGGTAACAGCCATCACCCTTGCCCGAACAGGAACCACTGGCGCAACAGCATTTCGTCGCACCAGCGCGCGCACACGTGCCAGCACCTCCCGCGGGTGCGTTGTCTTGAGCACGAAATCGTCAGCACCCTGCTCCAGCGCCAGCACCTTGTCGGCAAGATCGTCATTGCCGGTGAGCACGATCAGCCCCCCACGGAAACCCGACCGGATGCGGGACAGATGCTGCAGCATGTCAACATGGTGCAGGAACTGATCAAGCAACATGATCGTCGGGTCGAACGCCGGCAAAGCCTTTTCGATCTCGGCCGCGTCATCCACCACGCTCACCTCGAACCCATAGCGGCGAAGCATCCCGGCGAGCTCCGCGCTGAACTCGGGCTCATCCTCCACCAGCAGGATCCGCTCCCGCTCGTTCGGAGGTGTGTCTTCGGCAGCAGATTTGGAAGGATGCATCATCCGTTCCTCCTATCTCGCAAGAGCATACCGGGACATTACAGATAATACAATGGACAAAAATTATCTTACTTGAGAATAGGCCCGGATATACGAGTATAACCATCAGACAATAACGAATTCTTTAACATTTTTTTCACCATCAATCC
>JAIXTK010000299.1 GCA_027483995.1 Acetobacteraceae bacterium
GTGGGGCCGCCTATGTGAAGCGGGTGATCGGCCTGCCCGGCGATACCGTGCAGATGCTGCGCGGCCGGCTGGTGCTGAACGACGTGCCGGTGCCGGTCACGCCCGGGGCCGAGGGCCGCGAGTCCTGGGCCCTGCCGGATGGCCCCGTGGTGGAAGTGCTGCGCATCCCCGGCGCGGCGATGGGCCAGAACACGGAGCGGTTCGTGGTGCCGCCGGGCCACGTGTTCCTGATGGGCGACAATGTGGAAAACAGCCTGGACAGCCGGCTGGACGAGCGGATGCGCTATATCCCCGCCCAATCCCTGGTGGGCCGGGCCGCCATCATCTACTGGCCCTGGACCGGGGGCCGCTTCGGCAAGGTGATCCAATGACCGACAGCATCACGGCGCAGAACGTGCTGGATTTCTGGTTCCAGGGCGAGCCGGACACCTGGCGCAGCGATCCCTGGTTCAGGAAGAACGATGCCTTCGACGCCACGATCCGCGACCGCTTCGCCACCGCCGTGCAGGCGGCGCAGGACGGCGTATTGGATGGCTGGGCGGTCACGCCCGAGGGCGCGCTCGCCCTGCTGCTGCTGCTCGACCAGTTCGGCCGCAACATCCATCGCGGCAGCTACCTCGCCTTCGCCGGCGACGCCCATGCCCGCCGCATCGCCCGCGCCGCGATCACAGCCGGCGCGGAGGCGAAGCTCACTCCGGTGCAGCGCGTGTTCCTGTATCTGCCGTTCGAGCATTCGGAGGCGCTGGCGGACCAGGACCTGTCGATCCGCCTGTTCGAACGCCTGCCACCCGCCGACTGGCGCGCCAACGTGGTGGACTACGCCCACCGCCATCGCGACGTGATCCGCGAGTTCGGCCGTTTCCCGCATCGCAATGCCGCGCTGGGGCGGACGAACACCGCCGCCGAGCAGGCCTGGCTGGACGCCGGCGGAGGGTTCTAGCCGCTACTCCGGGGCGTGGTCGCGGATCGATTCGCGCCCCTTGGCATCGCTGATCCTGCCCAGCACCGTCTCCAGCCGGTGCTGCAGCTTCCGGGCCGCACCTGAAATCGCCAGCGGCAGCGTACCGGCCTGGTGCGTGACGGCAACCGGCGGATGGCCGGAGGGGCGCGCCTCCATCATGCAGCGCTTGTCGTCCGCGCCGTGCTTGCCGGCATTGCTGTCGCCGAGATGCACTTCCACGCGCTGCAGCTGGCTGGCGAAGCGCCGCAGCGCGTGCTGCACCTCCTGCGTCACCGCGCGGGTCACGTCCTCGCGGCCGTTCACAGTGTCGTCGGTACTCACCTGGATCTGCATCTGAACCTCATGCGTCTCGCAGGGAAGCGCCGGGCCCTTACATGGGTTCCTGGTGCGTCGGTGCAGGGTCGGGCAGCCCGATCTCGGCCTCGAACGCCGCCAGGAAATCGGCCACCAGCCTTGTGCGCTCGCGGGCGAGGCGCCGTCCGGTGGGGGTTTGGAAGCCACCTTCCAGCCTGAGCAGCTTGGCGCGGAAATGGTCGGTGGCGAAGGCGCGGTCATCCAGCGCCCGGCGTTCGGCGCGCGGGTCTTGCTGGTCGTAGAACTGCGAGCCCATGCGCCCGGCGGTGTAGAACAGCCGCGCGATTCCGATGGCGCCCAGCGCCTCCAGCCGGTCGGCATCCTGCAGGATGCGCGCCTCCAGCGTTTCCGGCGCGATGCCGGCGGAAAAGCTGTGCGCCGCGATGGCATGGGCGGCGGCGTCGATTCGCGGGCCCTGCCACCCCAGCCCGGCCAGGATGCCGCGCGCACGCTCGGCGGCGAGGCGGGAGGCCTGGGCGCGCAGCGGGGAGGATTTCTCCACCGCCACGCAATCATGCAGCAGCACCGCGGCGGCGAGCAGTTCGGCATCGCCGCCCTCCTCCGCCTGGATCACCCGCGCATTGGCCCAGACGCGGGCGAGATGGCTGGTGTCGTGCGAGCCGTCATCGCCGGGATCGAGTTCGGGCAGCAGCCGCGCGGCGAGCGCTTCGAACGGGGCGAAGCTCATCCGATCTTCTGGCGCAGCTCGATCAGGGCCGTGAGGAAGGCATCGCGCCGCTTGGCCATCTCCGGGATCGGCTTGCCGCCGGTGGCTTCCTGCACGCCCGCCACCAGCTGCGCCTGCAGCTCCGGCGTCATCACGGGGTTGCCCAGATCGGCCCACCAGCTCGTGACCGCCGGCATCAGATGGTGCATGAACGCATCCATGCCGCCCTCGCCGCCGGCCATGTGGAAGGTGGTGTGCGGGCCCATCAGCGCCCAGCGCAGGCCCGGCCCCTCGGAAATCGCCGCATCCACGTCGGCCACGCTGGCCACGCCCTCGGCCACCAGGTGCACCGCCTCGCGCCACAGCGCCGCCTGCAGCCGATTCGCCAGATGGCCCGGCACTTCCTTGCGGATCTCGATCGGGTATTTGCCGATGGCGCGGTAGAAGCCCATCGCCGTTTCGATCGCCGCGCGCGTGCAGTGCGGTCCCACCACCTCCACCAGCGGCACCAGATGCGGCGGGTTGAACGGGTGGCCGATCAGGATGCGCTCCGGATGGGCGCAGCCTTCCGACAGCCGGCTGGCGAGCAGGCCGGAGCTGGAGGAGGCGATCACCACCTCCGCCCCCAGCACGGCGGCGATGCGCGGCAGCAATTGCAGCTTCACCTCGTAGCGCTCCGGCGCGTTCTCCTGCACGAACTGCGCGCCCTGCACCGCGTCCACCGGGTCGGTATGGAAGCTCCAATTGTCCGGGTTGGCATCCGCCGTGGCGCCCAGGCGCTGCAGCACCGGCCAGGCGGCGGCGATGGTGCGGCGCACGAGGTCGGGCGCGGTGGGGGACGGATCATAAACGCGAACCTTCAGCCCGCGGCTGAGAAAGGCCGCGGTCCAGCTGGCGCCGATGGTGCCGGCGCCGATCACCGCGACCTGCCTGATGTCTTCGCCCGTCATCGCTCTCTCCCCTGGGTGCGGCGCCACAGTGCCTCGCGGCGATGGCCTGGAGAAGTGCCGGGCGTTCCGGTCTGGGTGGCGCCTACCAGGACATCGCCGCGGCCTGCTTGCCCGCGGGCCGCATGTTGCGGCTGGCCGGGGTCCATTCCGTCACCGGCATGTAGCGCGGGGCCAGGAACTGGTAGGTGCGCATGATCAGGTCCCACGGCACCTCTTCGGCGGGATCGCTGGCGGCCCAGCCATCCAGGATCGACTGCCAGGCGCGCTGCTCGCGGTAGAGCTGGTCGCGGATCGAGCGGATGAAGGCCTGCTGGCTTTCCATGTTGCGCAGCGCGCTCATCACCTCGCCGGTCTGCGCCGCCAGCTCGTCGAAGCGCTCCTGGAAGGTCTGCCGGGCCGTGATCGCCAGGCGGGTGACGCGGCTGGCCGATTCCTGGCGCTGGCTGTCGCCGCGATAGGCGGCCATGAGCCGCTCGAGCCGGTTGGTGATGGCCTGCACCGGGCGCAGCAGCCGGTCGCGCAGCGCTTCGATATAGGCCAGCTCGCCGGCCAGCTCCTGCACCAGCGCCACCACGGCGTCCCTGTCCGGCAGGCCCAGCTCCGTGGCGGCACGCTCGAAGGCCAGTTGCACCTGCTGGCGCAGCGCCGGCTCGTTCTCCAGCCGCAGCAGCGGGTCGCCCTTGGCCGGGTCCGCCGCTTCCGGGTCGATCCAGGAGAGCAGCTGCAGGCGAATGATGTTCATCGCCAGGCGCTTGTGCTCGGCCGAAGGCTCCCAGCTGGCGCGGCCGGTCAGCACCTCGCTGGGCAGCTTGTCGCCCAGGCTGAGGCCGCAGACGTAATCGAGGCTCTCGGCGATCAGGCCGAGCATGCGCCCATCCGCGCTGTCGTCGCCGATGCCGAATTCGCGCTGCAGGGCGCGCAGCGGCACCACCGCCTCGCGGTCGCCCAGGGTCACCACCATCACCGGGGTGCCGTCGGCACGGGCGCGGCGGAAGCTGACAGCGCCAAGCATGGTGAACACCTGGTGGTTCAGCAGGCAGCGCTCGGGTGGCGATTCGTCTTCCTGGGTCATGGCTCCGTCTCGCGAGTGCGCCCCACTTTCGCTGTATGGAGTTAACGTCGCACAAATAGCGCACTACCCCATCAACAGAGAATTCGTGTCGCCGGATGGGGCATCTCAACTCCGGATAAAGATTTGTCTCCCAAATTGAGATCATCCGAATCGCGTGAGATGCCCCCATGTCCCAGATCCGCCCCAGCGATGCGACCGCCGGGTCCTTCCGACCCAGGCGGGCCCCGCCCATGGCCGTGCTGCATGAAACCCAGGCGGAGCGCGCCCATCTCCGCCGCCTGCGCCGCGATCTCAGCACCGCATCGGAGCAGGAGGGTTTCGTGCTGCACTACCAGCCGCGCGTGGCCCTGCGCAGCGGCGCCGTCACGGGGGCGGAAGCGCTGATCCGCTGGCCGCACCGCAAGCGCGGCCTGATGGCGCCCGGCTCCTTCATCCCGATCGCCGAGCAGGCCGGGCTGATCAGCGACATCGGCGCCTGGGTGCTGCGCGCCGCCTGCCTGTCCGCCGCCACCTGGAACCGCGACCTGCGCGTGGCGGTGAATGTTTCCGCCCGCCAGCTGCATGATCGCGAGCTGCTGCGCCAGATCGGCGAATCGATAGAAATCTCCGGCCTGCCGCCGGAGCGGCTGGAGATCGAGCTGTCGGAGGCGATCCTGCTGGATGACGACCTGGATACGCTGCTGGCGCTCTCGGCCATCCGCGACCTCGGCGTGGGCATCACGCTCGACGATTTCGGCTCCGGCGTCGCCAGCCTGTCGATGCTCAAGCGCCTGCCGCTGGAGCTGATCAAGCTGGACCGCAGCCTGGTGCGCACCCTGCCGGATGATGGCGAGGACGTGGCCATCGTGCAGGCGATCATCGACACCAGCCACGCGCTCGGCCTGGCCGTGGTGGCCGAAGGGGTGGAGACGGAAGCCCAGCGCAGCCTGCTCGCCGCCCTGGGCTGCGACGAGGCGCAGGGCTATCTGTTCAGCCAGCCGCTGCCGGAAGACCAGTTCCGCGCCAACACAAGCCTGTAGTCCAGGCTTGCGGGGCGCGGGGCGCGGGGCCATTACAGGGGGGTGAGCATCCCCCTCGAAGCCTTCATCCTCAGCCATCTGCGCGCCCGCCTGCCCGGATCAGCCGATCCGGTGGAGGTGGCGCGCGCCTTCCAGGCCACCACCCAGCCCGAGAATCCCGATCCGGAGGCGTGGCACCGCCACCTCTCCGCCGTACGCCGCGCCGCGGTTCGCATGGCGGGGGAACGCCGGCTGGAGATCCTGCGCAAGGGCAAGCCGGTGCCGGTGGAAGCCGCGCGCGGCGTGATCCGCCTGCGCCTGCTGCCTGAACCCGCCCCCGATGAGACACACGCCGAGGGAGAGGCATGATGCGCTTCGCCGCCCTGCTCCTCGCCCTGCTGCTGCCGGCCTGCCGCGGCACCGGGGCGGATGGGCTGCCGGTGCCGGAGCCGATGGACATGGCCCATCTGTCCCGCCCCGGCACGCCCAACACCGCGCTCGCCGCACCGCCCGGCTTCACCCCGGCGCCCGATATCGAAACGCGCCGCTACCCGGTGCCGCCGGAGCGGCTTTATGCCGCGATCCGCGGCGTGGCCCTGGCGCAGCCTCGCACCCAGCTGCACGCCGCCTTCGACGGGCAGATGCAGGCACATTTCGTCGCCCGCAGCGCCCTGCTGAACTTCCCGGACCTGATCGCCGTGCAGGTCACGCCCGAGTCCCGGCTGATCCTGTGGTCGCGCAGCATCTATGGCCGCTCCGATTTCGGCGTGAACCGTGCCCGGCTGGCGGCATGGCTGGCGGCGCTGGACGCGGCGCTGCCGCCCCCCTGAAACGTCCCCTTGAACGAGAACGCCCCGCCAGCGTGCCGAAACACGCGGGCGGGGCGCCTGGGAAAACCTCAGCCTAGCAGCGGGTGATCCAGCCCGAGGTGGTGTACACCCGCGTGCACTTGGATTGCGCATCCGCCTGGCTGCCAGCCAGCAGCGGGGCAAACACGGCGGCGAACAGGGCCAGCGAGAGAATGGCGGCAATCTTGCGCATCGGGCACTCCATAAGCTGCGGCACTCACCCGGAGCCCGCGGATTGAAAAGCCGCTGCCTACGCTACGAGAGACTCGTTCCGCGTGCAGCGGTAACGATTCATTAATCCAACGCCCGCGGCATGACAATGCGGAACGATACCCGTACGGCCATCAATCCGCGTGGGACTGCACCACCGCCAGCACCTGGTCCCCGTAGCGCACCAGCTTGGAGGCGCCGACACCCTTCACCTCGCCCAGTTCGCCCAGGCTGTCCGGCCGCACCGCGGCGATCTCGCGCAGCGTGGTGTCGTGAAAAATCACATAGGGTGGCACGCCCTGGGTCTTCGCCTCGCCGGCGCGCCACTGGCGCAGCGCCTCGAACAGCCCGGCCGCCTCGGGCGAGCCGGTGGCCTCCAGCACCGCCGCGGCGCGCTTGGCCCGCAGCCGCGGGCGCGGCCCGGCCAGCGTGTCCTCGCGCAGCATCACCGTCTCCTGACCCTTCAGGATCGGCCGCGCCTTCTCGTCCACCAGGCTCAGCGTGGCGAATTCGCCGGTATCCACATTGAGCGCCCCGCGCGCCACCAGTTGGCGGATCACGCCGCGCCAGAATTCCTTGCTGCGCTCCGCCCCCACGCCAAAGGTCGGCAGCCGGTCATGGCCGCGCTGCATGATCGCGTCGGTCACGGTGCCAAGCAGCACGGAAATCACATGCCCGGCGCCGAAGCGCTGGCCGGTGCGGTACACGGCAGACAGCGCCTTCTGCGCATCGATCGTGCCGTCGAACAGCCCCACCGGGCTCTGGCAATTGTCGCAATGGCCGCAGGGCGCGGGCAAATCCTCGCCGAAGCAACCCAGCAGCTGGCGGGTGCGGCATTCCACCGTCTCGGTCAGCGAGATCATCATCTCCAGCCGCGACCGTTTGGCGCGCAGCTGCTCCTCCGGCGCGTTGGAGGAATTGAGCCAGTAGCGCGCCCGGGCGATATCCTCGCCGCCATACAGCAGCAGCGTGTCGCTGGGCTCGCCGTCGCGCCCGGCGCGGCCGATCTGCTGGTAGTAGGATTCCGGGCTGTCCGGCATGTCCAGATGCGCCACGAAGCGCACATCCGGCCGGTCGATCCCCATGCCGAAGGCGATGGTCGCCACGATCACCACCGGCTCGCCGGAGCGGAACCGCGCGGCCGCGGCGCGCTTGGTGGCGGGATCGAGCCCGGCATGGAAGGCGATGGCCGGATACCCCTTGCCGGCCAGGGACTCGGCCATGCGCTCCGTCTTGGCCCGGCTGCCGCAATAGACGATGCCCGCCTCGCCCTTGTGGCGCTGCAGCAGGGAGAGCAACTGCTGCGTCTCGCCCATCTTGGCCTCGGCAGCCAGATGCAGGTTGGGGCGATGGAAGCTGGCCGCGAACACCTCGGCCGCGGGCATGTCCAGCGCGGCCAGGATGTCGTCGCGCGTGCGCGGGTCGGCCGTGGCGGTCAGCGCCATGCGCGGCACGCCGGGGAAGAGCTGGGCGAGGCGGGCCAGGTCGCGATATTCCGGGCGGAATTCGTGGCCCCATTGGCTGACGCAATGCGCCTCGTCGATTGCCACCAGCGCCACTTCCTGGCGCTGCAGCCGCTCCAGCGTGCCCGGCGAGAGCAGCCGCTCCGGCGACACGTACAGCAGATCGAGCATGCCGGCATCCAGCTCGCGGCCGACGCGGCGATGCTCCTCGGGCTCCAGCTCCGAATGCAGCGCGGCAGCCGCCACGCCCACCTGGCGGAGTGCGGCCACCTGGTCGTCCATCAGCGCGATCAGAGGCGAGATCACGATGGCGGTGCCATGCCGGCACAAGGCGGGGATCTGGTAGCAGAGCGACTTGCCGCCGCCCGTGGGCATCAGCACCAGCGCATCGCCACCGGCGAGCACATGGGTGATCGCCTGCTCCTGCAGGCCACGGAAGCTGGGATAGCCGAAGACCCGGCGCAGCACGCCGCGCGGGTCATCCGCCCCCATCGCGTCCGCGGTCATATCCAATCCGGCA
>JAIXTK010000235.1 GCA_027483995.1 Acetobacteraceae bacterium
ATCACCCAGGGCGATTTCGTCGCCCTGCTCGGCCCCTCCGGCTGCGGCAAATCCACCCTGCTGCGCCTGATCGCCGGGCTCGACGCACCCGATGCCGGCGCCCTTCACTGGCAGGGCGGCCCGCCCGGCCCCGGCGAGATCGGCGTTGTCTTCCAGGACGCCACCCTGCTGCCCTGGGCCACCGCCGAGGAGAACGTCTGGCTCCCCCTGCGCCTGCGCGGCATCCTGCGCGCCGAAGCCCAGCCGGCGATCCACGCCGCCCTGGCCCGCGTCGGCCTCCAGGGCTTCGAGGGCGCCCGCCCGCGCGAGCTGTCCGGCGGCATGCGCATGCGCGTCTCCCTCGCCCGCGCCCTGGTCGGCCGCCCGCGCGTGCTGCTGATGGACGAACCCTTCGCCGCGCTGGACGAATTCACCCGCCACGCCCTGCAAGACGACCTGCTGGCCCTGTGGCGCGACACCGGCAGCACCATCGTCTTCGTCACCCACTCCATCTACGAAGCCGCCTTCCTCGCCCGCCGCGTCGTGGTGATGACCCCCCGCCCCGGCCGCATCGCCACCGAGATCACCTCCCCCCTCGCCCCCGCGCCGGAAACCCGCTTCACCCCGGCATACGGCGCCCTGGTCGGCGACATCACCGCCGTGCTGCGAAGCGCCTTGGCATGAGCTGGCCCCCCACCATCGCCGGCCTGCTTGCCCTCGCCCTTTGGCAGGGCGCCGTCTGGGCCACCGGCGTGCCGGCCTACCTGGTGCCCGGCCCCATCGCCATCGTGCAGGCCTTCCTCGCCGCCCCCGGCTTTCTGCTGCTCTCGCTCGCCTCCACCCTGGTGGTGACCTTCACCGCGCTCGCCGTCTCCACCGTGCTCGGCGTATCCCTGGCCATCGCCATCACCGCCAGCCGCTGGGCCCGCGCGGCCATCGAGCCCTGGGCCGTGGCGCTGCAAGTGACACCCATCGTCGCCATCGCGCCGCTCATCATCGCCTGGGTCGGCGAGCCCTTCGCCGCCCTGGTCGCCTGCGCCACCATCGTCGCCTTCTTCCCGATCTTCAGCAGCACCGCGATCGGCCTCGCCTCCCCCCCGCCGGAATTGCTGGACCTGTTCCGCCTGAACGGTGCCAGTCGCTGGGCCACGCTGCGCCTGCTGCGCCTGCCCGCGGCACTGCCCTATTTCCTCGCCGGCCTGCGCATCTCCGGCGGCCTCGCCCTGGTCGGCGCCGTGGTGGCCGAATTCGTCGCCGGCGCCGGCGGCTTCGCCTCGGGCCTCGCCTACCGCATCCTCGAATCCGGCTACCGCCTGCAGATCCCGCGCATGTTCGCCGCCCTGGTGCTGCTCTCGCTGGCCGGCATCGCCATCAACGCAGCACTTGCCACCCTCGGCCGCCTCCTGCTGCGCCACCGCGGCGAGACTTGAACCCGCGCCCCCACGCTGCCAAAACCGCGCCAGCCAACGAGGACTCCATGACCAAAGACATGACCGAAGGCCAGCGCGCCTACGAGGCCAAGCGCGCCGCCAAGGCCGGCATGAGCCTGGATAAGTGGCTCGCCGCCAAGGAAAAGGAACGCGCCCAGGAAGCCAAGGCCCGCGAGGAGGCCGCGAAGCCCGCGCCGCCGCCTAAGCCCCCTGGGTTCTTCGCTAGGCTGCTGGAGAAGGCTCAGAAGCCACTGAAGTAAGAGTCTTCTTTTTGTGAACAAAAAGAAGCAAAAAAACTTCATGAGTCCGCGCTCTCAGCGCAGGGGATAAAAGTTTTTTGGTTCTTTTTTTCAAAAAAGAACCGCTTCCTTCCTTCAGGCCATCCGCGCCAAAAGCCCATCCTTCCTGATGAACGTATGCTGGATCACCGCGCCCACATGCATCCCCAGCAGCACCACCATCGCGATCGCGCCGAGGAAGTGCATCTGCCCCAGGATCGGCGCCCACATTTCGCTGCGCCCGATCGGCGACGGGATCGGCACCAGCCCGAACCAGGCCAGCGGAAACCCCCAGGCGTTGGACGCCAGGAACCCCGTCACCGGCTGCACCAGCATCACCACATACAGCGCCCCATGGTTCACCCCGGCTGCGAGCTTCATCCAGCCCGGCATCTCCGGCAGCGGCGGCGGCGGGTTGCGCCTTCGCACCCACAGCCGCGCCAGGGCGAGCACGAACACCACCACCCCGAAGCTCTCGTGGATATTGAACAGCCGGAACTTCAGCGCATCCGGCGGTTCCAGATAGGCGAACCAGATCCCGGTCACCAGAATCACCAGGATCGCCCCGGCGGTGAACCAGTGCAGCCATCGCGCGGGGGCGACATAGCGTCCATCGGCGGTGGTCATGGGCGAAGCCTTCTCGTTGCGCGGGGCCGTCCCGCCACGGTCACATAATCCGCATGTCCGCCGCAACATTGGCCGCGCATGCCGATTGGAGCACGGACCCGCGCAAGCGCTGGCTCGCCGTGGCCCACCGCGACGGCGCCACCTGGCACCTCGCCGCGCCGGAACCGGTGGGCGACCTCGCCACCTTCTCCACCCGTCTGATCCAGCGTGCGAATGGCGGCGCCGTCGCCCTCGGCGTCGATCTCCCCCTCGGCCTGCCCCGCGCCTTCGTCACCCGCCACGCCCTGCCAGGCACTTTCCCCAGCTTCCTGCGCCGCCTCGACCCGGCCTTCCTGGACGTCTGCGAAACGCTGGAAGAAGCCGGCCCCCACCGCCCCTTCTACCCCCGCCGCGGCCTGCGCGGCATGACCCGCGCCGCCCACGCCGAAGCCCTCGGCCTCGCCGGCCCGCACGAACTCTCCCGCCTCTGCGACCGTGCCACCACTGAACGCCCCGCCGGCGCCCCCCTGTTCTGGACCCTCGGCGCCAACCAGGCCGGCAAGGCCGCGATCTCCGCCTGGCGCGACTGGCTCATCCCGGCCCTGAACACACCCACTCCGCCCCGCCTCTGGCCCTTCGACGGCCCGTTCCGCGCGCTCCTCGCCCCCGGCACGCTCGCGATCGCCGAAACCTATCCCGCCGAAGCCCTGCGCCACCTCGGCCTGCGCCTCCCCGGCAGCAAGCGCCGCCAATCCGACCGCGCCACCCTCGCCGCCCCCCTCACCGCCGCCATGACCCGCCTCGCCGTCCTGCCCAGCCCCACCCTCCAGGCCGAACTCCAGACAGGCTTCGGCCCCCACCCCGACGGTGAAGACCGCCTGGATTGCATCCTCGGCGTACTCGCCGTCATCAACGTGCTGGAAGGCCACCGGCCAGACACCCCACCCGCCGACCCCTGGCTCACCACCTGGGAAGGCTGGGTCCTCGGCCAGACAGCCCTCCCGCACGCATAACCGCGCCGGCAGGCATCAATGATGTCGCAATGGGGAGAATGCTGGTGCCGACGGTCAGGATTGAACTGACGACCTACTGATTACGAATCAGTTGCTCTACCACTGAGCTACGTCGGCCCCATGCAGGTGGCCTTGGCCAAGGCCGCGCATATACCCCCATGCCCCGCCCGTCGCAACCGCGTATCGCGCAGTTCAGGCCGTGGGTGGTGGCGTAAGTTCCAGTTGCGGCGCCGGCTTGCGGATCGCCCCGATCAGGCTGCGCACCTCCGCCCGCGCCGCCACGTGGCTCATCCCCATGCTGATCCCCAGCCCTGCCTCCTTCACATCCATCAGCGTCAGCCCCTGCAGGTACAACTCGCGGAAGATCACGCGCTCGCCGAACCCCCGCACCGTCCGGAACCCGATCCGCTTGGCCAGCGCATCCAGCGTCGCCCCCACATCGCGCTTGTTGCGTGCTTCGGAGGCACCCAGCCGGTTGCGCATCACAATCCAGTCGATCCGCCCGCGATCCCGCGCAAAGCGCCGCTTGCGCGCCTCCCACACCATCTCGCTGTAGATGCTGGGCTGCACGATGTCGTGCCGGTCCGGGTCCACCTTCGCCAGCATCGCGAAATCCACGAAGCTGTCGTTGATCGGCGTCACCAGCGTATCCGCATGCGCATGCCCCAGGCGCGAGAGGTAGGTGTCGCTCCCGGGGCAGTCGATCACCACGATCTCGCAGCGTCGCACCAGGTCGTCCAGCGCGGCACCGAATCGCTCGCGCTCCTCCGCCTCCGCGTCCGCCCGGCTGTCATGCTCGCTGCGGTACACGGCCGCGCGCAGCGGCATCGGCAGCGCCACGCCCTTGGCCGCCGCGAAGGCCTCCCGCGCCGCCAGGTATCCCCCCAGCGTCGCCTGCCGCGCATCCAGGTCGATCGCCCCCACCCGGTAGCCGTCGCGCAGCAGGCCCACGATCAGATGCATCGCGGCGGTGGATTTGCCGGACCCGCCCTTCTCATTGCCCAGAACAATCACCTGCGCGCGCTGTTCAATCGAAACCGTGGCCACTTGCTGCTCCCAAGCCGCGTCGGCCTCCCCTCGGGAAGAGGGGCCGCGCGATCACCCGGGCCTTATGCCAAGCCGCTTGTGCAGCGTCCACGCACGCACGCCTACCGGGGCGCCGTTCCCTCCGCCCGCAACAGCATGATGGCCCGCCGCAGCCGCATGATCCCGGGCCGGATCTGCCCTTGCGCGCACAGCCGGTCGCCCTCGGCCGCCAGCAACTCGGCCTCCGCCGGCCCGCGCCCATGCGCCAGCCGCAACTGGCCCGCCCGCGCCGACAGCTCCTCGCAATACTCCCGCGTATGCGTGATCACCCGCGGCATGTCGCCCATTCGCTCGCCACTGGCGCGCACCATGCCCGCTGGCACCACCAGGGGGATGGCCAGCAGCGCCGCCCGCAGCAGGCCCTGGCGGCTCATTCCACCACCTGCGACCCAGCAGCCGGGTCCGCCGCCGGCAGGTGCAGCACCGCCTTCAGCCCCGGTGCATTGTCCTCCAGCCGCAGCACCCCGCCATGCAGCATCGCCACCGCCTGCACCAGCGCCAGCCCCAGCCCGGAGCCCGGCGTGCTGCGCGCCGACTCGCCACGGAAAAACCGCTCGGTCGCCCGCTCGCGATCCTGCTGCGGGATGCCCGGCCCGTCATCGGCCACCACGATCTCGATCGCGCCCGCCACCGCCTGCGCCGAAAGCCGGATCATCCCCTGCGGCGGCGAGAACTTCATCGCGTTGTCCAGCAGGTTGGCGATCGCCTGCTGGATCATGTCGCGGTCCCCGAACACCATCGCATGCGGCGGAATGCGCGCCGCCAGCGTCTGCCCGGTCTCCTCCGCCGCCGCCTCGTACAGCTCCGCCAGGTCCGAGAGCAGCGGCGCCACATCCACCTGCGTGAAGGCAGACCGGCGGGAGCCGGCCTCGATCTCCGCAATCCGCAACAGCGCCTGGAACACCGCCACGATGCCGTCCAGGTCGCTCTGCGCCCGCTCGATCGCCTGGCGCAGATCGGCCTCGCTGCGCGCCGTCGTCGCCGCGTCCTCCAGCCGCATCCGCGCCCGCGTGATCGGCGTGCGCAAATCATGCGCGATGGCGTTGGAAACCTGCCGCACCCCGTCCATCAGCCGGGCGATGCGGTCCAGCATGTCGTTGATCGTCTCGGCCAGCACGTCGAACTCGTCGCTGTGCCCGGTCACCTTCACCCGCCGGCCCAGGTCGCCCGCGCTCACCGCCGCCGCCGTGGCCGAGATGTCGGCCAGCGTCGCGCGGAACAGCCCGCGCACCGCCATCGCCCCCACCGTGCCCAGCAGCACCGCGATCACCGCGGCCCACAGCATCGCATCGGCCACGATCCCACGCAGCTGCACGCGCGATTCCACGTCGCGCCCCACCAGCAGGTGCATCCCGCCGGCCAGTTCCTCATGATGCACCCGCGCCAGCGCCTTCAGCCCGCCGCGATCGATCCGCAAATCGGTCCACTCGAAATCCGCGGGCACGGAGGTGGGCCAGCGGTCCAGGTTCCCCGCCAGCCGCTTCAGCCCCGAATCCACCAGCAGATACACGGAATCGTCGTCGATATTGCCGGCGATGCGCTGCTCGATCGTGTCGATCAGCGCCGGCAGCCCGCCCTCGGCCAGCCGGTCCACCAGCCCCTGCGTGTCCACCGTGATCGCCGCCTCGTTCTGCCGGTCCAGCAGCCCGGCGGTGGACCACCACAGGAACGCCGCCAGCGCCAGCGAACTGGCGCCGAACAGGCAGGCA
>JAIXTK010000173.1 GCA_027483995.1 Acetobacteraceae bacterium
CCTCGATGATCGCCCCTACATCTACCTCTGGCACCCCGTGCTGATCACCGGCACGCTGGCCAATATCGAGGGCCTGCAAATGGTCCCCGATGGCCTCATCCGTCCCCAGGGCCTGAAGCGCACGCCATGAAGATCACCCATGAAAATAACTGAAGTAGAGCCCATCCTGCTGCGCGGCGAAGCCAGCTACGGCTCCACCGCCGGCGGCGAGGAAGCCACCGACAACGGCGACTGGCAGCTCCTGGTCCGCGTCGCCACCGATGAAGGCCTCACCGGCTGGGCCGATGCCGAAACCCTCGCCCCCGCGGCGGTGGCCATCATCTCCGGCCAGGGCATGTCCATCCCCGGCTTCCAAACGCTCGCGGGCCTCCTGATCGGCGAGAACCCGCTGGATGTGCAACGCCTGTGGGACAAGCTCTATGTCGGCAGCGCCTATTACGGCCGGCGTGGGATTGCGATGCAGTGCATCTCGGCGATCGACAACTGCCTGTGGTCCATCCGCTCCCAGGCCGCCGGCCAATCCCTCTGCCGCCTGCTCGGCGGCCGCCGGCGCGAAAGCATCACTGCCTACGCCTCCACCCTGTTCCGCGACACGCCGGAAGGCATGGCCGCCGCCGCCCGCGGCTACATCGACCGCGGCTTCCGCGCGGTGAAATTCGGCTGGGGCGTCTTCGGCCAGGATGAAGGCCGCGACCGCGAACTCGTCGCCGCCGCCCGCGAGGCACTGGGCCCGGACCGCCATTTGCTGGTCGATCCCGGCTGGTACCCCGCCGGCTGGAAGAACGCCGCCCAGCCCTTCTCCAGCGCGCTGCGCACCCGCCGCGAAGCCGAACGCCTGTGCCGCTGGCTCGCCGACTACAACGTCGGCTGGATCGAGGATTTCATCCATCCGGAACGCTTCGACGAATACGCCGCCATCCGCCGCACCAGCCCCACCCCGGTCGCCGCCGGCGAACAGGTGGCCACGATCTGGGATTTCCAGCGCTTCATCGGCGAAGGCTGCGTGGACATCGTGCAGCCGGACCTCTCCCGCTGCGGCGGCATCAGCGTCGCCGCCCGCGTGGCGGAGATGGCCGAGCAGGCCGGCATCGAGCTGGTGCCCCATTCCTGGCTCACCCACCTGCTCACCGGCTACTCCCTGCAACTCATCGCCACCCTGCCGCGGGCGAAGTTCGTGGAGTTCAACGTGAGCCAGAGCGCCCTCACGAAGGGCATCGCCCGCGCCAGCTTCGACCTCCAGCCGGACGGCACCGTGCCCATCCCCGACACGCCCGGCATCGGCGTGGAAGTCGATCTCGATTTCGTCGCCAGGCATCGCGTGAACTGAAGAAAGCAAAGCGGTCACAGAGAACACGGAGAAACACAGAGGGGCACAGAGAACGCCAGGCCACGAAGCCCAACCCGCGGAATGATTGACCGGCTTCTCTGTGCTCTCTGTGGCCCTCCGTGCTCTCTGTGACCACTTCGCTTCAGGCTCTATCCGCGTCACTCAATGGCAGGACACATGGAACGCATCATCACCCGCCCGGGCGGCCTCGACCTCGAAAGCCCCGGCCGCCGCGACTACTGGGTGGCGCTGGAGCATGATTCGATCTGGGGCGACCACCTCATCCCGCTCACCGTCATGGTCGGCCCCAACGCCAAGCCCGGCCAGGGCATGGTCGCCTTCGGCTCCAACCACGGCAACGAATACGAAGGCCCCGTGGCGGTGAAGCACCTGCTGCGGGACATCGACGCGGAGAACGTGCAGGGCCGCATCATCCTGGTGCCGGTGCTGAACCCCGCCGCCTTCCGCGCCGGCACGCGCGATTCCACGCTGGACGACAACCGCAACCTCAACCGCTGCTTCGTCGACGGCGCCGGCATCACCCCGGCGATGGCCGGGATCACCCACCGCATCGCCGCCTTCGTGCGCGGCTTCATCTGGCCGCATGTGCATATCGTGATCGACCTGCACGCCGGCGGCAGCGTCGCCCGCTTCGCCCGCGGCACCAGCTACCATCTGGTGGACGACCCCGAGCAGGGCCGCCTGATCGAGAACACCGCACGCTGGTTCGGCACCCCGATCGTGATCGCCTACCAGAACGAAACCCCGGGCCTGCTGCCCAGCGAGGGCGAGCGCCTGGGCAAGATCACCATCGGCGGCGAATTCGGCTGGGGCGCCGCCGTCTCCGCCGAGGGCGTGCGCTACGCCAAGCACGGCGTGCTGGCCGCCGCCATCCATCTCGGCCAGCTACGCGGCCACATCGAAAAGATCGCCCACCACGAAGCCGGCACGCAGAAACTCGCCGCCATGGTGGATCGCGCGTGCTTCACCGTGGCTCCGTTCGATGGCCACTTCGAACCCACCATCGAGTGCGGCACGGAGGTGAAGGCGGGAACCGTGGTCGGCTGGCTGCACGATTTCCAGCGCATCGACCTCGATCCCTGGCCGGTGCGCGCTCAGGTGGATGGCATCATCATCGCCCAGGCGTGGGGGGCCGTGGTGCGCCAGGGCCAGCACATCGCCATCGTGGGGCGCGTGCTGCCCTGGCTTGCCTAGACTGAGGGACTCCGCCACACCGCCTGCATGCTTGCTGACGCCTTCGGCCTTGCCTGGCCGCATCCCCTGCCGCCCTGGCAACAGGAAGGCATCGCCCGCCTCACCCAGGGCTCCCTGCTGCTGGCCGACGACATGGGCCTGGGCAAGACCGTGCAGGCGATTGCGGCCCTGCGCGTGCTGGGGGCGGAGGCCCGCCCTGCCCTGATCGTGGCGCCCGCCAGCCTGCTGCTGCAATGGCAGGCGCAGCTGCGGGTCTGGGCGCCGGAGCTGAACCCCTCCCTGGTGCAGGGCAGCACACGGGAGCGCGAAACCGCCTGGTGGCGCCGGGCCGATGTGCATCTGGCCAGCTACGAATCACTGCGCGCCGACATGGAGCTGCCGCCGCCCTTCGGCCCCGCCCACCGCATCTGGCAGGTGGTGGTGGCCGACGAAGCCCAGCGCCTGAAGAACAGCGGCACCGCCACCGCCATGGCCATCCGCCGCCTGCGCACCCATCGCGCCTGGGCGCTGACCGGCACGCCGCTGGAGAACCGGCTGGAAGACCTTGTCTCCATCCTGGAATTCGTGGTGCCCGGCGCCTATGAACGCCGCACCCTGGCCCTCGGCCTGCGCCCGCTGCTGGATCGCGTGCAGCTCCGTCGCCGCCGGGCGGATGTGCTGCCCAACCTGCCGCCCAAGACCGGCTTCACCATCGATCCCGGCATGGGCCCCACCCAGCGCGCCGCCTACAACGCCGCGGAGCGCCAAGGCGTGGTCTGGCTGCGCAGCCAGGGCGCCAGTGTGCGGGTGACCCAGGTGCTGGAACTGCTGCTCCGCCTCAAGCAGATCTGCAACGCCGTGCCGGAAAGCGGCGCCTCCGCCAAGCTGGACGACCTGGAACGCCGCATCGAAGCCGCGGCCGAGGCAGGCGAGAAATCCCTGGTGTTCAGCCAGTTCGTCGATGCCCCGTTCGGTGTCGCCGCCATCGCCACAAGGCTGCGCCGCTTCGCGCCCCTCACCCTCACCGGCGCGCACGATGCCGCCACGCGCGATGCCACGCTGCGTCGCTTTGCGGAAAACCCCGCCCACAAGGTGCTGGTGCTGTCATTGCGCGCCGGCGGGGTCGGCCTCAACCTCACGGCCGCCAGCCTGGTGTTCCACTTCGACCGCTGGTGGACGGCAGCCGTGGAAGCCCAGGCGGAAGACCGCGCGCACCGGATGGGCCAGCAACGCCCGGTGCAGGTGTTCACCTACGTCACGCCCAACACCGTGGAATCCCGCATCGCCGAGATCATCGCCCGCAAACGCGCCCTGGCAGATCTGTTCGTGGACGGCATCGAGCCGGAAGGGCTGGAGGGCCTGGCGCTGGCCGACCTGCTGCACGCCGCCGGGGTGTAGGCTACACCAGTGCCTTGGCGAACACCCCGGTGGCATAATCCGGCCATTCCGCCTGCAACATGTCGCGCAGCCCCTGTGCCGCCGCCAGAAGCGCGGGCAACGCGGCCACCCCGCCGGCGACGCCGATGGAGACATGCCCGTCCCGGCTGGCGCAAAGCGTGCCCTGCCCAGCCGCGAAGGCCTTCACCCGCTGGTGCAGCTTGCCGCCCGCCATCACCCAGGGGAGATAGGCTTCCAGCCACAGCACATCCTTGGCATCGATCCGCAGCGTGACCGGCTCCGGGCAAAGCCACACCAGGGTCACGCCAGGCTTGCCGCGCTTGGCCTTCGCCGTGCCGGGTTCGAGCCCCTGGGCCCGCACCGCCGCCTGCAGCTCCGCGATCCGATCGGCCATCACGCCCCCTTCAGTTCGATGCGCAGCAGCCAGCGTGTCATGTCCGGTACCCATCGCTCCACCGTGAACCCCGCCCGCTCCAGCACGCGGCGGGAGGCAGCGTTCTGGGGATGCACGAAGGCGCAGACGTTGGGAAGGCCGAGTTCGCGCGCCCAATCGAGGCTTGCCGCCACCACCTCACCGGCGAAGCCTTTTCCCCAGGCCTCGCGCGCGAAGAAATATGCCACTTCCGGGCCGTAGCCGGGATCCAGCGGGTCGTCGTTCAACCCGCCAAAGCCGACCACGCGGCCCTCGTGCCGCACCGTCCAGCAGCCGAAGCCCAGGCGCCGCGCCTGCCACCAATGCGCGGCGATATGCCGGCGCATCTCCCGCAGAGAGCCCTTGCGGTAGGTGTGCTGCATCACCGCCGCATCGCCCATGAAGGCAAACAGCGCGGGCGCATCTTCGAGGCGTGGAGCCGAAAGATGCAGCCGCGGTGTCAGTCGTTCCGCGGGAACAGCCACGGGTTCGCATCCAGCGGAGAGATCGGACGGCGGATCTTGGTGTAGGGAATCTTCGCGGCATCGGGCGGATAGGGGCCGCCACAATCGACATAGGTGATCTTGGCCGCGATCGGCGCGAAGGCGGCGAAGAAGTGGTTGGACGATTTCACCACCACGATCTTCTTCTTCGACAGGTCGATGCCAAGGTTGGTGAACACCGGCGGCGAGAAGGTCTGCGCCCGGCCGCTGGCCAGCACCACATCCAGGTTGCCGATGGTGATCGCCGCCGCGGCACCCAGCGAGACCTCGCTCTGCTCGAACG
>JAIXTK010000208.1 GCA_027483995.1 Acetobacteraceae bacterium
ATCCCGGCATTGTCCAGCTGATGCGCCCCCAGCAGCGAAGGCCGCGGCAATTGCAACACGCCTTCGGCATCCTGGAACGAGAACCCGTCCGTGCCCGGCACCACCTCCCAGGCATCCCCACGCGCCAGCAACGGTGCCCCCAATTCTGCCGCCTGCGCCGCGATCACCGCGAAGGCCTCGGCCTCCTGCCGCCCCGTCGCCACCGGCACGCCGGGCTTGATGATCCCAGCCTTCTCGAATGCGATCTTGCCGAGCGTCTCGCCCAGCATCTCCCGATGATCCAGCGAGATCGAGGTGATCGCACACGCCGCCGGCCGCTCCACCACGTTGGTGGCATCGAACCGCCCGCCCAGCCCCACCTCCAGCACCACAAGATCCGCCGGCACGCGCGCGAACAACAGGAAGGTCGCGGCCTGCAAGACCTCGAACACGGTGATCGGCTGCCCCGCATTCACCCGCTCGATCTCGCCGAGCACATCGAGCAACTGCGCATCCGTCACCAGCGCCCCCGCCAGCCGGATGCGCTCGTTGAACCGCACCAGATGCGGGGAGGTCGCCACATGCACCCGCATCCCCGCCGCTTCGCCAATGGCACGCAGGAAGGCGCAGGTACTGCCCTTGCCGTTGGTCCCCGCCACATGGATCACCGGCGGCAAGCGGCGCTCCGGATGGCCCAGCTGACCCAGCAGCCGTTCCAGCCGCTCCAGGCTCAAATCGATCAGCCGCGGATAGAGCGCGTGCATGCGCTCGATCACGGCCTCGATCCTGCCCACCGCCATGGGGCTCAGACGGCAGGCGCCGGAAGGGCAGGGGGCGTGGGCGCGGCCGCGGGCGCCAGTTCCTTCACCCGCAGCAGCGAGATCAGCCGCCCCAGCGTCGCGTTCATGTCCGGCCGCTTCACCACCATGTCCAGGATGCCATGCGCCAGCAGGTATTCGCTGCGCTGGAACCCTTCCGGCAGCTTCTCCCGAACGGTCTGCTCAATAACGCGGGCACCCGCGAACCCAATCTCCGCCCCGGGCTCCGCAATCTGGATATCCCCCAGCATGGTGAAGCTGGCCGTCACGCCACCCGTGGTCGGGTCGGTCAGCACGGTGATGAACGGCAGCCCCGCCTCCTTCACGATGCGGGTCGCGATCACCGTGCGCGGCATCTGCATCAGGCTGATGGCCCCTTCCATCATCCGCGCCCCGCCCGAAGCGGTGAACACGATCAGCGGCGCATCCTGCAGCACCGCCAGCTTGGCCGCCGCCACGATGCCCTCGCCCACCGCCGCGCCCATGGAGCCGCCGATGAACTCGAACGCCATCACCGCCACCACGGCCTTGTGCCCGCCGATCTTCCCGTGCGCGACGAGAATGGCGTCATCCAGCCCGGTTTTCTCGCGTGCATCCTTCAGCCGGTCCGGATAGCGCTTGCTGTCACGGAACCGCAGCGGATCCACCGGCACCTTCGGCAGCTCGATGCGCGTGAACTGCCCCTCGTCGAAGGTCCAGGCCAAGCGCTGCGGCGCCGTGGCGCGCGCATGGTGCCCGCACTGCCCGCACACACGCTGGTTCTTCTCGAACTCGGCGTGGAACATCATGTGCTGGCAGCTGGCGCACTGCACCCACAGGTTCTGCGGCACATCCCGCTGCCCCAGCAGGGTGCGGATCTTCGGCCGGACGAATTCCGTGAGCCAGTTCATCGCATCCGCTCCTTCAGGCCGGAACGCGCGCCCCGCGCACGCCGGCGGCCAACGCCTTCACCTGTGCCAGGATGCGCGCCACCGTATCCGGCTTCGGCTTGCCGCCATTGGCTTCCAGGTCCTGCTTCATCGTATCGATCAACGCAGAGGCCACCACGGCGCCATCGGCATGCTTCACCGCATTGGCCGCCTGCTCCGGCGAGCGCACGCCGAACCCGATCGCGATCGGCAGGTTCGTCACCTTGCGAATGCGCGGAATCGCTTCCGCCAGCTCATCCCCGCTCGCCGTGCGCGTGCCGGTAATCCCTGTGATCGACACGTAATAGACAAACCCGCTGGACCCATTGAGCACCAGCGGCAGCCGGTCCGCATCCGTCGTCGGTGCCACCAGGCGAATGATGTCGAGCCCGTTCGCCGCCGCATGCGGCAGCACCAGGTCGGCCTCCTCGCTCGGCAGGTCCACGATGATCAGCCCGTCCACGCCCGATTTCGCCCCATCGGCGCAGAACGCCTCCACCCCATACGAAAGGATCGGGTTCAGGTACCCCATCAGGATGATCGGCGTCTCCGCGTCGTCCTGCCGGAACGCCCGCACCATGGCCAGCGTGTTCTTCATGTTGGCCCCGGCATCCAGCGCGCGGCGGCCCGCCAGCTGGATGGTCGGCCCATCCGCCATCGGGTCGGTGAACGGGCAGCCGATCTCGATCAGGTCGGCCCCCGCGCCCGGCATGCCCTTCAGCAGTGCCAGGGAGGTCGCCTCGTCCGGGTCCCACGCCTCCACGAACGGAATCAGCGCACCGCGGCCCTCGGCCTTCAGCTTGGCAAATCGTGCGGCAATACGGCTCACAACTTGACTCCCAAGGCTTCGGCCACGGTGAAGATGTCCTTGTCTCCCCGCCCGCACAGATTCATCAGGATGATCGCATCCTTGTCCATCGTCGGCGCCATCTTGGCCACGTGCGCCAACGCATGCGCCGGCTCCAGCGCCGGGATGATGCCTTCCGTGCGCGTGCACAGCTGGAACGCGTCCAGCGCCTCCTGGTCGGTCGCGGCCACGTATTCCACGCGCTTGATCTCATGCAGCCAGGAATGCTCCGGCCCGATGCCGGGATAATCCAGCCCGGCCGAGATCGAATGCGCCTCCTGGATCTGCCCGTCCTCATCCTGCAGCAGATAGGTCCGGTTGCCGTGCAGCACGCCCGGCCGCCCACGGCTCAGCGAAGCCGCATGCTGGAACGTATCCAGCCCATGCCCCGCCGCTTCCACCCCGATCAGCCGCACGGAGGGATCGTCCAGGAACGGATGGAACAGCCCCATCGCGTTGGAACCGCCACCGATCGCCGCCACGCAGGCATCCGGCAGCCGCCCTTCCTGCTCCTGCAGCTGGGCCTTGGCCTCAATGCCGATCACGCTCTGGAAATCGCGCACCATCATCGGATACGGGTGCGGCCCGGCCACCGTGCCGATGATGTAGAACGTGTCCCGCACATTCGCGACCCAGTCGCGCAGCGCCTCGTTCATCGCATCCTTCAGCGTGGAGGCGCCCGACGTCACCGGCACCACCTCCGCCCCCAGCAGCTTCATCCGGAACACGTTCGGCGCCTGCCGCGCCACGTCCACCGCGCCCATGTACACCGTGCACGGCAGCCCGAACAACGCGCACACCGTGGCCGTGGCCACGCCATGCTGCCCCGCGCCCGTCTCGGCGATGATCCGCGTCTTGCCCATGCGCTTGGCGAGCAGGATCTGCCCCATGCACGAGTTGATCTTGTGCGCGCCCGTGTGGTTCAGCTCGTCGCGCTTGAAATACACCTTCGCGCCGCCGAGCTTCTCCGTCAGCCGCTCGGCGAACCACATCGGGCTCGGCCGGCCCACGTAATCCTTCAAATAGCGGTCCAGCTCCGGCTGGAAGGCCGGATCGGCCTTGGCCGCGTTGTAGGCCGCCTCCACCTCCAGGATCAGCGGCATCAACGTCTCGGCCACGAACCGCCCGCCGAACTCGCCAAAGCGACCCCTGGCGTCCGGACCATTGCGCAGCGAGTTCGCGCCGAAGCGCGGGGTGGGTGCGTTCAAAGCAACGTGCCTCCAGTCAACGCGCCGTCATAGCGCAGCGCTGGAAGGCAAGGAAGGCCAGGGCTCTGCCCTGGACCCGCCAGGGACCTG
>JAIXTK010000286.1 GCA_027483995.1 Acetobacteraceae bacterium
ATCAGCGCGCCCTCCGCCGGCAGGTAGTACGTCGCCGGCAGCAGCAGCGCCATCGTCGCCACCGGCCCCACCCCGGGCAGCCCGCCGAGGGCGGTGCCAACGATCGCGCCCACCAGGCACCAGAACAGGTTCTGGAATGTCAGCGCAACGGAGAAGCCCAGCGCGAGATTGGATCCGAGATCGCTCAGTTCCACGGGAACACCTTGATCGGCATGCCTAGCCCCCAAACGAAAATGCCAATCGCCATCAGGATCATCACCAGCATGAACACCGCCAGCTCACGCAGCTTGTGCCCCTCGCCCGCCAGCGCGCCCAGCGTCATCACCACCAGCATCGTCGCCACCAGCCCCGCCGGCTCGATCAGCAGCGCGAAGCACACCGCCGCCAGCGTGATCAGCAGCACCGGCCGCCACGCCCAGCCCGTCAGCCGCGGCCCGTCGGTCAGCAGCCCCTTGATGAAGATGATCGCGCCCACCCCGATCAGCCCATAGCTGAGCAGCATCGGAAACACCCCGCTGCCCAGCCGCACCGGGGAGCCCATGGGATAGTTGCGCCCCACCCACAACGCGCCCGCCCCCACGGCGGCGAACATCACGCCGCACAGCAGGTCCTGCCCGCTGCGCAGCCCCGGCCCCTTGCTCATCCCTGCATCCCTACTCGATCTTCAGCCCGGTCTTCTTCACCCAATCCTGATACTCCGCCACCTGGCCATCCATCTCGGCCACCAGCTCGGGCCCGGTCTTGGTCGTGGGGAAGAAGCCCACCTGCATCACCCGCTGCTGCACCACCGGGTCCGCGTTGGCATCCGCCATCGCCCGGGCCAGCTTGTCCTGGATCGCCTTCGGCGTGTTCTTCGGCACGAAGATCGCCGCGAAATTCGCCAGCTTCACATCGAATCCCGCCTCCATCACCGTCGGCACATCGGGGAAGGTCGGGAAGCGACGATCAGACGTCACCGCCAGCAGCGTCGCCTGCCCGGCCCGCACATGCGGGAACATCACGTTGTCGATGATCACATCCACCGTGCCGCCCAGGAAATCGATCAGCGCCTCGGCCCCGGTGCGATACGGCACGTGCAGCATGTCGATGCCCGCCACGATCTTCAGCGCCTCGCCGCGCAGATGCGTGGCGGAACCGGCACCGGGGGAGGAGTACGACAGCTTGCCCGGATTCTTCTTCGCATAGGCAACCAGGTCGGCCATCGTCTTGAACCCGTGCTTGGGCAGCACCGCGATTCCATAGACGAAATCGCCCATCGGCCCCACCGGCGTCAGGTCCGTCGGCTGGTAGGGCATCTTGCGCAGCGCCGGCAGCAGCACCAGCGGCCCGTTCGGGGAGGCGAGCAGCGTGTAGCCATCCGGCGCCGCCTTCGCCACCACCTCGGTCCCCAGCGCACCCGCCGCACCGGCCCGGTTCTCCACCACCACCGGCTGCCCCAGCCGCTTGCCCAGCGCCTCCGCCCAGGGGCGGGAGATCGCGTCCATCGATCCACCGGCGGGATAGTTCACCACCAGCTTCACCGGCCGCGTCGGCCATTCCTGCGCCGCCACGGGAAACGCCATCACGATCGCCGCCGCGAACGCGGCCAGAAGTGTCCGTTTGCGCAAGAAACCTGCCTCCCGAAATGCTGCTGATGCCGTTCGCGCCGGTTGCCCCGGATCGCCCCGCGGCCCCCCTTTGCAACGATCGCAGCGCCGTGTCGAGCGGCAAAGCACCGAGGCGCTTGCTCCGGCGGACGGAAATCGGCATGACGGCGGCCGCAAGTGGCCCGGAGCAACCGGGCCCGACAGGGAGACTCATCGATGATCCGCCGGCGCTCGCTCGTCACCTCCATGCTCGCCGCCCCCGCTGTGCTCGGCGCCGCCTCCGCGCGCGCCCAAGGCGCCTGGCCGAACAAGCCGGTGAAGCTGATCCTGCCCTACGCCCCTGGTGGCGCCACCGACATCATCGGCCGCCCCTGGGCAGACAAGCTCGGCCAGGCCTTCGGCCAGCCCTTCGTGATCGACAACCGCGGCGGCGCCGCCGGCGGCATCGGCACCGAGGCGGTCGCGAAGTCCGCCAACGACGGCTACACCTTCCTGCTCACCCCGGCCGGCCCGCTCACCGTGCTGCCGCATCTGCGCCGCGTGGCCTATGGCGTGCCGAAGGAACTCGTCACCGTCGCGCGCGTCGGCGATCTCGTCTGCGGCTTCACCATCCGCCCGGAGCTGGGCATCAACACGATGGCCGAGCTGGTCGCCTACGCCAAGAAGAACCCCGGCAAGCTCGCCTACGGCTCCGCCGGCGCCGGCAGCTCCACCCACATGCGCATCGAGGCGCTGAAGGCCGCCGCCGGCATCGACATCCTGCACGTGCCCTATCGCGGCAGCGCCGATGCGCTGAACGACCTGCTGGCCGGCAACGTCCACATGATGAACGAGATCAACGTCATCCCGCACATCAAGGCCGGCAAGCTGAAGCTGCTCTCGGTCAGCTACCCCACCCGCCACCCCGATTTCCCCGATGTGCCCACCCTGACCGAAGCCGGCTTCCCCAATATCGACGTGCCGATCTGGTACGCCATCTGGGCCCCGGCCGGCACGCCGAGGGACATCATCGCCGCGTTCAACGCCAAGTGCCGCGAGATCGCCGCCACGCCGGACATGCTGCAGCGCATGCAGGCCATCAACGTGGTGGTGCCGCCGGAAACGCCGGAGCAGATGCTCGCCTATTTCGAGAAGGACTTCGCCGCCAACGGCCAGCTGATCCGCGACAAGAAGATCACGCTGGACGGCTGATGCAGCACGGGCACGGCATGCGACGGGCAGGCGGGCGATGAGCCTGCGCACGCGCCGTGCCCGCGAGCGCCGCGAGCGGCTGTTCGCCGGGCTGGGCCACACCGCCAAGTGGCTGCTGTTCTTCGCTGCCCTGGCCGGCGTGGGCCTGTTCGCCACCCACACCGCCCGCGAGGAGTCACGCGAGGAACTGGAGCGCCTGGCCGCCGACCGGGATACGGCGCGCGGCGAGGCGCATTCCCGCACCGCCGAGGCGGAGCGCCTGGCCCGCGAGACCGAAGCCGCCCGTGCCGAGGCCGCCTCGGCCCGTGCTCGCTACGCGGCGGAGGTGCCGACCGGGCGCATGGCTGCGCTGCTGGCCGCGGTGCGCGCCCGGCTGGAGTCCGGCCTGCCGGAAGACCGCCTGGCCGAGGTGATCCGCGACGCCGCCCCCCGTCGCGCCTGCGACGGCCCGCCCATCGCCCGCCGCTTCCGCATCACCCCTGGCGAGCGCGCCCTGCCGGAAGATGCCGCAACCTTCTTCGAGGGCCTGGTGCGCGTCCAGGCCAACGCACCGGCGGGGTTCGAGGGCTTGTCGCGCACCATGGTCGTGACCTTCGCCGGCCAGGGCCTCGCCGCACCCGTTACCCTCACCGGCGTGCCGGCGGTGCAATCCTTCCGCATCGGGCACCACGAGGCGGTGATCACCGTCACCACCAGCCCCGTGGCCGGTTTCGCCGCGGCCAGCGTGGCGGCTTGCCGGCCGGACTGACGGCGGCCACAGGCCAGAGGTGGCGACGATCCCGCAAATCCGCTAATCATGGCGATGTCGGAGCCGGGTTAGCACAGCGGTAGTGCAGCGGTTTTGTAAACCGAAGGTCGGGGGTTCGATCCCCTCACCCGGCACCGGCCTCCATTGGCTGAGGATTTTCGACGCAACGGGCTGCCACGGATCGCGCCGTCGCTGCCAATCCCGGGACCGCATGCCATGCCGGACAGCCGCCAGCCCA
>JAIXTK010000091.1 GCA_027483995.1 Acetobacteraceae bacterium
AAGGGCTGATACCAGCCTTCTGCCACGCGCTGCGAAGGGGCCGGGGAAACCCGGCCCTTTTTGCGTTCGGGGGGCGGGAAGGGAGAAGATTCACCGCCAAGACGCCAGGAACGCCAAGGATCGCCAAGAGGCCGTATTCCTTGGCGCTCCCTTGGCGTTCTTGGCGCCTTGGCGGTTTGCCTTGGCTTCCTTTCCCCTTGAACCCGCACCCACACTGACTATCTCAAGAGTGTTCGCGATGCCCAGAAGGGGTCGCGGGGACTGCCACGGTTCGCCCGCATGGGGAGCCGACCTGCCATGACCTTGCTTCTTGAGAAGGTGATACAACCCATGAACGCCCTCAATCTGACTCCCCTGTTCCGCACCGCCATCGGCTTCGACCGCCTGGCGCGCCTGCTGGACCATGCCGCCACGGCGGACGTCTCCTACCCCCCCTACAACATCGAGCGCACCGGCGAGGACAGCTATCGCCTCACGATGGCGGTGGCCGGCTTCGGGCCCGATGACATCGAGATTACCGTGAAGGACGGCGCGTTGCACGTGGCCGGCCGTGTCCAGGCCAATGGCCAGGGCGAGGTGCTCTACCGCGGCATCGCCGGCCGCCCGTTCGAACGCCGCTTCGTGCTCGCCGACCACATGGTGGTGGATGGCGCCGACCTGCAGAACGGCCTGCTGCACGTGGCGCTGAAGCGCGTGGTGCCCGAAGCCCTGAAGCCCCGCCGCATCCCGGTGGGCAGCGCCGCCCCGAAGGCGATCGACGCCCCGGTGGCGCAGGCCGCCTAAATCGAGACCGGTGGCGCAAGCCGCCTGAATCGAGACCGGTGGCGCAAGCCGCGTAACCCAGCCTCAAGCGGGGAAGGGGCCGGAGCAATCCGGCCTCCTTTTCGTGCGGCATCGCCGGCGAAAGCAAAGCGGTCACAGAGAACACAGAGGGCCACAGAGAGCACAGAGGCAGGTGCGTGAGCGTCGGGTATCCGCAGGCCTGCGTCTCTGTGCCCCTCTGTGGTTCTCTGTGCTCTCTGTGACCCCTTCGCTTTCTTCCTTGCTTTCTTCCCCCTACCCCGGCCGCTTGAAGAACGCGTCCGCCGCCGCGCGGGCCGAGCCTTTTCGCCCGATCTCCGCCTCCACCCGCACGATCTCCGCGCGCAGTTCCTCGATATACGCCTGCAGTTCCGTCACCCCCCACAGATCCAGCTTCGGCGGCACCAGCCGGGCCGGCTTGGGCCGGGGCAGGTTGTCGTCCTCGTCGCGCATTCCATTCTCCTCAATACGTTGGTCTCTCGGGGCTGCCCCAGCGTTGCGGCGCTTGACCGTTCATTCATCGAAGTCCATATGCCCGACTGTCCGCCCGCCGCCGCGCCGCGCGCCGCCCGGAAGCCCAAGGTAACGCTGCCATGACCCTGCCGCTGATGCCCAAGGCCACCGCCGTGTGGCTGATCGAGAAGACCGCGCTCACCTTCGAGCAGATCGCCGAATTCTGCGGCATGCACCCGCTGGAGGTCCAGGCCATTGCCGATGGCGAAGTGGCGGCCGGCATCGTCGGCTACGACCCGATCGCCAACATGCAGCTCACCGCCGCCGAGATCGCGCGCTGCGAGAAGGATGGCTCCGCCCGCCTGAAGCTGCTGCCCAGCGCCTCCCCGCCGCCCAAGAAGCAGCGCGGCGCCCGCTACACCCCCGTGGCCAAGCGCAACGACCGGCCGGACGGCATCGCCTTTCTGCTGCGCAACTACCCGCAGCTCACCGATGCGCAGATCGGCAAGCTGATGGGCACCACCAAGGAAACCATCGACAAGGTGCGCAGCCGCACCCACTGGAACAGCGCCAACATCAAGCCGCGCGACCCCGTGATCCTGGGCCTGTGCAGCCAGAGCGACCTGCACCATTCGGTGATGGCCGCCAATGACCGGCTGACGCGCGAGGGCCTGGCCGTGCCCATGCCACCGCCGCCGGAAGCGGACGAGGCGGCCTAACCCAGCATGGCCACCGCCGCTGCGCTGGCCCGCTTGCCAGCGCTGGGGGGGCCAGCGCTGGGGGGGCCAGCGCTGGGGGGGCCACGCCGGGGGCGCGCGCTAGGCGTGCACGGAGCTGCGCGTGCGCTCGATCTCCTCCTTCAATCGCAACTTCTGGCGTTTCAGGCGGGACAGGGCTTCGGCATCCGGCATCGGCCGGTGGTCTTCCTGGGCGATGCTGCGTTCAAGATCGGCGTGGCGGGTCTTCAGGCGTTCCAGGCGGGATTCCAGGCTCATGGTACCTCCACGGGTTCAGGCGAAGACAAAGCTCCGTCCCGCCGCCCGGAAGAGGGGCCCATGGGGGCATCAGGGGCCCCGCTGGGCCGCAATCCCGGTTGGCCGGGGCAGCGCGGCGTGATCCTGCACACCCAACTGCAAAGAAAGCGTATCGCACCGCGCCGGCTTCGCGCTACTTCAATCGGATTGGCGCCTTCCCCCACCGCCACAGGCCGTGCTGCATGCTGAACGACCGCGATTCCCTGCTCCGCCGCCTGCACGAGCTGCGCAGCGAGCATCGTGACCTCGATACCGTCATCGCCCGCATGGTGGAGGGCGGGCCGGTGGACCAGCTGCATCTGGCGCGCCTCAAGAAGCGCAAGCTGCTGCTGAAGGATGAGGTCGCGTGGCTGGAATCCCGCCTGATCCCCGACAACATAGCCTGATAGAACGTTG
>JAIXTK010000496.1 GCA_027483995.1 Acetobacteraceae bacterium
ACCGGGTCGCGCATATCCGCCTGGCCTGAGCCGGGCCCTACCAGGTGGCGATGTGGCCCCCCGCCTCCGTTGCCTCCGGCAGCCACAGGGTCACGGTGGTGCCCTGGCCCGGGATGCTGTGCAGTTGCATGGTGCCGCCCGCCCCCTCCACGAAGCCGCGGATGGAAGACAGGCCAAGCCCGGTGCCGCCGCCCGGCTTGGTGGTGAAGAAGGCATCGGTGGCGCGCGAGAGGGTGTCCGCATCCATGCCGATGCCGCGATCGGTCACCGACAATTCCATGTAGTGGCCCGGCGCCAGCCCGGGGGCATCGGCGGTGGGGCGCAGCGCGATGGTGATCTCGCCGCCCGCCGGCATGGCGTCGCGCGCGTTGATCACCAGGTTCATCAGGGCCGAATCCAGCTCCGCCGGGTGGCCGGCGATACAGGGCGGCAGGCCGCCCAGCACGTCCACGCTCAGGCGGTAGCCGGGGCCGAGCGTGGCGCGCAGCAGCGTGCCGGTGGCCGAAACCACCTCCGCCGGGTCGCAGCTGCTGCGCCCGTCGCCGGTCTTGCGGAAGGACAGCAGGCGCTGGGTGAGCTGCCCGCCGCGCGTGGCGGCCTGGCGCAGCATCTCCGCCACCTCCCGCACCCGGGCGAGGTTGCCCTGGGTGGCGGCACGCTCGATCAGGGAGGCGCCGGCATGCACCGTCTGCACCGTGTTGCGGAAATCATGCACCACGCCGGCGGCGATCTGGCCCAGCATTTCCACGCGCTGGGTCTGGCGAAGCATCGCCTCTGCATCGGCGCGGGCGGCTTCGGCGGTGGCGCGATGCTCCGCGGCGATGCGGGCCTGGTCGCGCGCCTGCAACTCCCGCGCCGTCGCCTCCCGGCTGCGGCGGGTGAGGTAGAGCAGCAGGGCGGAGGACAAGGACGCGACGGCCAGCACGGCCAGGCTGCGGCGCAGCCATTCCGCGCGCAGCGCCGCCACTTCACGGCCATAGACCACCGCGGCGCCGGGGCCTGGCAGGACACGGGCGACATAGAGCCGTTCCACCTGGTCCATCGGCGAGGGGCCGGTGGCCTGGCCGGCCTCCATGGCGGGGCGGGGCCCGGCGGGCTGGGCGGGGCCCAGCGGTTGGGCCAACCGGGCGGCGGCATCGGCCACGGCGCGCATCGGCGGGTCCAGCGGTGCCAGGGGCGGCAGCACGGTGGGGTCGATCCAGGGATAGCGCGACAGCACCACGCCATCGTCGCGCACCAGCATCACCGTGTCCTGCGGGCCGAGCGCGATGCGCTGGAACATGGCGGCGAAGGTTTCCGGCAGGAAGCTGGTCCAGATCACGCCGCCGCTGGCCACGCCGTCCAGGTCCAGATGGGGGCGGGCATACGGGATCACGCGATCCCGGGAGGTGCGGCCCACCACCGGGCGCCCCAGCATGGCGCGGTCCGGCCCCGGCGCGGACAGGGCGGTGAAGATGTCCCGGTCGGTATGGATGGTGCGCGGCCCCGGCGACGGCGCGCGGGACATGGCCACCAGTGTGCCGGCGGGGTCGAGGATACCGTTGCGGTTGGTGTTGGGCGTGGCTTCGTCCAGCCGCGTCAGCAGCGCCACCACCGCCTCGCTGGCGCCGATCTCGGCCCAGCCCATGCCCTCGATGCGTGCGCGCACGGCGGCGATGATGGCATCCTGCACCTCGATCGCGCGGGCGACCTGTTCGTGCAGCAACTCGGTGGTGCGGGCGGTGCTGCCCTGCGCCTCGGCTTCCACCTGCCGCCAGATCCAGGTGGAGACGGCGATCGCCAGCAGGAAGGGCAGGGCGAGGGAGGCCACCTGCAGGGCGGTGAACGGCGCCCGCACCGGGGGGCTGGCCGCCAGTGCCGGCGCGGCTGCACGTGGGTAGGACAAAAAAACGTCCTGTCGCTGCCGCATGCGTGACCCTCCCGGGCGGGAAGGTTTCAGTATCTGTAAAACGACACTCCAAGTCTAGGCTGCATATGCATGATGTTATTTCAACCCCAGAAGAGTTGCATTTCGACCATCAAACATACGGCATTTCCCCCAGCTTGTGATCGACTGCAGGGCGATTTAGCCGCCCTGCGCCGTGCCCGTGGCGCCGATCCGCGCCGGTGTGCCCCGCGGCAGGCCAAGGGCTGCGCGCAGCGCGCTGAGCAGCGCGGTGATGGAGGGCGCCGGCCGTGCCGGCCGGCCGGCGGCTTCGCGCTCCGGCGTTTGCAGGAACCAGCGCGTGGGCGGCGGGCCCGGCGAGATGCGCCAAATGCCATCCGGCCGGGTGACGGCCACGTGGCCTTCCTCCGCCGAGACATGGCCCTCCGCCCCCCACAGCCGCAGCGCATCCCGCAGCAGGGCGACGAGGTCGGCCGGCGTCACATCCGCACGGGGGCGGCGATGATCGCGGGGTCGATCTGCCGCTTCACCCAGGCGCCATCGGTCAGCGAGCCCAGCAGCGTGCCATCCTGCATCACCACCTTGCCGCGCAGCATGGTCAGGCACGGCCAGGCATGCGCATCCCAGCCTTCCCACGGGGTGTAGTCGCTCTCGTGCAGCTCGGATGCCGTGATGGTGCGGCGCCGTGTGGGATCGAGCGCCGTGATGTCGGCATCCGCCCCCAGCGCGATCGCCCCCTTGCGCGGATACATGCCCAGGATCTTCGCCGCATTGCTGCTGACGAGGTCCACGAAGCGCTCCAGGCTGTAGCCGCGCTTGCCGACCATCTCGGTGTACATCAGCGCCACCCGCGGCTCCACGCCGGAATTGCCGCCCGTCGTATCGTCGATCCGCACGCCCTGGGTCTTCTGCGCGAGCGAGCAGCACAGCTCGTCGGTGGCCACGCAGTTGATGCTGCCATCCAGCGTGCCGGCCCAGAGCGCCGCCTGGTCCTGCGGCGACTTCAGGGACGGGTAGGTGTGGTAGATCTGCCCGTTCGGCTTCTTGTAGTCCTCCGAGGTGTAGAGCATGTACTGGTGCAGGCTCTCGCCATAGATCGGCAGCCCCTTCGCCCGCGCCTCGCGAATCGCGGCAACGCCGGAGGCGGCCGAGGTGTGGAGCATGTACAGCGCCGTCCCCGGCACGCTTTCGGCCAGCCGGATGATCCGGCGGAACGACAGGTCCTCGCTCAGCGCGTTGTGAACCTCGGCCATGTTGTGGAAGCTGGTGCGGCCCTCGCGGATCAGCTTGCCGTACATGTGCATCACGATGTCGTTGTCTTCGGCATGGATCACGCCCAGGCCCTGATTGGCCGCGATCACCTGGAACACCTCCCAGATATCGCCGAAATCCACCATGCGGCCCTTGCGGCTGGGCGTGATGTCCGTGGTGAAGATCTTCACCGTCGGGTGGCCGGCGCGGATCGTCTCGCCCAGCTGGTCCAGATGCGCCGGCGCGATGTCCCCCTCCACCATCAGGTGGAAGGCGTAGTCGATATGGCAGTTGCCGGCCCAGCCGGCATCGCGCTTGCGGATGGCCTCGGCAATGCTCGGCCCATCCGCCGTGCGCACGAAATCGATCATCATGGTGGTGCCGCCATGCACCGCGGCGCGGGACACCACGCTGGCCGGCTGGGTATGCTGCGGCGGCCCGCCATCCGGGGAGGGCATCGGCCAGTCGCAATGCACATGCGGGTCGATCCCGCCGGGCATCACGATGCGGCCCGTCATGTCGATGGTGCGGCTGGCATTCAGGCTGCCGAGCTTCTCGATCCCCGCGATGCGGCCGGACGCGATGGCGAGATCGGCGCCGATCACACCTTCCGGGGTGACGATCCTGTCACCGCGCAGCACCAGATCGACCATGGGCAACTCCATTCCTGCGCCGTCATGGTCGGGGAGTGCCGGGGCGAGCGCAAGGGGCCGCGCCGGGCGGCCGGCTCACACTTCCCGCAAGCCTGGGCAGCGGCGGGGCTGCAGGCGGCTGAGCGGGCCGGTACGGCGCTGCAGCGGGAAGTCGGGGGAGCGGCCTGGGCCGCGCATGCGGTCGCGCACGGCGATATGGCGGCGCAGCGTCTGGGGCGCCGGCACGGGGCGCTGCGCGCGGATGGCGTCCTGGCGCGCGGGCGTTGGAATGAAGGTCTCGCAGGCATCGGCCATGGCGTCTGCGTCGAACGGCGCACTGGCGCGGGCCGGCGGCGCGGGCTGCAGCAGGGGCAGCAACACTGCGGCGGCCACGACGGCTGCGCGGAGCAAGTGGGTCATGGCCGGGCTCTCCGGGGAGGCATGCGGCGGCACCATCCATCCGCCCAGATGCGGGGCGGATGGCCGGTGCCGCCGTGGCGATCAGCTGAGCGAGACCAGGGTCCCGTCGAGCGCCATCAGCCCGCCACCGATGCCCATCTTGGGCTGGCGCTGGGCCAGCTGGCCGGCGAACTCGGCGAACACCTTGCGGTGCAGCGCCGTCTCCAGCTCCGGCGTGCCAACGGCGGCGGCGCCATAGGCGATCTTGGCCGCACCGCAGTCGCGGTGGTTCACCACCATCACGCGCTTGATGCCGTGCAGCTGGATCGAGGTGGCGAGGTTGTCCCAGAAGGCCGGGGCCCAGCTGGCGAAGCTGGGGGCCACCACGCCCACCGAGGCGCCGGCGAAGGAGAAGTGGCTGTATTTCCCGTTCAGGTGCTGCCCGTCCATCCACTTGGCGGCGGGGGTCACGAAGCGCGGGTCGATGCAGGTGAGCAGCATCGAATCATAGACCGAGCCGTCGCTGGCCTGCGCGCCGCGGCCCAGCGTGGCGACTCCGAGCAGGCCGGCGGCCAGGCCGAGCATGCCGCGGCGGCCCATGCCGTGGCCGGTTGGAAACGGAGACGCGCAGCACGCGCAGGTCGGAATTTCGCTCATTAATGGCACTCCAGATGTGTTCGGTTTGGGCCCACGCAGTTCGCTGCGGGAGCCGATACGCTTCGTATCATAGTACACGGGAAATTGATGGCGCGATTTAGCATTCTGTCCACTCTTGCCGATGCATCGGAGCTGTGCTGACCCCGGCCGGCACGGGTGACATGCCATGGGTGCGTGGCGGCGCTTCCGCGGCCCCGGCCGGGCGCGGTAGCCTGCCGGGATGGACACGCACATCACCGACTGCATCGTCATCGGCGCCGGCATCGCCGGGGCCTCCGCCGCCGCCCACCTCGCCGCCGACCGCCGCGTGGCGCTGATCGAGGCGGAGGAAGCCGCCGGCTACCACACCACCGGCCGCTCCGCCGCGCTGTGGATCCTCAGCTACGGGCCGGATGACGTGCGCGCCCTCACCGGCGCCTCCCGCAGCTTCTTCGAAGCCCCGCCGGACGGCTTCACCGAGGCCCGCCTCTGGTCGCCCCGCAACATTCTCACCCTTGCCGCCGAGGGCGATGAAGTGGCCGCCGAGGAAGCCCTGGCCGCCGGCCCCTGGCTGAAACCCATCACGGTGGCCGCCGCCTGCGCCCTGGTGCCCGCCATCCGCCCCGGCGCCGTCTCCGCCGCATTGCTGGAGGAAGGCACCTTCGACCTCGATGTGGCCGCCCTGCACCAGGGCTTCCTGGCCCAGCTCCGCCGCCGCGGCGGCACCATGGCGCTGCGCAGCCGCTCCATGCGCATCGAGCGCCGTGCCGGGCAGTGGGAAGTGGACGTCACCGGCGGCGGCCGCTTCCGCGCCCCCGTGCTGGTCAACGCCGCCGGCGCCTGGGCCGACGAGGTGGCCCAGCAGGCCGGCATCCGCCCCCTCGGCCTGGTCCCCAAGCGCCGCACCGGTGTCATCATCGACCCCGCCCCCTGGCAGCCCGCCGACTGGCCGGCCCTGATGGAGGCGCGCGAAGGCTGGTACGGCAAGCCCGAGGCCCGCACCCGCCTCATGATCTCGCCGGCCGACGAAACTCCCATCCACGCCCACGACGTGCAGCCGGACGAGCTGGATGTCGCCATCGCCGTCGATCGCATGCAGCAGATGCTCGATCTCGATGTACGCCGCGTGGAACGAAGCTGGGCCGGCCTGCGGACCTTCACGCCGGATGGCAGCCTGGCCTTCGGTTTCTCGCCCGAGGCTGAAGGCTTCTTCTGGTGCGTCGGCCAGGGCGGCTACGGCATCCAGACCTCCCCCGCCGCCGGCCGCCTGGTGGCCGACATGGTGGCCCACCGCGATTCGGAATGGCTGTCCGACTCGATTCGACTCGTCGAATCGATTCGCCCAAGCCGATTCGCATGACCGAGTCGTTCGATTCGCTGGTGATCGGCGGTGGAATCGCCGGCGCCACCGCCGCCTACCACCTCTCCTTCCACCAGCGCGTCGCCCTCATCGAGGCAGAGGAGGCCGCCGGCTATCACACCTCCGGCCGCTCGGCGGCACTCTGGGTCGCCAATGGCGGGCCGGCCTACGAACGCACCCTGGCCCAGGAATCCTTCGCCTTCCTGCGCACCCCGCCCGAAGGCTTCGCCGAAACCCCCATCCTGCGCGAACGCCATGTCGCCTTCGCCGTACCGGAAGACCAACTCGGCGACCTGCACGCCATGCTCGCCACCCGCGCCAACATCCGGGAAATCAGCGTCGAAGACCTCCGCCGCCTGATCCCCGCGCTGCGCCCCGGCACTGCCGCCGCCGCGGCGCTGGAAACCGAGAACTACGACATCGACGTGGACGTGCTGCTGCAAGCCTATCTCCGCGGCGCCCGCAGCCGCGGCGCGCAGGTCGCCTTCCGCCGCCGCAGTCAGCGCATCACCCGTGAATCGGGCCTCTGGCGCGTGGAAACCACCTCCGGCGCCACAATTCGCGCCCCCATCCTGGTCAACGCCGCCGGCGCCTGGGGCGACGAGATCGCCACCCAGGCCTCCATCCGCCCCCTCGGCCTCACGCCGAAGCGCCGCACCGCCGTGGTGATCGACCCCACCCCGCACGCGGTCGCCGACTGGCCGCGCCTCTACGACGCCCGCCGCAGCTGGTACTGCAAGCCCGAAGCCCGCACCCGCCTCATGATCTCCCCCGCCGACGCCACCCCCACCCACGCCCACGACGTCCAGCCGGAAGAGCTGGACATCGCCACCGCCGTCGCCCGCATGCAGGAGGTGCTGGATATCCCAGTGCGCCGTGTGGAACGCAGCTGGGCCGGCCTGCGCACCTTCACGCCAGACGGCGCCTTCGCCTTCGGTGAAGCCGCGGAAGGGCAGGGGTTCTTCTGGTTCGTGGGCCAGGGCGGCGACGGCATCCTCACCTCCGCCGCCGCCGGGCGCCTGCTGGCCGCGCTGGTGGCAGGGACGGTGCCGGACTGGGCCACCAGCATCTATCCGGCCATCGATCCAAGACGATTCAGCTAAGAAAGCGGTTCTTTTTTGAAAAAAAGAACCAAAAAACTTTTATGACTTTGCACCTCGTCTGCCCTCGTCATTGCGAGCGCAGCGAAGCAATCCAGTCTTCCACACCACGCCACTCCATCACCCATCCCGGACCCAAACCAATAAAGTCTTTTTTGCTTCTTTTTTCTTCAGAAAAAAGAAGACCCTTCCTTCTCTCTGTCTCCATGTGCATCCCAGTCCCGCCGATTGACCAGATCGCCACGGCCCAGTCGCTGGATCTGATCGCGCGAAGCACGCCTTCGAGCATCACGGCGCCCGGAACCACATCGCGCACCGACGGATCAGGGCCGGCCCGGCTGCGGCGCCTGTTCCGCCCACATCCTGCCGAGAACACTGTCCCATGCCGGATGGCGTGCCCGTAACGTGCCGCCGCCGGTGTAAGGCGTCAGCTCGCCGATCATCGGCCCCTCCGCCGTCACCAGGAAATCGACGCGCACATGGCTGAACCCGGCACTCACGGCTTCGGCCACGGTGCACAGACGCTGCAGCATTGCCGGCGCCAGCCGCACGTCGCTGGGCTGGCGCGAGAACGTCATGGGCAGCTGAACACCCTGTGCGTCGAAGTTGGCCTCGCGGCGATCTTCGGCCTCCTTCGCTCCAACAAGCACGCGCACGATGCCCGCCCGGCCGTGAAAGGTGAACACCTGGACCTCGACCGGCGCGGCGCCATCCGGCCCGCGCAGCAACGGCTCGGCCAGCAGCCGGCGCGGCAGGTTGCGATAGCCCCACTCCAGCGATGTATCGAAGTAGTCCACCGCCAGCCAACCGCGCGCCAGGGCGGTCAGCCGAACCGGATCCAGATCGGATTCGGTCTGCACGAAGGCGACAGATCTGGAGGAATGGTTGGGCTTCAGCACGAACGGCACGGGCAGCCGGTCCCACTTCACCAGGGCGGGATCACGCCACACGCCCAGCAGCGGCACGACATAGTCATCCCCCACCCGGGCGCGGATGAACGCGCGCACGGCCAGCTTGTCGTTGAGCAGCTTCAGGCGCGGATCGCGATCGAACAGGAGGCGGTGCAGGATGTGCTCGTTGAACGTGACCGGCGGATCCAGCCGCGGCGCCGCCCCATGGATCCCGGCATGGCGCCGAACCAGCGCGGCGTGGATCAGCCAGGGCCCGATCACCGGGGCACGGCGCAGCCATCGCCCGCAGCGCGTGCGCAGCCTGGGCAGCAGCCGGTGGAGCCACCGTGCACCATCGCGCAACGGCGCGGCCAGTTCGGCCGGCGACGTGCGATCCTCACCAGATCTCCGCACCATCAAGTCTCGGGAGCCAATATCTGGCTCCCGCCCGGCTGCGGCGCCTGCTCCGCCCACATCCTGCCGAGAATGCCGTCCCATTCCGGATTGTACCAAGGATGGACGCCGCCGCCATTGTATGACGTTATTTCCCCTATCATGGGGCCGTCTGTCGTCAGGTTGAAATCGATGCGCAAATGGCTGAACCCGGCGCTGAGGGTTTCGGCCACGGCGATCAGCCGATCGAACAGGTCCGGCTCCAACCGTACAGCGCTCTGCGAAAAGAAGGTCGTCAGGGGCACGAGAACACCCTGCGCGTCGAAGCAGACCTCGCGGCGATCGTCACCGCCCTTCACGCCGACAAACACGCGCAGGATGGCTGCCCGACCGTGAAAGGTGAATACCTGGGCCTCGACCAGCGTGGCCCCGTCCGGCCCGCGCAGCAACGGCTCGGCCAGCAGCCGGCGCGGCAGGTTGCGATAGCCCCATTCCATTGCTGTATCGAAGTAATCCTCCGCCAGCCAGCTTCGCGCCAGGGCCGTCAGCCGCACGCGATCCAGATCGGCTTCGGTCCGCACATAGGCAATGTGTCCGGAGGAATGGTTGGGCTTCAGCACGAACGGCAGGGGCAGCCGGTCCCATTCCACCAGGGCGGGATCACTCCAGGTGCCCAGCAGGGGCACGACATAGTCCTCCCCCACCCGCGCACGGATGAACGCGCGCACGGCCAGCTTGTCGTTCAGCAGCTTCAGGCGCGGATCGCGATCGAACAGGATGCGGTGCAGGATGTGCTCGTTGAACGTGACCGGCGGATCCAGCCGCGGTGCCTCCCCATGGATCGCGGCATGGCGCCGAACCAGCGCGGCATGGATCAGCCAGGGCCCGATCATCGGGGCACGGCGCAGCCACCGGAGCCCGCGGTTGCGCAGCGGGGCCAGCCACCGGGCAACACCGCGCAACGGCGCGGTCAGGCGCCAGCTGGAGGAGCCGAGCAACGCCTCGTGGCGGGCCTGCAGCGCGGCCAGCTCACGCCGCAGCCGTGCCAGCTCCGCGACCATATCGGCGGCTTCAGCCCCTCCGGAAGGGGGATCAATCGGTAAGGGTGGCGGCGGTCGCGCGGCGGACATGGTCACACGGAAGCCAGCATCCGGCCCCCTCCCTGCAACTGCGCCTGTTCCGCCCACATCCTGCCGAGAACATCGTCCCAGTCCGGATGGCGCGCTCGGGTCGTGCCGCCGCCGGTGTAGGTCGTCAGCTCGCAGACCATCGGACCGTCCGCCGTCAGGTGGAAATCGACGCGCACATGGCTGAACCCGGCGCTGAGGGTTTCGGCCAAGGTGATCAGCCGTTGGAACACCTCCGGCGCTGGCCGCAGGTCAATTTGCGGCCCAATCCAGACCAAGGGCAGGAGGGTCCCCTGCGCGTCGAAGCAGGCCTCGCGGCGGTCATCACCGCCCTTCACGCCGTAGCGCACGCGCAGGATGGTCACCCGGCCATGAAAGGTGAACACCTGGGCCTCGTCCGATGCGGCGCCATCCGCCTTGCGCATCAACGGCTCGGCCAGCAGCCGGCGCGGCAGGTTGCGATAGCCCCATTCCATTGATTTATCGAAATAATCCTCCGCCAGCCAGCTTCGCGCCAGGGCCGTCAGCCGCACGCGATCCAGATCGGCTTCGGTCCGCACATAGGCAATCGGCCCAGAGGAATGGTTGGGCTTCAGCACGAACGGCATGGGCAGCCGGTCCCATTCCACCAGGGCGGGATCACGCCACACGCCCAGCAGCGGCACGACATAGGCATCCCCCACCCGGTCGCGGATGAAGTCGCGCACGGCCAGCTTGTCGTTGAGCACCTTCAGGCGCGGATCGCGATCGAACAGGATGCGGTGCAGGATGTGCTCGTTGAACGTGACCGGCGGATCCAGCCGCGGCGCCGCCCCATGAATC
>JAIXTK010000201.1 GCA_027483995.1 Acetobacteraceae bacterium
ACCGCGATGCCGATGAAGCCCACCAGGGTGAAGGCGTAGTCGGCGAAGGAATACTGCCGCACGGCGGAGAAGATGCCGATCGGCAGCGCCAGCCCCCAGGTGACCAGGAGGGCTGCGAAGCTCAGCAGCAGCGTGAGCCAGATGCGGTCGCCGATCACTTCCGTGACCGGGCGGCGCCATTCCATGCTCTCGCCGAAATCGCCGGTGACGATGCGGGCCAGCCACTTGCCGTACTGCACGTAGAACGGCTCGCCGAGGCCATAGAGCTGGCGCAGATTCTCTGCCTCCGCCGCCGAGACCTGGCTGCCGGAGGAGGAGAGCTGGGCGATGTAGGCATCGACGAAATCACCCGGCGGCAGCTGGATGATGATGAACGACAGGATCGAGATGAGCCAGATGGTCATCACGCCCAGCAGCAGGCGACGGGTCATGAAGGCGATCATGCGGGCAGCCCGGAAGGAAGGAAGTGTCTTCTTTTTGTGAACAAACAGAAGCAAAAAAACTTCATCTGACGCAGGCGATCAATGCCTCGACTCCCCGGTTGGAGAGTCGAGGCACATCGGAGAAAGTTCTCTTGTTTTCTTTCTCCCGTCACGCTCAAGCCTTGTAGAACCACGTCGCCGGGTGCGAGCTGCCCGGGGTGCGGCAATGCTGGGCGATGCAGACGCGGCCCGGGATGTTGCCCAGCCGGCGGCTCGCCAACCGCACGCCCATCAGCGCCGGGGACTGGCCGCAGACGCCGATGTGGAACTGCTGGTCCACCATGATCTTCCAGATTTCCTGCGCGTTCTTGTTGCGCGCCTCCTCGTCCATGCCGGCGGCGGAGCGGAACAGCTCCAGCGCCTTGAGCATGTGCGGGTCCGACGGCCTGGTGCCCTGGGCGCCGTTGGAGGCGTACCAGCGCGCATGCTCGATGCCGTAGGCGCCGTTGGCGATATCCACCGGCAGGGCCCAGGAGGGGTAGAGGTACAGCAGCTCGGTGCCGCCATTGGTCCAGACCAGGATGTGGTGCTCGCCGGAGAGCACGCGCTGGAAGGCCAGCCCACGCTCCTGCTCCTTCACGTCGGCGAAGATGCCGATCTTGCGCCACTGCTGCGCGATCATCTGCGAATGCGCCGGCCAGTCCATGAAGGCCTTGATGGCGGTGAGCTGGATGATCAGGCGCTGACCGTTATCGGTGCGCAGGCGGTAGCCCTCGCGGTCCTTCTTGGTGAGGCCCAGCGCATCGAGCATCCTGTTGGCCTGCGCCACATCCAGCACCGACCACTTCTTGCGCCATTCCGGGCCTGGGCTTTCGGGCATCGCTTCCGCCGGCGCGGTGGAGCCGGGGGTGCCGAGGCCGAGCCAGAAGGTTTCGTTCAGCTGGTCGCGGTCGATGCCGAGCGACAGGGCGCGGCGGAAATCGGCGTTGGCCAGCCACTTGCCCACTTCCGGATCCGCGGTGTGGTTCATGTTGACGTGCAGCGTGGTGTCCGCGCCGTTATAGGCGAGATCCAAATGCACGTCGTATTTGCCGCGGTCGCGGTTCTCCAGGATCACCGGCAGCTTGGCGAGATCCATGTGGCGTTCCTGCAGGTCGTACTCGCCGGCCATGGCGCGCAGGTTGGCGACCTCGATGTTCTCGGCCAGGGTCATCACCACGCTGTCGATGTAGGGCAGCTGGTTACCGTCGGTATCCACCACGTAGTAGAACGGGTTGCGCTCCATCACCCAGGTCGGCGTGTTGGTCGGGCGCACGGTGCGCCACGGGCCCAGCGTGGGCAGTTCCGGGTTCAGCTGCCAATCCTTGCGGACATGGAGCATGCGCACCCAGTTGTCGAAGCCGGCGGCGCGGGCCTTCGCGTTGGCCTCCGCTTCCGAGCTGTACTTCGGCATGAACTGCTTGAGGTAGTGCGCCGGCGCATAGGCGCCGAAGCTGTTGCCGCCCGACTGGCGCACGGACTGGCCGCCGCCGATCAGCGTGTCGCCGGCGATCATGGAGGGGAACAGGAAGTAGGGGTTCTCGAACTGGAACTGGATCGTGGTCTCGTCGATCTTGACCAGCTTGCCCTGCTTGCCGCCGGCCGCCATGTCGGCGATCGGGTTCGGCACGATGTCCTTGTTGAGGTACATGTCTTCGTACCAGAACACGAAGTCATCAGCGGTGAAGGGGGCGCCATCGCTCCACTTCATGCCCTTGCGCAGGAACAGCGTGGTGGTGCGCCCGTCCTTGCTGAGCTCGTAGGCCTTGCACACGCTGGGGACGATCTTGCTGCCGGTGGGGTCCCAGAACAGCAGCTTGTCGCTGGCCATGATCCGGTTGCCGTTCTCACCATCCGACGGGCCGATGAAGGCGCGGCGCCAGGTGCCGCCGTATCTGCCCGTGGATTCCAGCGGCTTCAGCACCAGCGGCTCACTGGGCAGGCGCTGGGCGACGGGGGGCAGGCGGCCCTGCTGCACCAGGGCGGCGAGCTGCGGGGCTTCCTTGAAGCTGCCGGGAATCGCGGTGGCCTGGCTGGGGCCTTCCAGCTTGCCGACCAGGCCAGACTGGTCGAACGTGCTCTTGGACGAGACGGCCTGGGCGAGCGCCTCAACCGTGGGGGCTGCAACGGCGGCAAAGGCCGCGCTGGCAGCAAGGAAACTCCTGCGGGTGGTCATGGATTGGCCTCCGGGACGTTGCTGTGCCCGCCGCCTCGTTGCCCGGGCAGCGGTGAATGGGCACAGGCTAGAGCAAGACCCGGGCCGATGAAAGCCGGTTCGCGAGCGCGTTCAGGCCTTGAAATACCATGTGGTGGGATGCGAGCTGCCCGGGGTGCGGCAATGCTGGGCGATGCACACGCGGCCCGGAATGTTGCCCAGCCGGCGGCTGACCATGCGCACGCCGGCGAAGGCCGGGGATTGGCCGCAGATGCCGATGCTGAACTGCTGGTCGATGGCGATCTTCCAGATATCCTGCGCCAGCCGGTTGCGTTCCGCCTCGCGCAGGGTGGTGGCGCTGCGGAACATCTCCATCGCCTGAAGCACGGCGGGGTCGGTGGGCTTGGTGCCGATGGCGCCGTTGGAGGCGAACCAGCGGGCGAGTTCCGTGCCGAGCACGCCGTTGCTGACATCCACCGGCAGCACGAAATGCGGGTAGAGGAACAGCTGTTCCGAGCCGGTGTTGCCGAAGACGAAGATGTGGTGGTCCCCGGACAAGACGCGCTGGAAGGCGAGTGCCCGTTCCTGGTCGCGCACGTCGCCGAAGATGCCGATCTTCTTCCATTGCTGGGCGATCATCTGCGACTGGGCGGGCCAATCGAGGAAGGCCTTGGTGACGGTGAGTTGGATGATCAGGCGCTGGCCGTTATCCGCCCGCAGGCGGTAGCCCTCGCGGTCGCGCCTGGTGAGGCCCAGCTTGTCCAGCATGGCGTTGGCCTGGGCGAGGTCGAGCACCGACCATGTCTTGCGCCATTCCGCGCCGGGATTCTCGGGCATCGATTCCGCGGGGGCGGTGGAGCCCGGCGTGGCGAGGCCGAGCCAGAAGGTTTCGTTCAGCTGCTCGCGATCAATGCCCAGCGACAGGGCGCGGCGGAAATCGGCGGTGGCGAGCAGGCGGCCGATCTCGGGATCCGCGGTGTGGTTGAGGTTGAAGTGCAGCGCGGTATCGGCGCCGTTGAAGGCGAGGTCGAGATGCAGGTCGTATTTGCCGCGCTCGCGGTTCTCCAGGATCACCGGCAGCTTGGCGAGGTCGATATGGCGCTCCTGCATGTCGTATTCGCCGGCCATGGCGCGCAGGTTCACGATCTCGGTGTTGTCGGCCAGCGTCATCACCACGCTGTCGAGATAGGGCAGCTGGTTGCCGGCGGTATCGACCGCGTAATAGTAGGGGTTGCGCTCCATCGCCCAGGTTGGCGTGTTGATGGCGCGCGTGGTCTTCCACGGGCCCAGCGTGGGCAGCTCCGTGTTGATCGCCCAGTTGTGCTTGATCTTGAGCATGCGCACCCAGTTGTCGAACCCGGCGGCGCGGGCGCGGGCGTTGCACTCGGCCTCGGAGCTGTATTTGGGCAGGAACTGCTTGAGGTAGTGCGCTGGGGCGTAGCAGCCGAAGGTGCCGCTGCCGGATTGCCGCGCGGCCTGGCCGCCGCCGATCAGCGTGTCCCCGGCCAGCATCGAGGGGAACAGCAGGTGCGGGGCTTCGAACTCGAAGCGGATGGTGGTTTCGTCGATCTTGACCATGCGGCCGGGCTTGCCGCCGGCGGACATCTCCGGGATCGGGGCCGGGACGACATCCTTGTTCCCATACAGGTCCTCGAACCAGAACATGAAGTCGTCGGCGGTGAAGGGGGCGCCGTCGCTCCAGCGCATGCCTTTGCGCAGAAAGAGCGTGGTGGATGTGCCATCCGGCGAGAGCTCGTAGCCGCGGGCGACGGCGGGGGCGATCTGGCTGCCGGTGAGGTCCCAGAACAGCGGCTTGTCGGAGGCGACGAGGCGGTTGCCGTTTTCGCCGTCGCCGGGGCCGATGAAGGCGCGGCGCCAGGTGCCGCCGTAGCGGCCGATGCCTTCGAGCGGCTGGATCACCATGGGCTCGGAGGGCAGGCGCTGGGCAACCGGGGGCAGTTTGCCCTGCTTCACCAGCTCGGCGAGCACAGGGGCTTCCTGGAAGGTGGTGGGCAGCTTGTCCGACAGGGTGGCGCCTTCCAGCTTGCCCACCAGGCCGGATTGGCCGAACTGGCCACCGGATTGGGCCGTGGCCGGCCCGGAGCGCGCGGCGAGCGCGATGCCGCCGCCGAGGATGGCATTGCCCAGCATTTGCCTGCGGGTTGTCATGGCGCGTTCCTCCGCCGATCCGGCACGTTTCGTGGCCGGTTGGCAATGAGGCTAGGCAGCGCGGGCGCGCGAGTCCAGCGCGACGGTCAGGCGGCCAGGGCGCGCCAGGACAGGGCCAGCAGCAGCAGGCCGTTGCCGGCAAGCACCCAGGGCGCGGCGCGGTTCGCGGCGGTCTGCCAATGCCGGGCGGCGGCGTGGCCGAGCAGGCCCACCACCACCAGCGCCGGCACGGTGCCCAGGCCGAAGGCGAGCATGCCGAGCCCGCCGAGCAGCGCGCCGCTGGCCGATGCGGCGGCGAGCGCGGCATAGACGAGACCGCAGGGCAGCAGGCCGAGCGCCAACCCCAGCTTCAGGCCGCGCATGCGGCCATTGCCGATGCGGCCGGCCAGCGTGGCGAGCCGGTTGCCCCAGCCTGGGCCGCTGGGGATGCCAGGGCCGGCGAAGGCGAAGCCGGGCTGGAACCGGCGCAGCGCCAGCAGCAGAAAGCCCGCGGCGGCGAGGGCGAGCAGGGCGGCCGGCACCACCTGTGGCAGGGGCAGGGCACCGATCCAGCCGGAGACGGCGCCGAGTGCGGCATACGTCGCCAGCCTTCCGGCATGGTACGGCAGCAGCATGGCGCCGCGCAGCCGGGCGGCCTGGCACATGCGGGCGGCGGGCATCCGTGCCATGCCGTCGGCCACCTGGCCCAGCACGAAGGGGCCGCACATGGCGGTGCAGTGCACCACGCTGCCGGCCAGCCCGGCCAGCAGCAGCGCCGGCACGAGGACCAGGCCGCGCTCCAGCGCCGCCGGGCCACATAGCGCGGCCAGCGCGTCCAACAGGCCGGATGCCGTGGCGGACAAATGCATGCGCGCAACAAACCGCAGGCCGCCGCCGGCCACATTGATCCACGTCAATGCTGCGGCGCGGCGGGGCGGGCAGCGTTCGACCATGCCGGGAACGTGTCCGGCCTTTCGCGACAGGGAATCGAACGTATGCATGAGCAAACAAGCGACCTTGTGGTCGGCCTGCTGGTGCTCCTCCTGGGCCTTGTGGGCCTGGTGATGGCCTCCGGCGCGCTGGACGACGCGATGTATGTGTTCGGCCTGTCGCTGATGGGCTTCGCCATCG
>JAIXTK010000060.1 GCA_027483995.1 Acetobacteraceae bacterium
CCATCCGCGCCCGCGCATCGGCGAACGCGGCGGTGAGCGTGCGGGTCAGCAGCGCATCCCGCTCGCCCAGGCGGGAATCGGAGGTCTCCAGCATGCGCAGCAGGTATTCGTGGTCCCCAGGCGCCATCAGCGGGCGCACGGCGGGGTCGGTCACCAGCATGTCCAGGATCGCGGGCTTCAGGTGCTTGGTCCACCACAGCTCGAACAGCGCGCCGCCGGCGCTGTCGCGCGTCAGCATCCCGTCCCAGCCGCGCAGCAACTCCAGCGCGCCGGCAAGGTCGCCTTCGCCACTAAGGTGCGCGATCACCTTCTGCATGCGCAGCCCGGGCATCGACATGCTGTCCGTCTGCAGCTTCATCGACTGCTCAAGCGTGTGCTTGTCCTGCGCGCCCAGCACCTGGTGGATGCGGTCGGTGCGCGAATGCTCCGACCATTCGAAGCCCAGGCGCTTCTCGTTGAAATCGTAGCCCGAAGGCACGTTCATCTCGTTGGCAGTGGCGAAGAAACCCTTGGCGGGGTTGATCTCGCGCGGCAGGTCGGTCGGCGCGATGAAGCCGTCCCACTCGTAGCGCCCATCGCCCGGGATCGGCAGCAGTCCATCGAAGTTGCGCCGGTACGGCACCATGCCGGAGGCCATCCAGGCGATGTTCCCCGCCGTGTCGGCATAGACATGGTTGATGGTAGGCGCCTTCCAGTGCCCCACCGCGGCGGCATACTCCTCCGGCGTCTTCGCCTGCATGCAGGCCAGCGAGGTGTAGTAGGCCGCCGTGCCCGGCTCGCTCCACACGGAGCGGATGGCATAGGCGCGGTTGTTCCTGGGGTCCTGCTTCACGACCGGGCCGTGGCGGGTGAACTTCAGCTCCACCGGCTGGTCCGGGGCGCTGCGCACGCGGATCATCTCATGCCGCGTGGTCATCTTCTCCCAGCCATCGCCGAACTTGTATTCATCGGGGTTGGCGGGGTTCGTTTCGTAAACGTAGAGGTCGGCCTGATCCATCGGGAAGATGGTCAGCGCCCAACCCATCACCTCGTTATGCCCGAACGAAACGCCAGGAATCGCCGGCTCGCCGCAGCCGATCACATCCAGGCCGGGGCCGGTCAGCTGCACGATGTAGCGCAGCGAGGGCAGGGAATGGGCGCGATGCGGATCGCTGCCCAGGATCGGCCGTCCGCTGGCGGTGCGGCTGGGCGCCACCACCCAGTTGTTGGACCCGTCGAGATAGACGTTGCCCTGCTCGTTCACCTTGGTCCACTTCCAGGCCTGGGCCATGGTGGCGGTCAGGCGCGCCGGCGGCATGTCCAGCGCCGCGGTGCCCAGCCGGAACACGTCCAGCACGTCGGCGGGGATGGAGGCGAGGTCGAGCCCGTCCGGCTCCACCGGCTTCCATTCCGGCTCCAGCATCATCCGCGCTTCGTCCGTGGCGATGCCGCCGCTGGCGGCCACGCGGGCGCGAGCGACTTCGCTGAGCACGTTGCGCACCAGGGCATGGCTGCGGATGCGCACCACGTCTTCCGCGTTCCACTTCTCCGGCCGCGTGCCCATGGCGGCGAATTCCGGCGGGCGCATGGAGTGGTCGCGATCCGACATTTCGATGAACGCGTTGATCCCTGCGGCAAAAGCCTCCGTCATCGCCCGCGCCTCGGGCGTGCCGTAGCTCGCCCATTCCGCATCCATGTCGCCGCGATACAGGAACAGCCGCGCCGCACGATCCTGCGCCAGGAAGCCAGGCCCGAAATCGGCCGCCAGCCGGCCCAGGCCGCGCTTGCGCCAGATATCCAGCTGCCACAGCCGGTCGCGCGCAGCGTTGAAGCCCTGCACGAAGAAGATGTCGCGCCGCGTGTTGGCGCGCACATGGGGAATGCCCCAGCTATCCACCACGATCTCGGCCGGCGCCTCCAGCCCGGGCACGGCGTGTTCCACCGTCAGAGCCTCAGTGGGCACGGTCGGGGAGGCATCTGCCACGGCCTCGGCCGCCGCCTTCTTGGTCTTCGAGGTGGCTCTTGGTGCGCGAACGGCCAAAATACGGTGCTCCTAAATCGCGTCCAGCGGCCAGATCGGGCGCCGGACGTTCTTGTAGCCTGCGGGGTTCGACAGGATGGCAGACCCAAGCCCGCCGCCGTCGATGGTGATGATCTCGCGCGCAATCGGCGTGGTGCAGGCGCGGAAGTGGTGCTTGGACTTCACCGCGATCGTGTCCTTCGTGGTGGGGTCCACGCCAAGCGAGGTGAGCTGGGCCAGGTCGGTCAGTTGGCCATTGTTGCTGATGATGCAGATATCGATGCCGCCGACGCGGAACAGCGCCGACAGCCCCTTGTCGCGCCACACCCCGCCGCCCATCGGCCCGAAGGCGCGGAACTTCCCGGAACTCAGCGTCGCCACCTCGCCCGAAAGCGTCAACGGCCCGCCGCCGAAGCGCGCATCATGCTTGCCGCCCAGCGTGATGGTGCCGGTGTTGCCGATGCCGATGGCCGCGCATTGCTGCGCCGCCTCGGGATCGTAGATGGCATAGAAGCAGGCATTCTGCAGGTCGGCGGTGATCATGGCGCGCAGCACGTCGGTCGTGTCGCCGTAATGCCCGCTGCCGGGGTTGTCGGTCACGTCCGACATCACCAGCGGCGCCTTATGCGCACCCTCACCCTTCTTCGCATGCGCCACCGCGTCAGCGATCGACCAGTCGGTGATCCCCACGAATGCGCGGGTCTCCCAGGCATAATCCATGAAGCTCTCGGCAATCTTGCGCCCGGCCTCGGCATTGGCATCCGTGGTCACGGTCACCGAAGGGCCGATGTCGCGGATGTCGGCGGCCGTGAAACCGCTGCACACGCTCACCACCAGCGCGCCTCCCGCCTTCTCCACCGCCTCGCCGCGGTCGATCAGCTCGCGCATCGGGCCTTCCTGGGTGCGCCCGCCATCAAGGCCGCGCAGCATCGGGCGCTTGGCGATCACCGTCACGGGCTTGATCTCACCCTTCATCGCGCGCTGCAGCAGCTCGCCGCCCCGGATCGCCATTTCGTAGTGGTCGATATGCGGATAGGTGCGCACGGCGATCAGGGCATTGGCGTTGTTCGCCATCGCCTCGGTGATGTTGCCATGCAGGTCGAGCGTGACGACAACAGGCACATCCGGCCCCACCTTGGCGCGCAGGCGCCGCAGCAACTCGCCTTCCGCATCCTCATGGCTCTGCGCCACCATGGCGCCGTGCAGATGCAGCAGCACGCCGTCCACGCCCTCGGCCGCCGCCAGGAACATGTCGCACACCTGGTTGAACAACCCGTCATCCACATAGCCAGAGGGGTTGGCGCTGGCGCAGATCGGATGGGCGAGCACCCAGCCGAACTTGTCCGCCATGTCGAAGCTGCCGCCCAAGGCGGTGTGGGTGCCGCGCCTTGCGCCGACAATCTCGTTGCCGGTGATCCAGTTGCCACGGCGGAAGTTGTCGATGGTGGTGGGCACCTTGCTGAAGGTGTTGGTCTCATGAGCGAACTCGCCCGTCAGCACCTTGAACGCCATCGCTCCGTCCCTCTCCCACCCATCGCCGCCGGGAAGCTAGCCCGTTAGCGCCGCTTCGGCCAGCCATGCCGCCAGCGCCGCCTCGCCGTCCGGCGTCAGGGCATACAGCCCGGTGGCCGGCCGGGCGAACCAGCCGTACACGTTTCGATAAAGGATCTTTCCCGCATCCGGCGCCACCGCCTTCAGGTCGCGCGGCCGCGCCGGGCCATCCCGCAGCTTCTCGGCCAGTGCCAGCGCCGCCTGGCGATAGGCCGTCATGATCGCCCGGCCGCGCCCGCCACCGGGCGTGGGGTCGCCCTGGCGCTTGGCGAACTCTGCCATCAGCCGCGAACGCTTGCGCCCCGCCAGCCCCAACCGATAGGGCCCGGGATCGGCCAGCACCGCCACCCGCCCGGTGGAGAGCGTCACGGCCAGCAGCCCCACCCCCATCATCCGGCACAGCCGGTGCGCCCGCCGGTCCTGGTCGCGCCCCTTGCGCGTCGCCGGCACCGCCAGCCACACCTCGTCCGCCATCGCCATGCGGTCCGCCGCCTGCAACAGCAGCTCCATCGAAAGCCCGAGCTTCAGCTCCGCGATCACCAGCAGCTTCGCATCGCCCTGCACCGCCACCACGTCGCAGCCGCGCACCTCGCCCTTCACCGCAAAGCCGCGCGCCTCCAGGAACGCCTTGACCGGCGCATAGAGGGCCGTTTCCAAGTCAGGCCTTGGTGCAGAGCCACCCCAGCAGGTTGCGCCACAACGGCACGAAGCCCGCCCAGTCGATCGCCTCCTGCGGCAGCCAATGCGGCCCCATGTCCGTGGTCCAGGCCAGGGTGCGCCCGGCGCCATGATGCCCCACCACTAGCAGCGGGTGCGCCCCGTCCTCGTCAGGCGCATGCGCCAGCACGGTCGCGTCCGGCTTGGCCACCACCTCGTTCAGCCGCAGCATCACCGGCCATTCCGCCGCCACGCCGGCCAGCAGCGGATGCGAAGGCGCACCGACCGTGGCGCGGAACCCCTCCGGCACTTCGATCCGGTCATCCCACGGATGGATGCTCACCGGCAGCACCGCCTCCACCGCCGTGCCGCGATAGCGCGCGCCCCCGGCCCAGCCCTGGAAGCTGTAATAGCCGCCGATCATCGCCAGCCCGCCGCCGGCGGCCACATACTGCTTCAGCAGCTTCAGCCGGTTGGGGAAGGTGCGCGACAAATTGGCCACATCGGGGTGCAGCAGCAGCGTGTTGCTGCCGATATCGCTCAGCATCACCGCGTCGTACGCCTGCAACCCCTCCAGCGTGGCGGGGAAGTCGGTGGCCGCGATGTGGCTCGGCATGTGCACGATGTCGAAGGGCTCGCCCGCCATCGCCTTCAGGAACGGCCCGCACCCGGTGGCATAGCCCGCCGCCGGGAACAGGTCGTAGCCCTTGATGTGCGTGGCGGTGGTCACCCAGCTTTCGCCCGCCAGCAGAATGCGCTTCCTCGCCATGGCTCAGCCCATCCGCGCGTCGTACAGGCGGAACACCGCATCGGGATACTGCGTCCAGCGCAAACCGGCCGCGCTGGCCTGCAGGATCGCATCGAAATGCAGGAACAGCATCGGCGCATCGCGGCCCAGATTGTCCTGCGCCTGGTGATACAGCGCCACGCGCGTCTTCTGGTCCGTCTCCGACCGCGCACGCTGCAGCAGCGCCGTGGTCTCGTCGCTGTCATAGCCCGGGAAGTTGTTCGGCCCGCCCTTGGTGAAATAGTTGAACATGTTGCCATCGGGGTCGTAGCGGCCCGACCACGGCGACATGCACACGTCGAAATCGCGCTGCCGCAGCACGGTGATCAGGCTGCTGGGGTCGATCAGCTTCACCTCCACCTTGAACCCGGCCTCGCCCGCCTGGGCCTGCACCACCTGTGCGATGCGCGCCATCTGCGGCGAGTTGGTCACCGTGATCGTCACCGGCACCGGCGCCGTGGCACCGGCCTCCGCCAGCAGCTTCTTCGCCGCGGCGGGGTCAAAGGCATTGGCCTTGTAGGAAGGGTTGAACGCCCAGGCCACGGCCGGCGAAAGCGGGCCATAGCCCGGCTGCCCGGTGCCGAAGAACACGATGCGATGGATCGCATCCCGGTCCACCGCCGCCAGGAAGGCGCGGCGCACCCGCACATCGTTGAACGGGGCGCGGGTGCAGTTCAACGACCATCCGTTGAAGCCCATGGAAGGCATCTGCGACACGCGCACATTCGCCTCGCGCCCGAGTGCCGCCACCGATTGCGGCGGGATGGCATCCACCAGCTGCATCGTGCCGCTGCGCAGATTGGCCAGGCGCACCGTCTCGTCCGGGATCGGGCGCACCACGATGCGGTCGAAGCCGTGGTCGGCGCCGCGCCAGTAGCCGGCGAACTTCTCCAGCACCAGCTCGCTGTTCTTGGTCCAGGAGACCACGCGGTAGGCGCCGCAGCCCACCGCCTTGGTGGCGAAATCCGCGCCCAGCGCCCGCAGCGCCGCCGGCGAGACGATCATGCCGGCGCGGTTGGTGAGCACCAGCGGCAGCGGCGCGAAGGGGGCGGAAAGCTTCAGCGTGAAGGTGAGCGGGCCCGTCACCTCCACGCTGGTCAGCGGCCCGAGATCGGAGCGGCGGATGGAGCCCACGGCCGGGTCCATGTAGCGGTCGAGGTTCGCCTTGGCCGCCGCGGCATCCACCGGCGTGCCGTCATGGAAGGTCAGGTTCGGCTTCAGCGTGAAGTCGTAGGTCAGCGCATCGCGCAGCACGAAGCTCGCCAACCCCGGCGAGATCTCCCCGGTCGGCGATGCCACCAGCAGCGTCTCGTGCAGGTTGTACAGCACCTGGTTCTCGAAGAAGCTGGCGGAGAAGGCCGGATCCAGCGTCACGGGGTCGGAAACCACACCCACGGTCAGCGTGCGCCCCTGGGCGAAGGCGCTGCCGGCGCCAAGCAGGGCGGGGGCGGCCAGAAGGGCAGGGGTGGCAAGCAGCGCGCGGCGAGAGAGCGTCATGCGGAGACTCCTTTTCGTCATTGCCGGAACTATGCCCCGCGCGCCGCCCGCGGGTCGAGCCGGTCGCGCAGCCCATCCCCCAGCAGGTTGAAACCGAGCACGGTGGCGAAGATTGCCATGCCGGGAAACCAGGCCATCCAGGGCGAATGGTCCAGGAACCCCACGGCATCGCGCAGCATATTGCCCCAGGTCGGCGTGGGCGGCTGCACGCCCAGGCCGAGGAACGACAGGTAGGATTCCGTGATGATGGAAGAAGCCAGCAACAGCGATGCCTGCACCAGGATCGGCGAAAGCGCATTGGGCAGGATATGCGCGCGCAGGATCGCCGCCGGCGAGCGCCCGATGGCCCGGCCCGCCTCCACATAATCCATCGCCGCCACCAGCATCGCCTGCGCCCGGGCGATGCGCGCGAACACCGGCAGATGCACCAACCCGATGGCAATGGCCGCATTGGTGGCAGAGGCGCCCAGCGCCGCCGTCACGCCCAGCGCCAGCAGAATGCCGGGGAAGGCCAGCAGCACGTCCATCGCGCGCATCAGCACCCGGTCGGTCCAGCCGCGGAGGAAGCCGCACACCAGCCCGATCGCGCCGCCCAGCAGGCAGGCCCCGGCCACGCTGCCCATCCCCACCAGCAGCGAAACCCGCGCCCCGGCCAGCATGCGCGCCAGCGTGTCCCGCCCCAGATCATCCGTCCCCAGCGGATGCTTGGCCGATGGCGCGGCCAGCGGCGCCATGAAATCCGCCACCTCCGGCCCCACCCGCCACAGCAGCGGGCCCAGCCCGGCCGCGGCCAGCACCAGGGCCACCAGCACCAGCCCCAGCAGGGCGCGCGGATCGCGCCTCATGCGCCGCCCCTCTGGCGCGGATCAAGCGCCACGCAGATCAGGTCGGTGGCCAGATTCAGCAGCACGAACAGCGTCGCCGTCACCAGGATCGCGCCCTGCACCACCGGGTAGTCGCGCGCGAAGATCGCATCCACCACCAGCTTGCCGATCCCCGGCCAGGCGAACACCGTCTCCGTCACCACCACGCCGCCCAGCAACTGGCCGAGCTGAATGCCCACCAGCGTCACGATCGGGATCAGCGCGTTGCGCAGCGCATGGCGCCACACCACCCGGCGCGGGCCGAGCCCCTTGGCATGCGCGGTGCGAATGAAATCCGCCGGCAGCACCTCCAGCATCGCCGATCGCGTCATCCTCATGCTGGCCCCGGCCAGCGCCACCCCCAGCGTCGCCGCCGGCAGCACCAGGTGGCGCAGCGCCGTCCAGGGATCGGCCAGCAACGGCGCATAGCCGCTGGCGGGAAACACCGGCCAGGCGATCGAAAGCCCCAGGATCAGCAGGATCCCCAGCCAGAAACTGGGCAGCGACAAGCCGCACAACGCCACCAGCGAAACCGCGAAATCCGCCGGCCGGTTGCGCCGCGTCGCCGCCACAATCCCCGCCGGCAGCGCGATGGCCAGCGAGACCAGCAGCGCCGCCCCGGCCAGCAGCAGCGTCGGCCCCAGCGCCGTCACCACCATCTCCAGCACCGGCCGCCCGGTCTGGATCGAACGGCCGAGATCGCCCTGCAGCAGGTTGCCGAACCAGGCCAGGAACCGCACCGGCAATGGCTGATCGAGCGCGAATTTCGCCCGCAGCGTGGCGATGGCCTCGGGCGAGGCCTCCAGCCCCAGCATCGCCGTCACCGGGTCGCCCGGCACCATGGCCAGCAGGGTGAAGGACAGCACGGAAAGCCCGAACAGGATCGGCAGCAGCGCAATCACGCGCCCGGCAATGGCGCGCATCAGGGGTGGTTCCGGTAAAGCATGGGCTGGAGCATCGCGGTCCCGCAGGGTAAGCGTCAACCAAGCGTATGAGGATCAGGCGATGGCGGTGTTCCGGGGCAAGCCCCATGCGATCGAGGCGATCTTCGGCCGCCGCAAGGCCGTGATCGGCGTGATCCACCTGCGCGCCCTGCCGGGTTCGCCAGACTACGACGGCGCCAGCATGGACGCACTGCTCGCCCACGCCCTGTCGGAAGCCGAACGCTACCGCGCCGGTGGGCTCGATGGCCTGATCGTCGAGAACCACGGCGACATCCCCTTCGCCAAGCCCGCCGATCTCGGCCCGGAAACCGCCGCCTGCATGGCCGTCATCACCCAGGCCGTGCGCACCGCCACACGCCTGCCGGTGGGCGTCAACGTGCTCGCCAACGGCGCCGTCCAGGCCCTGGCGGTGGCCAAAGCCGCAGGGGCCGCCTTCATCCGCGTCAACCAATGGGCCAACGCCTATGTCGCCAACGAGGGCTTCATGGAAGGCCGCGCCGCCGAAGCCGCCCGCTACCGCGCCTGGCTCCACGCCCGCAACGTGAAGATCTTCGCCGATGTCCACGTGAAGCACGGCGCCCACGCCATCACCGCCGACCGCTCCATCCAGGAACTGGCGCGGGACGTGGAATTCTTCGATGCCGATGTCGCCATCGCCACCGGCCAGCGCACCGGCGATTCCGCCACCACGGAGGAACTGCGCACCATCGCCGCCGGCACCTCCCTCCCCGTCGCCGTCGGCAGCGGCGTGAACCCCGACAATGTCGGCGATATCCTCTCCGTCGCCGACGCCGTCATCGTCGCCAGCTACCTCAAGCAGGACGGCGTCTGGTGGAGCGAGGTCGACCCCGACCGCGTCGCCACCTTCATGCAGGCCGTCGCGAAAGCCCGATGAGCCGCATCCTCGTCCCCCGCATCTTCGTACTGGGCAACGCCTCGCTCGACACCACCCTGCGCGTGCCCCGCCTGCCCGCGCCCGGCGAAACCCTCATGGCCACCGGTATCCTCCGCTCGCCGGGCGGCAAGGGCCTCAACCAGGCCGTGATGGCCGCGCGCGCCGGCGCCGAGGTGCGCTTCATGGCCGCGCTGGGCACCGAACCCGAAACCGCCCTGATCCGTACCACCCTGGCCGCGGAGTTCCTGCATGCCACCTGGGTGAACACCGGTGCGCCGACCGACCTTTCCAGCCTCATGGTCGCGCCCGACGGCGAGAACTGCATCATCAGCACGGGTGCCTGCTGCGACTCCCTGCGCCACGACGACGCGCAGCGTTTCGTGCGCGACATGGAACCCGGCGACCTGCTGCTCATGCAAGGCAATCTGCGCCTGGACATCACCATCGGCGCCGCCCGTGCCGCCCGGGGCCGCGGCGCCCGCGTGATGCTGAACACCGCGCCCCTGCGCTGGCGCTACGCCGACCTGCTGCCGCTCTGCGACCTCGTCGTCGCCAACCGCTACGAAGCCTGCACCCTGACCGGCCGCGACACACCACGCGAGGCAATCCGCGCCCTCGCCCCCCGCGGTGCCGCCATCGTCACGCTGGGCGCCGAAGGCTGCCTGCTTGCCGATGCCGATCTGCGCGCCTTCCCCGCCGAACGCACGCACGTCGTCGATACCACCGGCGCCGGAGACGTGTTCTGCGGCGTGCTGGCGGCCGGCGTCGCACGCGGCGAGGCGCTGGCCGAGGCGATCCCTCGCGCCCAGCGCGCGGCCGCCTTCAGCGTGGGGCGCGAAGGATGCTTCGGATCGTTCCCGGTGGCGCGGGAGATCAAGTAAGCAAGCGCGTTCTTTTTTGAAAAAAAGAACCAAAAAACTTTCATTATTTTACAACGGTCTTCCACTCGTCATTGCGAACGAAGTGAAGCAATCCAGCCCTTCACACCATGCCACGCGATCATCCAGCCTGACCCCAAACAGGCAAGTTGATTCGTCCGTTGTTTTATCCCACGTAGGGCGGGCGTCAGGCCGCCATCTCGTCTAACCACATCCCACCGCGTCAACCCAAAAATCTACCTAAACATAAGAAATTTTTCTGGATCGCCGGTCTATCCTGTGCTCAAATTCCCGGTGATGACCCATCAACCCGCCGCACCGAGCGAAGCCGACGCACCGCGCCCCTGGGCGCGGGCGATTCTGCACGCCCGGATTCCGGCCGCGTTGAAGCTCCTCCTGCTGGCCCTGTTCGCCGCCCTCTCGGCGGCAACCACCGCGCGCCCCCTGCGCCGCCCGCACAAGGACTGGCTCCTCTCCCTCACCACCGACACCAGCGAAGACTCCGATTGGGACCCGTATGTCCTGCGCCGATTTCTGCGCCGGCGCGCCCGCCTCGGCTGGCTGATGCGCTGCGACCGCGCCGAGGGCATGGCCCTCTCCGGCCACCGCGCGCCCGTACTCCGCCCGTCCCAGGCCGCCCGTGGTCCGCCCACGCCATCACGCGCCCGAAATCACCTCGAATCCGTCGCGAAAACCCCGCGTCCCGCGGCGATGAGTCATGCCCGCAGCCGGCCCTAGGCCAGCGCCATCCCCCACCCATCGCGCCGCTTGTCCCCCGCCGCGTTCACCACGCCATTCTCGATCACCAGGCACTGCGTCCCGCCATCCAGCCGCCGCACATGCGGCCAGTGCCCCCGCGCCGCCAGCGGCTTCGCAAACGCCTCCAACTCCGGCTCGATCTCCGTGATCCCGTTCCAGTTCATCGCATGCGGCGCATCCAGGATCGCCTGCGCATCGCGCATCCCGCCCGCCAGGCGCAGCAGCGCGTTGGCCACATAGCCGATGATCCGGTAGCCGCCACCCGCGCCCAGCGCCGCCAACGGCCGCCCCTCCGGCCCCAGCACGATCACCGGCGCGATGGTGGTGCGCGCCCGCTTGTGCGGCGCCAGTGCGTTCGGGTCCCGCCACTCCCGCCCGCTGCGCCCGCGCAGCACTGGCTCGTTGGCGAAGTTGGTCATCACATTGTTCAGCCAGAACCCGCCCACCTCGATCCGGCTGCCGAAATTCTGGTTGATCGTGGTGGTCATCGAAACCACCTGCCCACGCCCATCGGCGGCACACAGATGGCTGGTCATGCTGGCACCAAGCTCCCGCCCGCGCCCGACAGGATACCGATCCGCGCGCCGCACCGGATCGATCAGCGCCGCCCGCGCCGCGAGGTACTCCGGCTCCAGCAGCAACGAGACATCGGCCGGCGAGAAATCCGGATCCGCGAACGGCCACCGGTCCATCACCGAAACCCGCCCAGCCTCCACCAGCAGATGCACCGCGTCCTCGGAGGGCATCGCCCCCAGCGACTCCAGCCCATGATGCCGCACGAACCCGATGATCTCAGCCGCCGACAGCGCGCCATAGGCCGGCAACGGCCCGCCCAGCACGTCCAGCCCGCCCACCCCGAATCGCAGCGGCGCCCGCTCCACCGGCAGGTAGCTGCCCATATCCGCCATGGTGATCGTGCCCGCAAACGGGTCGTCCGCCACCGCCGCCACGATCGCCTCGGCCAGTGGCCCTTCATGCAGCGCCGCCGCCCCGCCCTCGGCGATCGCCCGCAGGCTGGCCGCCAGCGCCGGATTGCGCCGAACCGTCCCCGGCGGCAGCGCCAGCCCGCCCGCGCAATACTGCGCCCGCCCGAATCGCGTATCCCGCACCGCGGGATTCTCGGCCAGCGCCCGCATCAGATACGGCGACAGCGGCGCCCCTTCCTCCGCCAGCTCGATCGCCGGCTGGAACAGCTCCGCCCAAGGCAGCCGCCCGAATCGCCGATGCGCATGCTCCAGCGCCATCACCGCGCCGGGCACGCCCACCGTCCGCCCGCCATACATCGCCCGCTCGCTGGGCACGCTGCGCCCATCGAAATCCGTCATCAACCGCGCCGTCACCCGCCCCGGCGCCCGCGCCAGCCCATCCAGGCACAGCACCTCGTCCCCGTCATGCACGAGAATCACGGCCCCGCCCCCGATCCCGGAGGCATTCGGCTCCACCACCGTCAGCGCCATCTGAACCGCCACCGCGGCATCCACCGCCGAACCGCCGGCCTTCAGCATCAGCAGCCCGGCCCGCGCCGCCAGCGGGTTCGCCGCCGCCACCGCCGCCCGCCCGCGCGCCGGCCCATGCCGGGCGGGATCGGCGGTGATCCAGGGCTCAAGCTCGCGTCCATGGGCGGTGGCAAAGGGGTCCATGGCGCATCTGTGGGGCAGGGGGCACGAACCCGCAACTCCCACCCGCGCCCGCCGCCGCTGGCGCCCCCCGCCCGCCCATGGCACGCTCCGCCCATCGAATTCAGGGAGGCACCCCATGGCCCAAAGCTGGCGCGAGCGCGCGACCACCGTGTTCCATTGCGAAAAGCAGCCGGGCGTCGGCAGCCGCGGCATGGTGGTCAGCAACCACCCGCTCGCCTCCGCGGCCGGCGCGGAAATGATCGCCGCCGGCGGCAACGCGGTGGATGCCGCCGTGGCCACGCTGTTCGCGCTGACGGTGGTGGAGCCGATGATGGTCGGCATCGTCGGCGGCGCCACCATGCACATCCGCACCGCCGACGGCACCAACCGCATCCTCGATGCGATGAGCGCCGTGCCGCTCGCCGGCCGGGCAGACATGTTCAACCCCGTGCCCGGCGGCGCGCTGGAGAACTACGAAACCACCGACCGCGCCAACGTGGTGGGCGTGAACGCCATCTGCGCCCCCGGCTCCCTCCTGGGCTGGACCGAGGCCCTGAAGCGCTGGGGCACGATGTCGCTCGATGAGGTGCTGCAACCCGCCATCAAGCACGCCAGCCGCGGCTTCCGCGCCACGCCGTACCTGCATGAATGCATCACCGGCGCCGCCCCCGATCTCGCCCTGCAGAAGGAGATCGCCGCCATGCTCCTGCCCGGCGGCAGCCCGCTGAAGGCCGGCGAGCTTCTGGTGCAGGGCGACTATGCCGAGACCCTGCGCTTCATCGCCAAGGAAGGCGTGGGCGCCCTGCACGGCGGCGCCATCGGCGATGCGGTGGCCGCCTATGTGCAAAAGATGGGCGGCGCCCTCTCGAAGGAGGACCTCACCGCCTATCGCACCAAGGAGCGGGAGCCCATCCGCACCACCTATCGCGGCTGGGAACTCATCATGCCCCCGCCGCCCGCCGCCTCCGGCGTTCACATCACCCAGATGCTGAACATCATGGAAGCCTACGACGTGCGCGGCATGGGCTTCGGCTCGCCCGACCTCGTGCACCTGATGGCGGAAGCCCTGAAGATCGCCTTCGCCGACCGCGCCGAGGCCTCTGGCGACCCCGATTTCGTCCAGGTCCCCGTGGCCCTGCTCACCAGCCGCGACTACGCCGCCCAGCGCCGCGCGCTGATCAACATGCAGCGCACCCAGGCCTGGTCGCCGGGCATCAAGCAGGGCGAAGGCAACAACACCACGCACATGACCGCCGCTGACCGCGACGGCAACGTGTGCGCCATCACGTCGACCATCAACAACACCTTCGGCGCCCGCATCGTCATCCCCGGCACCGGCATCATCCCCAACAACTACATGCACACCTTCGACCCGCGGCCGGGCAGCGCGCTGTCCATCGCCCCGGGCAAGCGCGTCACCACCTCCATGGCTCCCTCGATGGCGCTGCTGGAAGGCCGCCTGAAATTCGCCCTCGGCCTGCCCGGCGGCAAGCGCATCTTCCCCAGCGTGTGGCAGGCGATGATGAACATCATCGACCACGGCATGTCGCTGCAGGAAGCCGTGGAAGCCCCGCGCCAGTGGAGCGAGGGGCCCACGCTGGAGATGGAGAACACCTATCCGGAATCCATCTACGGCCAGATGCGCGCCCGCGGCCACCGCGTGGAGGTGCTGCCCCATGTCGCCGGCGGCATGAACGGCATCGCCTTCAACGACGACGGCACGATGACCGGCGCTGCCTGCTGGCGGGCGGATGGCCACCCGGTCGGCGTCTCCGGCGGCCTTTCCCGCCGCGGCGCCCGCTTCTGGCCGGACAAGCCGCGCGACTGATCGTCCCGGCGGGGCGGCATGAAAAAGGGGGCGCCGGCGATCATGCCGGCGCCCCCGTTTCGTTGAACCCCAGCCCCCTCAAGGTGCCCGCGGCACCCCGGGCAGCCGCGCCGTGGAGCCCGGAACCATCGCCGGCACCGGCGCGGCGGCGGAAGGCACGGGGGAAGACTGCGGCATCTCCGCTTCCTCCAGCGGCGCCAGCACCGGCAGGCGCTTCAGCTTGAAGCCCTCTTCCACCGGCCCGGTCCACAGGATATATTTCTCGTCGTAGCTCGCCTCGTAGCTCACGCGGCGCACCACGCGCTCCTGCCCGGGCTCGTTCGGCGTCACCACGAATTCCATCGAAACGATCGTGCGCGTCCGCTCGCGGTTGGCCAGCAGCCAGTCCTGGCGCTCGCGCACGATGCCCAGCACGTCCACGATCACTTCCAGCGTATGCGTGGCCGGCGGCCCGCCCGCGCCGATGCCATCCGGCCGGACGGAGACGTTGTTGCGGTTCAGCGCGCTGGCCAGAAGTGCGGCCAGGAATGGCCGGTCGGAGACGGAAAGATAGGTGTTCATCTGGTAGTTCGGCCCCGTCGGCAGCACCCCGGCACTGGCGCCGCCATTCAGCAGCCCGGCGGCGTTGCGCACCGCGGAGTTCACGGTGGCTGAAAGCCCGCCGGTCATGGTCGGCCGGCCGCCGCTCATGTAGCCGCTGCCCTCGTCCTGGATGATCGCCACTTCCAGGCTCACGGTGCGGCCACGCAGCACCTCGAACGGCATCTGGCCGAGGGCGGCGCGGATCGCCGAGGAAACGGCCACCTGCTCCAGCGCCAGGCGTTTGCCCCCGCCATGGCTCGGCAAGTCGCGGTAATTGCCGCACGCGGACAGCAGCAGGCAGGCGGCCAGGGCGGGAAGAAGGAAAAGGCGGGGCATTCGATACCTGTCGGGAGGCACTGCGACCCCGGACCGCGCGCGGCGCGGGGTCGCCAGCATGAACGAAACGGCGAAGGCGGGCAGGGCGCTCAGCGCACCTTGCGGGCCTGGGCGAGGCGGGCCTGGCTATCGGCGAGGCGCTGCTGCATCTCGGCCTTGGACTGGTTGAGGCGGGCGATGGTGGCGGCCTGCCTGGCCACGATGGCGTCGCGCTGCTTCAGGGCGGCGGCGAGGTCGGTCGGCTTGGCGCGGCGGGCCTGCATCTCGGCGATGGAAGGCGACGTGGGCGCCGCGGTCTGGGC
>JAIXTK010000343.1 GCA_027483995.1 Acetobacteraceae bacterium
GGTTGCGCGGGGCGGTGGAGATCGCGGGGCTCAGGTTTCCGTTCTACGACCTGGTGCTGATCGTGGTCGGGCCGGCGGTGCTGGGTGGGTTGCTGCTGTTGTTCCATCGCACGCGCTGGGGGCTGCTGGTGCGGGCGGCGACGCAGGATCGGGACATGGTGGCGGCGTTGGGGGTGGACCAGCGGGTGCTGTTCACCAGCGTGTTCGCGTTGGGGGCGGGGCTGGCGGGGCTGGGGGGTGCGCTGGCGCTGCCGCAGGGGTCGGCCAATTTGAACATGGATTTGTCGGTGATCGCCGAGGCTTTCGTGGTGGTGGTGGTCGGTGGGATGGGGAGCCTTACCGGCGCGTTCCTGGCGGCGTTGTTGATCGGGGTGTTGCAGGCTTTCGGGATCGCGCTGGTGCCGAAGATCACGCTGGTGCTGGTGTTCCTGGTGATGGCCGCCGTGCTGGTGGTGCGGCCGCATGGTCTGCTGGGCAAGCCGCAGGCGATGGCGCGCGGCGAGGTGGAGGCGCTGGCGCCGATCCGCCCAGCGGGGCTGGCGCTGCAATTGTTGGGCGCGGTGGCGCTGGTGCTGGCGATCCTGGCGCCGTTCGTGGCGGGGCCGTATCTGCTGAGCGTGCTGACGGAGGCGGCGGTGGCGGTGCTGTTCGCGGCCAGCCTGCACGTGATGATGGGGCCGGGCGGGATGGCGAGCTTCGGGCACGCGGCCTGGTTCGGCGTGGGCGCCTATGCCGCGGCCTTCGCGGCGAAGGGGCTGGGCGCGGGCATGGCGGTCGGGCTGCTGCTGGCGCCGTTCGCGGCCGGCGCGTTGGCGCTGCTGGTCGGTGCCTTCGTGGTGCGGATGTCGGGCGTGTATCTCGCCATGCTCACGCTGGCCTTCGCGCAGATCGCCTGGGCGGTGGCGTTCCAGTGGGTGGAAGTCACAGGCGGGGATAACGGCGTGCTCGGCGTGTGGCCGGATGGCTGGGCGGCGGACAAGCCCACAATGTACTGGCTGGCGCTGTTGCTGTGCGTCGGCGGCGCGCTGGTGCTGCGCCGGGCGTTGTTCGCGCCGTTCGGGTTTGCCTTGCGGGCAACACGGGATTCAGCGCTACGGGCAGAGGCGATCGGGCTGGATGCCCACCGGCTGCGGCTGGCGGCCTTTGTGCTCGCGGGCGCGGGGGCCGGGTTGTCTGGCGCGGTGTTCGCCTATGCCAAGGGCAGCGTGTTCCCCACCTACATGGCGATCCCGCATTCGGTGGATGCGCTGGTGATGGTGCTGTTGGGCGGCGTGCAGACCATGGCCGGGCCGGTGGTGGGGGCGGTGACCTTCACCGTGCTGCAATCCTGGCTGCTGATGGGCGATTTCTGGCGCATCAAGCTGGGCCTGCTGATTATCGCCCTGGTGCTGGCCTTCCCCACGGGGATCGCCGGCGCCGCCGCCGCCGCATGGGACCGCTGGCGGGGGCGCGCGGCGTGAGCGTTCTGGTGGCGGAAGGGTTGCGCAAGCGCTTCGGGGCGAACGAGGCGGTGGCCGGCGTCTCGCTGGCGGTGGAGCCCGGGGAGATGCTGGCGCTGATCGGGCCGAACGGGGCGGGCAAGTCCACCTGCTTCAACATGCTCGGCGGGCAGTTGCGGCCGGACGAGGGCATTGTGCGGCTGGCGGAGCGCGACGTGACCGGAACGGCGCCGCGGCACCTCGCGCATCTCGGCGTGGGCCGGACCTTCCAGATCACGGCCAGCTTCGCCTCCATGACCGTGCGGGAGAATGTGCAGACGGCGCTGCTGGCGCAGAAAAGGCAGGCCTGGCGGTTCTGGCAGGCGGCGGATGCGCAGCATGTGGGGCTGGCGGAGGGGTTGCTGGCGCGGGTGGGCATGGCAAGCCAGGCAGAGCGGCCGGCCGGCGTGCTGGCCTATGGCGACCTCAAGCGGCTGGAGCTCGCCATGGCGCTGGCCGGCGATCCCGTGCTGCTGCTGATGGACGAGCCGACGGCCGGCATGGCGCCGGCGGAGCGCGCGGCGCTGATGGCGCTGGTGCGCGGCATCGCGCGCGACCAGGGCGTGGCGGTGCTGTTCACCGAGCACGACATGGACGTGGTGTTCGGCCATGCCGCCCGCGTGCTGGTGCTCGACCGCGGGCGGCTGATCGCGCAGGGCACCCCAGAGGCGGTGCGGGCGGATCCCCGGGTGCGGGCGGTGTATCTGGGCACGGCCGCATGATGCTTCAGGTGGAAAACCTGCATGCGGGCTATGGCGGGGCGAAGATCCTGCGCGGCGTGTCGTTCGATCTCGCGGCTGGGGAGGTTCTGGTGCTGCTGGGGCGCAACGGCGCGGGCAAGAGCACCACGATCAAGGCGCTGATGGGGCTGCTGCGGCCCACGGCCGGGCGGGTGCGGCTGGCCGGCGCGGATATCGCGGGCTGGGAGCCGCACCGCATCGCCCGCGCCGGGCTGGGCTGGGTGCCGGAGGAACGGCGGGTGTTCCCTGACCTGACCGTGGCGGAGAATCTGGAAGTCGGCCGCCGTCCGGCGCGCGACGGGCTGGCGCCCTGGACGCCGGAGCGGCTCTTCGCGCTGTTCCCCAACCTCGCAGACCTGCGCCAGCGGCCGGGGGCGCGGATCAGCGGCGGCGAGCAGCAGATGGTGGCGATCGCGCGCACGCTGATGGGCAATCCGCGCGTGCTGCTGCTCGATGAACCCGGCGAAGGCCTGGCGCCGGTGATCGTGGATTTGATGGCCGAGGCGATCCTGGCGCTGAAACGCGAGGGCGCCACGGTGCTGCTCGCCGAGCAGAGCCTGGCCTTCGCGTCGCGCGTGGCCGATCGCGCGGTGATCCTGGAGACCGGGCGCATCGTATGGGACGGCGCGATCGATGTGCTGCTGGCCGATACCGGGGCGCGGGCGAAACATCTTCAGGTGTAGGTCGATTGATGCATCGGGGGGCAAGGGGTAGGATGGGCCATGGCCCCGCTCCGCACCGTCCCTGCACCCCGCATCGATTATGGCTCCCGCGCCTATTGGTCGGGAACCATCAAGATGGGGCTGTCGAAGTTCTTCATCCTGCGCGTGCTGCATGATGGCCCGATGCATGGCTACGACATTGCGCGCACCGTGGCGCGGGTGACGGGCGGGTGCTGCTCGCCGACCGAAGGCACGATCTATCCCGTGCTGCGCGAGTTCGAGGCCGGCGGGTTCGTGACGGTGGAGGAAGAGGTGGTGCAGGGCCGGCAGCGCCGCGTCTATGCGCTGACCGATCAGGGCCGCGCCGCCTTCCGCGTGGCGCTGGAAGCCTGGATGGAAGCCACCGCGGCGTTGCAGGACGCCGGGCGCGCCTTCGCCGCGGCGGATGGCTGCGGGGCCTGCTGAGGCGCTTGCGCTGGGTATGTCACGGCTTTATACCTTGATGGTCAATGCATCAAGGAGCGTGCCATGGCTGAAGGCTCTCTTCCCGTCGTGATCGTGGGAGCCGGCCCGGTGGGCCTGGCGGCAGCTACGCATCTTCTGGCGCGCGGGCTTTCCCCGCTGGTGCTGGAGGCTGGGCCGGAGGTGGGGCACGCCGTGCGCGCCTGGGGCCATGTGCGGATGTTCTCGCCCTGGCGCTACAACACCGATGCGGCATCCCGCGCGCTGCTGGAACCCACGGGTTGGGCCGCACCGGACCCGGAGGCCTACCCCACCGGTGCCGAGCTGGTGCGGGACTACCTGGCGCCGCTGGCCGCCACGCCGGCGCTGCGCGGGCGCATCCGCACCGGCGCGAAGGTGGTGGGCATCGCACGGCGCGACCACGGCTTGCTGCACGACGGCGCCAGCCGGGACGCGGCCCCCTTCGTGGTGCATGTGGAGGAAGGTGGCGCAGTGGCGGCGCTGGAGGCCGCGGCGGTGATCGACTGCTCCGGCACCTGGGCCTCGCCCAACCCGGCCGGGGCACATGGCATGATGGCACCAGGCGAGGCGGCTCAGGTTGATCGGATCGCCTATGGCATTCCCGATGTGCTGGGGTCCGCGCGCGCCACCTATGCCGGCGCCACCACGCTGGTGGTAGGGGCCGGGCATTCGGCGATGAATGCCGTGCTCGATCTGGCAACGCTGGCGGAGCAGGCGCCGGGCACGCGCATCCTGTGGGCGTTCCGCCGGCCACTGGGCGCGGTGAATTTCGGCGGCGGGGCGCGTGACGGGCTGGCGCAGCGCGGCGAGCTGGGCAGCCGGGCGCAGGCACTGGTGGAAAGCGGGGCGGTGACGGCGCTGGCGCCGTTCCGCATCGACCGCATCACCCCCGGCGGCGCGGCGTTGCTGGTGGCGGGCCGGCAGGAGGATCGCACGGCCGAGGTGCGGGTGGATCGGGTGATCGTGGCCGCCGGGTTCCGGCCGGATCTTTCGTTCCTGCGCGAGATCCGGCTGTCGCTCGATCCCGCGGTGGAAGCCACGCCGGCGCTGGCGCCGCTGATCGACCCGAACCTGCATTCCTGCGGCACGGTGCGCCCGCATGGCGAGGCGGA
>JAIXTK010000023.1 GCA_027483995.1 Acetobacteraceae bacterium
AGCACCTTCAGGCGCGGATCGCGATCGAACAGGATGCGGTGCAGGATGTGCTCGTTGAACGTGACCGGCGGATCCAGCCGCGGCGCCGCCCCATGAATCCCGGCATGGCGCCGAACCAGCGCGGCGTGGATCAGCCAGGGCCCGATCACCGGGGCACGGCGCAACCATCGCCGGCCGCGCTCATATACCCCGGGCAGCCGCCGGTGGAGCCACCGGGCACCACCGCGCAACGGCGCGGTCAGGCGCCAGCTGAAGGAGCCGAGCACCGCCTGGTGGCTGGCCTGCAGCGCGGCCAGTTCGCCCCGCAGCCGTGCCAGCTCCGCGCCGGCATCGGTCGCTTCATCCGGTCCGGAAGGGGCATCAGGCGGTGGCGGGGCGGCCACGGTCACACTACAGCATCACGGCGAGGCCGAGCAGCGCCATCGCCGCCGCGCCAATCAGCCCGGCACCTGCCACGGCCTGGTAGATGCGGGCACTGGCATGGGTGCGCTGCACGATACGGCGCAGCGCATCCAGTTCGGCCAGCGCCGTGCGATACGCCGCCTCGCTCGCCCTGGCCGGCGTGTCCGTGTGCAGGGCGGGAGCCACCAGCGCCTCGGCAAAGCCCGCCAGGCGGGCGCTGGCATCAACATGGATCAGGTCGGGATGGCGCAGCGTGCGCACCGCGGTGGCCAGCGGCGCCGGCACCGGCACACCGCCCCCGGCATGGAGATAGGAGACCGCAAGCCGGGACAGCGCCTCGGGCGATATCTCGGGGCCCAATGCCCGATCGGCCGCCAGGGTGCGCCAGTGGCGGGATTGGTGTTCGGTGAAATCCGGGCTCAGGCGGCGGGCCAGCGCCCCCATGCGCACCTTGCTCACCAGTTGCTGCGCGCTGCGCACCGGGTAATGCGCCAGGAAGATGCCAACGGCCGGCTGTTCCCGGATCGCCAGGCCGCTCCGGCTGAGAAGATGGTGGTTGCCGTCGGCCAGGTAGGTGTCATCCCCGTCCAGCAACGCAGCGCGGAAGAACACCTTGCGCACCCCGGGATGCGGCTCCGCCAGCCGGTTGCGGATGCGGGTCAGCGGATTGGGGTCGAGCGGATCGTCATCGGGCTGCGGCACATAGGAAAGCCAGGGCACCGCCAGCGCGCCGGGCTGCGGCACCCCGGCCAGTGCGGCCTCCAGCGCTGCGCGGCTTTCGGCCACGATGAACTCGTCGGCGTCCAGCGGCAGGATATGGTCCCATGTGCCCTGTGCCGCGATGCGCCGCGCCAGCGCATCGCCGAGATGTTCCCGGCGCAGCACCGGGGTATCGCTCTGCTCGACAGAGACCGCCAGGCCTTCGGCGATCAGGCGTGCGACGATCTCGGGCGACGTATCGTAGCAATTGTGGAATTGCAGATGGACGTGATCGACATAGACCAAACTGTGGCGGACAAACGCCTCGATCACGTCGCACTCGCTGGCGACCATCGTAACGGCAATCAGGGCCAGGCGGGATGGGGTGTGTTTTTCGGCAATACATGTGTCTGCCGCCTTCGCCGTGGCCAGGATTGGCCTTGGAGCCGGTGTGTGAGCGTAATCTCTAAACAACATGAAATGGCCTGAGTCTCAGCCTTATTGACCGTCAGTAACGGCAATAAGCATTCATGCCGGCAAACGGCAATCGTAATATTATGTATGAATTTTGCTATTTTACAAATAGTTACGGCGCATCGGAAGTGGAGAACAACAATAAATCATGCCATTCTCCTCTTGTGCCGCGTTGATTAACCATGGGGTAACATGTGCGGCCCTGGGCGCAGGGCCCATGCGCGCGAAACCACCCGGAATCCGCCGCGAAAACCGCGTTTCCGGCGGTTGGCGTCAGACGGGCCCTCTTGGGCCCCGGCCGGCGCTGATTGGTGAGCACCGGAGCGGAGCAGATCGCCGTTGGATGGCTGCCAGGGTAGAGGTGGCGAACAGGCTCCTAGCCCAGCCGCCCCCTGATCCCCGCCACCATCGCCATCGTCGCCTCGATCGCCGGCACATCCAGCGCGCTGGCCTGCGACGAGAACTTGGCGATCACCAGCTGCCGCGCTTGGTCCACGAACAGGTTCTGCCCGTTCACGCCCAGCCCGAACAGCATCGGCGTTGCCTCCCGCGTTACGTACCATTTGTCGCGGTAATGCATGGCCGCGCCCGGGAACAGATGGGCGAAATCCCCCCGGTCCCAGGCCGCGGCGTCGCCATTGCCGGTGATATCGGCAATCCAGGCCGCGGGGATGATCTGCCGCCCGTCACGCGCCCCACCCTGGGCGATCAGCTGGCCAAGCCGGGCGAGATCCCGCGCCGTGGCGCACACGCCCCCGGCGCAGCGCGGCGCGCCGAAGCGGTCCACGGTGATATAGGCATCCCGCTGCGCGCCCATCGGCGCCCACAGCAGCTGGGCGGCCAGGTCGGCATAGCGCGTGCCAGACGCCCGCTCCAGCGCCCAGCCCAGCAGGTCGGTATTGGGCGACACATAGTGGAACCGCCCGCCATGCGGCCCGTCGCTGTCGCGCAGCACCGGGAAGAACGAGCGCAAATCCGACGGCGTCTCGCCGGGCGCCAGCGGGTTCCAGCCCTGCGCCTTGCGGTATTCGATGATCGCGCCGGAGGTCGCCTCGTAGTTCTCCTCGAACGCGATCCCCGCCCGCATGTCCAGCAACTGCCCCAGCGTCGCCCCGTCATAGGCACTGCCGGCCACCTCGGGGATCAAGGAAGTCACCGGGGCCGCCGTATCGAACCGCCCCTGCGCCGCCAGGATCGCCGCCACCACGCCGAGCACCGATTTGCTCACGCTCATCAGGATATGCGGCGTGTTGCGCCCCATCCCGTTCGCATACTGCTCGAACACGATCCGCCCGTGATGCAGCACCACCATGGCATCCGTCGCCGTGGAGGCCAGCGCCGCCTCGATGCCCAGCCCCGAGAGGTCGGCATCGCCGAGCGGCAGCGCCCACACATTCTCCGGGTCGTTCGCGATCTCGGCAGAGGGCACCACCTCGCGCACATGGTGCAAAGCCCACCGGTTGAACGGCGGCGTGCGCCAGTTGGCCAGCGTCACCTGCCCGTCGGGAGCGGGCGGGAAGCCCTGCATGATGGTCATGGTCTTGTCCTTCTGGAAGGAAGGGGAACCGCCAAGGCGCCAAGGCCGCCAAGAAGGCGCCAAGGCAGCCTTGGCGTCCCCTTGGCGTTCTTGGCGCCTTTGCGGTTCCCTCGCTTAAGCCTCAAGCGCTCAGC
>JAIXTK010000200.1 GCA_027483995.1 Acetobacteraceae bacterium
GGGCGGCTCCAGCACGCCCTCATAGATCAGGCCGCGCGAACGCAGCGTCTCGATCGTGGCATCGGCGGCCCCGGCCTCCACCAGGGCGCGCTCGGAGGAAAACACCTCCTGCTCCACACCGAGCAGGGCGAGGTCCTCGCGAATGCTCTCCATCATCATGGCCAGCGCGGTGTCGCGCACGATCGGCAGCCAGGTCTCCACCGGGCCGACATGGGCGGCAGGCGCGGCCAGGCTGTCGCCATGCGCCGCCTTCAGCGCCTCCCCGACCGGCACCAGGTAATCCCCGCGGTACTGCAGGCCACCCGGCACCATCGCGGCATACTCATCCTCGGTCAGCGTGGTGCCGAGCGCCTGGAGATACCGCCAATAGGCCGCCCAGGCGAGCGCCAGCACCTGATTGCCGGCATCGTTGATGTAGTACTCCTTCGTCACCGCAAACCCGGCCTTGGCGAGCAGATTGGCCAGCGCATCCCCCACCACCGCGCCGCGGCAATGGCCGATATGCATCGGGCCGGTGGGATTGGCGGAGACGTATTCCACGTTCACCCTGATCCCCTGCCCCATCGCCGACTCGCCATAGGACTCGCCCGCCGTGAGAATCGCCGGCACCTGCGCCCGCCAGGTCGATTCCGCGAGTCGCAGGTTCACGAAGCCTGGCCCCGCCACGCTCGCCTCGGCGATGTCCGGCTGGTCCTTGAGGCGCGCCACCAGGGCCTGCGCGATTTCCTGCGGCTTGCGGCCGGCCGGCTTGGCCACCACCATCGCGGCGTTGGTCGCCATGTCGCCATGCGCCGCCTCGCGCGCCGGCGTCACCTCCACGCGCGCCAGCACCTCCGGCGGCAGGTCCGGCAGATCGGCGGTCAGGGCGGCGAGAACGCGCTCGCGCAGGGTGGCAAACAGGTGGGTCATCGGCGAGGTTCCAGAAAGGCAGAAGAAAGAAAGGCCTTCTTTTTCTGAAGAAAAAGAAGCAAAAAGACTTTTATCAATTTACACCCGGGCGCAAATGATCAAAAGTTTTTTGGTTCTTTTTTTCAAAAAAGAACATGCTTCCTTCCTAAGGTGAGTGAGAAATATCGGTCAGCCGCAAGTGCTCGTCCCGAGCATACCGATCCGTCATGCCAGCCACATAGTCACACACCGCCACGGCCGCACGCGGGGTGCCGGATTCCCCGGCCCGTCCCCGCCAATCGGCGCTCAGCAGCCCGGTATCGCCATGCAGCATGGCAAACACCTCCCCGGTGATCCGCTTGGCCTTGGCCACCATGCGGTTGACGCGCCAATGGCGGTACATATGGGCGAACAGGAAATCCTTGATCGCCCGGTTGGCGTCCGCCATCGCCGGGCTGAACGCCACCACCGGGGCGCGGGCGCGGCGGATGGCATCCGAATCCACCGGGTCCAGCTTGGCGATCCGCCGGCGGGTCTCCTCGATCAGGTCCGTCACCAGCGCATTGATCACACGCCGGTTGGTCTCGTGCCGCAGGCGCTGCGGCGGCACATCCAGGCTGGAGAGCCGGGCGGCGGCCAGCGCCTCGCCCACCACCGGCAGGTGGCGGATTTCCTCGATGGTGAACAAGCCGGCGCGCAGCCCGTCATCCAGATCATGCGAGTGGTAGGCGATGTCGTCCGCCAGCGCCGCGATCTGCGCCTCCACGGAGGCGTGGGTGTGCAGGTCCAGCTTATGGCGCTCGTCGTACTGGGCAACATAGGGCGGCGGCTTGCGCAGCGGCCCGTTATGCTTGGCCAGGCCCTCCAGCGTTTCCCAGGTGAGGTTCAGCCCATCGAACGCCGCATAGCGCGCTTCCAGCAGCGTCACCACGCGCAGGCTCTGCGCATTGTGGTCGAAGCCACCGAACGGCTTCATCGCGATCGAAAGCGCCTCCTCCCCGGCATGGCCAAACGGCGGGTGGCCGAGGTCGTGCGCCAGGGCCAGCGCCTCCGTCAGGTCCTCGTCCAGTTGCAGCTCCCGCGCGACGGAGCGGGCGATCTGCGCCACCTCGATGGAATGCGTCAGGCGGGTGCGGAAGAAATCACCCTCATGGTTCACGAAGACCTGCGTCTTGTACTGCAGCCGGCGAAAGGCGGTGGAGTGGATGATCCGGTCCCGGTCCCGCTGCCACGGCGAGCGGCCGGGCGATTCCGGCTCCGGGTGCAGGCGGCCACGCGCGGTTTCGGCCCGCACCGCCCAGGGGGCGCGCACGGCGTTCATCGACCCGGGCTCGCGTCAGGCCGCTTCATGGGCAGGCACCTTCAGATGCTGCGCTGCGGATACAAGATGCTCTCTCGCGCTTCAATCCACAGCCTTCTCACGATGGGGCTTCAATCCGGACGGGGCTTGTCCTACATAGAGGGCATGGACACCCAGATGGTTGATGCCCCCTTCCGGCTGAGCGAGCGGGCCGCGGCACAGATCACCGCGATCGTGCAAGGCCAACCGCCCGGCGCGCCGAACAAGCTGCGCGTTGCCGTGCTCGCCGGCGGCTGCAGCGGCTTCCAGTATCGCTTCGAGCTGGACGGCGAACAGGCCGAAGACGACCTGGTCGTGGAACGCGACGGCGCCGTGGTGCTGGTGGACCCCGCCAGCCTCGATCTGCTGGCCGGCTCCGAGCTGGACTACTCCGATGCCCTGATGGGCGCCCATTTCACCGTGCGCAACCCGAACGCGGCTTCGGCCTGCGGCTGCGGCACCAGCTTCTCGGTCGAATAGCCGCCCCACGTGCGCATTGCCTCCTGGAACGTCAATTCCATCCGCCAGCGCGAAACCCACGTGGCGCGCTGGCTGGAACGGGTGCAGCCCGACATCCTGTTCCTGCAGGAGCTGAAATGCGAAGCCGGCGTCTTCCCGGCCGCCACCTTCAAGGCGCTGGGCTACGAAGCCGCCGTGGTGGGCCAGAAAGCCTATAACGGCGTCGCCGCCCTCGCCCGCGTGCCCTTCACGGCGGTGCACACCAAGCTGCCCGGCCTGCCGGAAGACGACGCCCAGGCGCGCTATATCGAGGTGGAAGCGGGCGGCATCACCCTGATCGGCATCTACCTGCCGAACGGCAATTCCGGCGGCGATGCCGGCTATGCCTACAAGCTCGCCTGGATGGAACACCTGCGCGCCCGCGCCAAGGCCCTGCAAGACGCCGACACACCCTTCCTGATCGCCGGCGACTTCAACGTGTGCCCCACCGATGTGGATTTCGCCCCCGGCGCCATCTCCCCCACCGATGCCCTGGTGCGGCCGGCCACCCGGGCCCAGTTCCGCGCGCTGCTCTGGCTCGGCCTCACCGATGCGGTGCGCGCCCTGCACCCCACTGGCCCGGTCTTCACCTTCTGGGACTACCAGGCCGGCGCCTGGCCGCGCGATCTCGGCCTGCGCATCGACCATGTGCTGCTCTCCCCCACCCTGGCCGAACGGCTGGTGGCAGCGGGGCCAGACCGGGACGAACGCGGGCGGGAGCAGCCGTCGGACCACGTGCCCGTGGTGGTGGACCTCCAGGACTAGATCCAGCCTCCGCAACGCTCCCGGGCGCCAGCCCCGCGCCTTGCCCCAAAACAGCGGCGCTCTATTTTCCTGTCAAACACAAAATGTCACATTAACGAAGAAAATTTTCTGTTCCACCGGTCTTTGCTGTGCTCAAAGTCCCGGTGATGACCCATCAAGCTGCCGCACCGAGCCAAGCCGACGCACCGCGCCCCTGGGCGCGGGCGATTCTGCACGCCCGGATTCCGGCCGCCCTCAAGCTCCTCCTGCTGGCCCTGTTCGCCGCCTTCTCGGCCGCTTCAGCCACGCGCCGCGCCATGCGCCGCCCGCACAAGGACTGGCTCCTCTCCCTCACCACCGACCCCCCCGAAGACCCGGATTCCGACTGGGAC
>JAIXTK010000478.1 GCA_027483995.1 Acetobacteraceae bacterium
CCCAGCCGGGGCAGGGAGGCGACGAGACCTTGGGTGTAGGGATGCTGCGGGTTGTTGAAGATCTGCTCGCTGTCCTGCTGCTCCACGATCCGCCCGGCATACATCACGCACACGCGCTTGCAGATATCGGTCACCAGGCCAAGGTCGTGGCTGATCATCAGGATCGCGGTGCCGCGCGCGGCGCACAGCTCCTTCATCAGGTCCACGATCTCCGCCTGCACCGTCACGTCCAGCGCCGTGGTCGGCTCGTCGGCAATCAGCAGGTCGGGCTCGCAGGCGAGCGCAATGGCGATCATCACGCGCTGGCGCATGCCGCCGGAAAGCTGGTGCGGATAGTCCTTCACGCGCCGCGCCGGGGCGGGCACCTTCACCTGGGTCAGCGCGTCGACGGCCTTCTTCTCCGCCTCGCTCCAGCTTGCACCCTGGTGCAGCACGAACATCTCGGCGATCTGCCTTCCCACAGGCTTCAGCGGGTTCAGCGCCGTCATCGGCTCCTGGAAGATCATGGCGATCCGCTTGCCGCGCAGCGCGCGCAGCTCGCTGGCCGGCAGGGCCTGGATCTCCTGCCCGGTCAGCTTGATCGTGCCGCCGGAAAGCCCCAGCGGATGGCGCAGCAGGCCCATGATCGACAGCGCGGTGATGGATTTGCCACAGCCGGATTCGCCCACCAGGCCCACCGTCTCGCCGCGCGCGATCTCGAAGCTCACGCCTTCCACCGCCGGGAAGCTGCCGGCATCGGTGGTGAGCGACAGGTGCAGGTTCTCCACCTGCAACAGGGGCATGTTCGCGCTCCCCTCTTGATGTCCCATCATCGGCGGCTCCGCGACTGCGGGTCGAGCACGTCGCGCAGCCCGTCACCCAGCAGGTTCAGCCCGAGCACGGTCAGGAAGATCGCCAGCCCCGGGAACAGCGACAGCCACGGCGCCGTGGTGATCGTCTCGCGCGCATCAGACAGCATGGAGCCCCAGGACGGCGAAGGCGGCCGCACGCCCAGGCCGAGGAACGACAGCGCCGCCTCCGCCAGGATCGAACCGCCCATGCCCAGCGTGGCGATCACGATGATCGGCCCCAGTGTGTTCGGCAGGATCTGCGTGAACATGATACGCATGTCGCCATAGCCCAGCACGCGCGCCGCCTGCACGTAGCCCTGGCTCTTGATCGCCAGCGCCTGCGCCCGGCTGATGCGGCAGGTGTAGCTCCAGTTCGTCAGCCCCAGCGCGATCATCAGCGATGTCAGCCCCGGGCCCAGGATCGCCATGATGGCCAGCGCGAAGATCAGCGACGGGATCGCGAGCATCAGGTTGGTGAGGCCGTTGACGAAATCGTCCCACCAGCCGCCCCAGTAGCCCGCCGTCACCCCCAGCGTGGTGCCGATGGCGGTGTTGATCAGCTGCGAGCCGATGCCCACGGTCAGCGAGATCTGCGCCCCGTACATCACGCGGCTGAAGATATCCCGCCCCTGCTGGTCGGTGCCGAACCAGAACTCGCCGCTCGGCGGCAGCTCCGCGTTCATCAGGTTGGCGTCCATGATCGGGTGGGTGTGGGCCAGCCAGGGGCCGAACACGCCGACGAAGAGCGACAGCAGCGTCAGCCCGCCGCCGATGGCCAAGTTTGCGCGGAGCTTCATCAGGTGTACCGGATCCGCGGGTCGATGAGCTTGTAGGCAATATCGACAGAGGTGTTGATGACCAGGAAGAACAGGGTGATCACCAGGATGCAGCCCTGAACGGCCGGAATGTCGCGCTGGAACACGCTGTCCACCAGCAGGGAACCGACGCCCGGCCAGGCGAACAGCTTTTCCACCACCACGCCCTGGCCCAGCAGGGAGCCGAACTGCAGGCCGATCGTGGTCAGCACCAGTACCAGCGCGTTGCGCAGCACATGCCACACCACCACGCGATACTCGTTCATGCCCTTGCTGCGCGCCGTGCGCACGAAATCGGCGTTCATGATGTCCAGCACCGCCGCGCGCGTGGTGCGCGCCAGCAGCGCCATCGGGCTCACGCCCAGCGCCAGGGCCGGCAAGGTGAGATGGTACAGCCCGCCATTGCCGTAGCCGAAGCTGGGAAACCAGCCGAGCGTCAGCGCGAACAGATACATCAGCAGGATGCCCAACCAGAACTTGGGCAGGCTCAGCCCCGAGACGGCGATCACCATCAGCCCGAGATCCACCAGGCTCCCTGGTCGCAAGGCGGCGATGAACCCCAGCGGCAGGCCGATCGCGATGGCGAAGCCCATGGCGGCGATGGTGAGCATCAACGAAGGCCACAGCCGCGCGGCGATCATGTCCGCCACCGGCTGGCGGGAGCGGAAGGACACGCCGAGATCCAGCGTGGCCAGCTGCTTCACATAAGCGCCGAAGCGCACGTAAAGCGGGTCATCCAGCCCAAGTTCGGCGCGCATGCGCGCCACCACGGCCATGTCCAGCCCCAGCCCCTCGTCCTGCTGGCCGGTGGCGAAGCTGCCGGGAATGACGCTGAAAAGCACGAAGATCAGCAGCGCGATGGCGGCCAACATCGGCACCATCTGCAGCACGCGTCGAATGACGAAACCGAGCATATCTGTTCCCTAGGTCCCTCCCCCGCCCGCAGGCAGGGGAGGGAGGGGTTTCACGCGAAGCCGATTACTTCGCGGGGCCCATTACTTCGCAGGCGAGGTGGCGTCGACCCAGATGTACTCGGGGTACTGATGCACCAGCTCGGTCGGGTTGGCCTGCAGGCCGTGCACCCAGGGCTGGAACGCCAGAGTCGCCTTGTTGTAGTTGAAGAACCACACCGGGGCGGCGTCGTACAGATGGGCGTTGGCCTTCTTCAGCAGGTCCAGCTTGCGCGCCGCATCGTCCGTGGTGCCGGCATCGTCCAGCATCTTGTCGTACTCGGCGTTCTTGTACTGCGTCACGTTGCAGGAGGTGCGCGGCGTGCTGGAGTGGTAGCAGCGCAGCGTCTGCAGCGGGTCCGGGCCGGTCTGGCTGGAGCCGATATAGGCCTGGAACTCGCCCTTCAGCGCGATGTCCGTCAGCACGGCAACCTCAACCACCTTGGTCTTCACCTTGATGCCGACCTGCGCCAGCATCGGGATGACGGCCTCCACGATCGGCAGGCCCCAGCTCTCGTTCTGGCTGGTGGTCCACTCGAACTCGAAGCCGTTCGGCAGCCCGGCCTCGGCCAGCAGCGCGCGGGCCTTCGCCGGGTCATACGCGTAGGGCTTCATGTCCTTGTCGTAGCCGGGGACGGTGATCGGCAGCCAGGAGGTGGCGCGGTAGGCCTTGTTGCGGGCCAGGCGCTCCACGATGATCTGGGTGTTGATGGCGTGGTTGATCGCCTGGCGCACCCGCTTGTCGTCGAACGGCTTCACCTCGTGGTTCATCACCATGGAGCGGGTGAACACCTCGGCCACTTCAAGGATGTTCTTCTTGAGGTTGGCGTCGTTGTTGTAGGCCACGTACTGCACGGGGCCGAGGATGGAGGTGTCGACCTCCTTGTTGCGGAACGCGATGTCGCGCGCCGAGGCCTCGGCCATGATCGGGAATTCCACCCGGTCCAGATACGGCATGCCGGGCTTGTAGAACTTGTCGAAGCGCTCGGCCACCAGGCGCGAACCCGGGATGTGCTCCTTGAACTTGAACGGCCCCAGGCCCACCGGCGCGGTCGCCCAGGTCGGCTTCTCCACTTCCTCCTTCGGCAGGATGGAGGTGCTCATGTTGTAGAACAGGAAGCCGGGCTCCACCTTCTGGGTGAAGGTGATCTGCACCTCGAACTCGCCGGTCTTCTTGATGCCGGAGATTTCCTTGGTCTCGCCCTTCTCCACCGCCACGGCGCCCTGCACCAGGCGGATCCAGCGCGCGCCCACGAAGCCCTCGCCGGCCGACATCAGGCGGGTGAAGCTCCACACCACGTCATCCGCGTTCATCTTGCGGCCGTTGTGGAAGAAGGCATCCTCGCGCAGCTTGAAGGTCCACACCGTGCCGCCGGCCGAAGGCGTGGCCGCGGTGGCCAGCTCCAGCGCAGGCGCACCCTTGGCGCTGTCCCAGATATACAGCGTGCGATGGATGGTCATGTGCACCTGGCCATCCTGAGACCGGCCGGAGCGATGCGGATCAAGGTTGCCGAAGGAGGAGGCATAGGGCGCGGTCATCCGCACCACGCCGCCCTTGCGCGGCGTCTGCGCTTCCGCTTCCGGCGCCAGCGCCGCGAACAGCCCCGCCGTGGCAATGGCGATGCCGGAGAGCAATGCAAGTCGTTTCATCGGGCTTCCCTGTCGATCTTGGTGTCCGGTTTACCAGACCATGACAGCACTGCAATCCGGCCCTGCGCAAGGGGGGGCGGTGGGCGACCCAAGGAAGAATGTTCTTTTTTGAAAAAAAGAACCAAAAAACTTTTGTTCGTTTGCGTACGGTCCGGGCAATAAACTCGGGTGCAAACGGATGAAGTCTTTTTTGCTTCTTTTTTCTTCAGAAAAAAGAAGGCGCTTTCTACCGCTCCAGCGGCACTGCCGTCACGCTGTTGAACGGCGAGCCATCCGTGCCCACGCTCTGCGTGGACCACACCAGGTACACCAGCACCTTCTTCTCCCGGTCCACGATGCGGCTGATCCGCACCTCCTTGAAGAAGAAGCTCGTGCTTTCGTCGAACACCACTTCGTTGTCCGGCAGATCGCCCTTCACCGTTACCTTGCCGGTGGCGCGGCAGGCGATGGAGAACCGGTTCGGGTCGGTGGCCAGCCCCAGCGAGCCCTTCACCCCGCCGGTCTCCGCGCGCGAGAGGTAGCAGGAAACGCCATCCACCTTCGGGTCGTCGTAGCGGTCCACCACGATGCGGTCGTTGCGGCCCAGCAGGCGGAAGGTGGTGGAAACGCTGCCGATCCGCTTGGCGTCGTCGGCCAAGGCGGGCGGTGCGGCAAGGGGGGCGGCGATCAGCAATCCGGCCAGCAGCACCGCGCAGCGCATCGTCACTCCTCCTGGGGCACGGCGTAACGGGCGAAATCCCGCGCCAGCACCTCGTAGATGGCGCGCTTGAACGGCACCGCCAAGGCCGGCAACGAATCCAGCGTGGTCCACTGCCATGCGTCGAACTCGGGGTCCGGGTCCGCATCCAGCCGGATATCGGTATCCGTCCCGGTGAAGCGCAGCGCGTACCAGCGCTGGCGCTGGCCACGGAACTGCCCGCCCAGCGCCACGCCCAGCAACTCCGGCGGCAGGTCGTAGGTGAACCACTCCGGATGCTCGCCGATGATCTCGGCGCGATCGGTGCCGATCTCCTCCGCAAGCTCGCGCAGCACCGCGCCGCGCGGGTCCTCGTGGGCGTCGATCCCCCCCTGCGGCAACTGCCAGCCGCCGGCCGGCCCCTCGGCGTTCGGGAAATCCGCCCGCCGCGCCACGAACACCATGCCGCGCCGATCAAACAGCACGGCGCCCACATTGGGGCGATAGGGCAGGGTCGTGGGGTCGATCATCGTTGTTCCTATTGAGTGGGCGCCAGCAGCGCCGTCACCGGCACCAGCACCACGCCGCGCTGGGCCAGCAGCGCCGCCCAGGCCGCCAGCCGCTCCACCGCCACCGGCGTGGGGGCGGAGACCAGGCCCATCGCGCTGCCGCGGTCACGCGCCAACTGCTCCAGCCGCTCCAGCTTGGCGTCGATCTCGGTACGCACCGCAGGGTCGTCCACCACCACATCCACCGCGCGATGCGTAGACCCCGGCACGTTTGGCAGCCGCCCCTCCGGCCGCGGGTCAACATAGGCCAGGCCGCGCTTGCTCATTTCCTCCAGCACGAAGGCCATCTGCGCACTGGCCGCGAAGCGCTCGCCGCGCAGCCCGCCCAGCGCCCCGGTGCCGCCCACCACGCCGCCGAGGCGGGAGAGCGCCCAGCGCAGCGCCTGCGCGTTGCGCTCCGGCGGTGCGCCGGTCAGCATCGCGCGGTCGCCGGGATCGTCCAGCGGGTAGCCGCGCGGCTCCATCGGCAGCGACAGGAACAGCTCGTACCCCGCCGCCCGCGCCTTGTCCGCCAGCACCCGCGGCCGCGGCGCATAGGGGGAGACGGCGAGCGAGACCGTCGGCGGCAGCAGCCGCATCGCCTCCTCACTGTCGGCCTCGCGCATGGCGAAATCGGCGAGCAGGATCGCCACGCGCGGCCGCGCATCCATGGGTGGCGCCCCGGCGGCATAGGCGCGCATCGGTGCCAGCCCGCCGGCAATCCGCGGCAGGAAGCTGCCATCGCCAAGGCCGGAGGGTTCCTGCAGCGCGGGATCCGGGCGGGGAATCGCAGCCCCCGGCGCGCGCGGCATCACCGCGATCTGGCCGGAAACCGGCGCCGGTCCCTGCGGCCCGATCACCGGCGGCAGCGACGGCAGACCCTGCGGCGCGGCAGGCGCGGGAACGGGCACAGCCGGCGCCGGAGCGGCCGGCTGGGCGGGGGCGGCAGGTGGAGAAGCAGGCATCGCAGGCGCCACGGCTTCGCGAACCGGCGGCGATGCTGGCGGGCCAAGCCATTGCAGCACGCCGGTGCCTATCGCAGCCCCCACCAGCACCACGGCCCAGGCGATGCCCAGCGCCCGCAGCGCACCAGCGCCCGGCCGGGCCGGACCCGTCGCTTCGGTGCGGGCCATCACCCCTGTCCGGCGATCGGGCTCAGCGCGAGGCGCGCCGCGCCGGCATGGGCATGGCGCGCAGCACCGACAGCGCCTGTTGCAGCTGGTAGTCGGTTTCGGGCTTCTGCGGGTCGAAGGCCGGCTGGTTCTCCGGCGGCAGCTTGGCGATGTCCTTGGCCATGGCCGGCAGGTCGTTGCGCGCCGGCGCGGCGGCCTGCGGCGTGCCGCCGGTGTTCTTCAGCGAGCGGTTGAGATCCGCCTCCCGCTCCGGCCCGAAGCGCGCGCGCTCCTCGCGGCTGGCCGCCACCTCGATATCCGGCGTGATGCCCTGGCCCTGGATGGAGCGGCCGGAGGGCGTGTAGTAGCGCGCCGTGGTCAGCCGCATGCCGCCATTGCCGGGCAGCGGCGAGACGGTCTGCACGCTGCCCTTGCCGAAGCTGCGGGTGCCCAGGATGATCGCGCGGCGATGATCCTGCAGCGCACCGGCCACGATCTCGCTGGCCGAGGCCGAGCCGCCATTGATCAGCACGATGATCGGCAGCCCGCCGGTGATGTCCCCGCCCTTGGCGTTCCAGCGCTGCGTGTCCTCGGCATGGCGCCCGCGGGTGGAGACGATCTCGCCGCGATCGAGGAAATCGTCGGAGACGGAGATGGATTCCGGCAGCAGCCCGCCCGGGTTGTTGCGCAAATCCAGCACCAGGCCGCGCAGCTTGTCGCCCGACTGCGCCTTCAGCTCGTTGAACGCCCGGCGCATGGAGGCCTCGGTCTGCTCGCTGAAGGAGGACACGCGGATATAGGCCACGTCGTCCCCTTCCATGCGCGAGCGCACCACCCGCAGGCGGATCACCTCGCGCACCAGGGTCAGCTCGATCGGCTTGTCGGTCCCTTCGCGGCGGATGGTGATGTTGATGCGCGTGTTCGGCGTGCCGCGCATCTTCTCCACCGCGTCGTTCAGGCTCATGCCCTGCACGGTCTGGCCGTCGAGCCCGGTGATCAGGTCCCCGGCCTTCACGCCGGCGCGCATGGCGGGCGTATCGTCGATCGGGCTGATCACCTTGATGTAGCCGCCCTCCTGCGTCACCTCGATGCCCAGGCCGCCGAACTCGCCGCGGGTGTTCACCTGCATGTCGCGGAAGGACTTGGCGTTGAGGTAGGAGCTGTGCGGATCAAGCCCGGTCAGCATGCCGTTGATCGCATTCTCGATCAGGTCGCGGTCGTTCACCGGCTCCACGTATTCCGCGCGCACCCGCTCGAACACGTCGGCGAACAGGTTCAGCAGCCGGTAGGTCTCGGCGCGCGAGCCATCCTGCGCGAAGGCCTGGGGCAGCAGGCTGAAGCCGAATTGCCGTTCAACGTGGTCGGAGGCCGGCCCGATGGCCAGGCCGGCGGCGAAGGCAGCTCCGAGCAGCAGGCCGGTGCGAAGCTTCATGGCGGATATCCTCTGGCGCCGTGGCGCAGATGCGAATGTGTGCTCAAGCTATAGCAGGTTGGGCGCGGATCAAACGGTTTCGTCAACCCGTCCCTGCAACCGCTAGCTGCGGCCGCGCAGGAAAGGCGCCGGGTTCACCGCCTGGCCAGAGCGGCGCAACTCCACATACAGCGACGGGCGGCCACCACCGGTCCGCGGGTCCCATCCCGGCATCACCCCCACCGGCTGGCCGGAGGCCACGCGCTGCCCCACGCCCAGGTCGATGCGGTCGAACCCCGCGAGCACGAAATGGTAGCCCCCGCCGCAATCGACAATGACCAGCTGGCCGAAGCTGCGGAACGGCCCCGCGAACACCATCCGCCCGGCGCAGGGCGAAACCACCCGCGCCCCGGGGGCGGCGTGGTAGGCCAGCCCCGTGGAGGGCCCGCTATCGGTCGCCTCACCGAAGCCGCGCACCAGCGTGCCGGAGACGGGCGCGCCGCCCGGCCTGGTCGCGGGCCCATCCTCGGAAAGCCCGGGCCCGGCTGGGGCCGCCAGCTCCGCCTGCCGCTCGCGCGCCGCCTCGGCCACCGCCACCTGGCGCTTTCGGCCGGCTTCCTGCGCCTCGCGCCGCGCCTGGGCCTCCGCCGCGCGGCGCTCCGATTCGATCTTCGCGATCGCGCTGCGCAGCTCGCCGGCCCGCTCCGCCTCCGCCGCCGCCCGCCGGGCTGCCTTGGTGGCCTCGTCCTCCGCCGCGCGGCCTTCGGCGCGGGTGGCGCGGATCTGCTCGTCCAGCACCTCCGCCGCCTTCGCCTGCGCCGCCTGGGCGGCGGCCATCCGCGGCAGTTCGGTATCCAGCTGGGCCTGCAGGGCAGCCACCTCCGCCTGCTCCGCCTTCAACACCCGCGCCTCGCGTTCCAGCGTGCGCACGATCCCGCCCAGCACCAGCGCCCCGCGCACGGATTGCTCCGGCGGCAGGGGGGCTGCCAGCATGGTTTCCGACGGGAACAGCGCCAGCCGCTCCAGCACCGGCAGCAGCGGGGTGAAATCCGCGATGCGCGCGTCCAGCCGCTGCGCCGCATCCCGCCGGCGCTGCTCCAGCGCCTCGATCCGCGCGGCGACGGAGTTGGTGGCCCCCTCGGCCTCGCGCAGCCGGGCCAGGATGCGTTCCTGCTGCGCGGACAGCTTCATCGTCTCCGCCCTCGCCGCCGCCGCGCGCTGCGCCGCCTCGCGCTGGGTGGCCAGCTCCTCGCGGCGCGCCTGCTCGGCCGCGCGCACCTGCTCGCGCGAAGGCTGGGCCATCGTTGACCCCATTGGGGCACCCGTCAGCAGCCCGCACGCCAGCAGCGCGGCGGCAAGCCCCAGCCCGGCGCGGCGGGCCCTTGGTGTCACGTGGCGGCCAGCAGCGAATGGCCGGTCATCTCCGGCGGCACGGCCAGGCCCAGCAGATCGAGGATCGTCGGCGCCACATCGGCCAGCCGCCCTGGCTGCATCGGCCGGTTGGTGGGGCCGAACAGCAGCACCGGCACCACGTTCGTGGTGTGCGCGGTGTGCGGGCCGCCGGTGGCGGGATCGCGCATCAGCTCGCAATTGCCGTGATCGGCGGCCACCAGCAGCCAGCCATGCTGCGCCTCGATCGCCTGGATGATCCGGCCCAGCCCCGCATCCACTGTCTCCACCGCCCTGATCGCCGCCGGCAGGCTGCCGGTATGGCCCACCATGTCGGGGTTGGCGAAGTTCAGGATCAGCATGGAATACTGTCCGCTGCCGATCGCCGTCACCGCCGCTTCGGTCAGTTCCGGCGCGCTCATCTCCGGCTGCAGGTCATAGGTCGCCACCTTCGGCGACGGGATCATCACCCGGTCCTCGCCGGGGTTCGGCGTCTCCACCCCGCCATTGAAGAAATAGGTCACGTGCGGATACTTCTCCGTCTCCGCCAGCCGCACCTGCTTCAGCCCCGCCGCCGCCACCACCTGGCCCAGCAAATGGTCCATCGTTTGCGGCGCGAACAGCGCGCCCATCAGTGGCGCGAGCGCATCGGAATAGCGCGTCATCCCCGCCGCCGCCGCGAAGGCCACGGCGCGCGGCCGCTCGAAGCCGGTGAAGCCGGGGTCGAGCAGGGCCGCCATGATCTCCCGCGCCCGGTCGGCCCGGAAGTTGAAGCACAATATGGCGTCGCCATCCTTCATGCCGGCGTAGTCGCCCACCACGGCGGGCTCGATGAACTCATCGAACTTTCCGCCGGCATAAGCCTGGGCTACGGCGTCGGTGGCCTTGGCGACGCGCGGCGCATCGGCCTCGGCCATGGCGCGATAGGCGCGGCCCACCCGCTCCCACCGGTTGTCGCGGTCCATGGCGAAATAGCGGCCGCTCACGGTGGCGATCCGCGCACCCGCCGGCAGCGCCGCCTCCACCTTCGCGAGATCGCCCAGCGCGGTTTGCGGCGGCGTGTCGCGCCCGTCGGTCCAGGCATGCATCGCCACCGGAATGCCGTGGCCGGTCACAACGCGCGCCAGCGCCACCGCATGGTCCTGGTGCGAATGCACCCCGCCTTCGGAGACCAGCCCCATCAGGTGGCAGGTGCCGCCGGTTTCCTTCAGTTTCTCCATCAGCCCCACCAGCGCCGGCAGCGTGCCGATCGAGCCATCGGAACAGGCGAGGTTGATGCGCGGCAGATCCTGCATCACCACGCGCCCAGCGCCGAGGTTCAGGTGCCCCACCTCGGAATTGCCCATCTGCCCCTCTGGCAGCCCGACATCGAGGCCGGAGGTGCGCAGGAAGGCGTGCGGGCAGCTTTCCCACAGCCGGGTGAAATTCGGTGTTTTCGCCAGGCGCACTGCGTTGTCCGCGGCTTCCTCGCGCCAGCCCCAGCCGTCCAGGATCACGAGCATCACGGGTGGGCGCATCGGCCTGATCTTCCTGCAGCGAGTCGTCGAGTCGCAAGATATACGGCGATAACAATGAATCTGAAAGAAACTTTCTTTCAGGCCGTGATCACGACTCGCGTGCGCCGCGGTGGTAGGGATGCCCGGCGAGAATCGACTGCGCCCGGAACAGCTGCTCGGCCAGCATGGCGCGGGCCAACATGTGCGGCCACACCATCGGCCCCAGTGACAGCAGATAGTTGGCCTGGCCGCGCAACTCCGGGTCCAGCCCTTCCGCGCCGCCGATCACGAAGCACAATGCCCGCCCGCCGGCCCATTGCGACAGGCGCCGGGCGAACCCCGCGGAATCCGGCGCCTCGCCCTCACGGTCCAGCGCCACGATGAAGGCGCCGGCGGGGATGCGGGCGCGCAGCGCGGTGGCCTCGCGCCGCATGATCTCGGCCGCGCTGCCGCGGCCATCCGGCACTTCCACCACGCGCAGGCCCGGGCGCATCCGCGCGGCATAGCGCGCGACCAGTTCCGCTTCCGGTGAGGCACCGATGCGCCCCACCGCCAGCAGCAGCCACTCAGCCAGGTTGGGCGGCCTCTTCGTCCGGCGCCTTTTCGTCCAGGTCCGGGCCCCACATGCGCTCGATGCCGTACATCGCCCGCGCCTCGGGCTTGAAGAGATGGACGATGATGTCGCCGGCGTCGATCAGCACCCAGTCGCTGCCGGAGGCGCCCTCGATCAGCACGCGCTTCAGCCCGGCTTCGGAGAGCTTCTGCTCCAGATGCGTGGCCATGGCGGAGATCTGCCGGTCGGCGATGCCGGTGGCGACCACCATGCGGTCGGCGAAGGCAGCGCGGCCCTGCAGGTCCAGCGCCACCACCTCTTCCGCCTTGTCGTCTTCCAGGCTGGTGACGATGATCTTCTGCAGCTCGTCCAGCCGCGCGGAATCCAGCGGCTTGGCCGCCTTGGCGCGGCGCGGCGCGGCCTTGGGCCCGGCGGCGGCGGCCTTCTTGCGCGCGGTGCCGGGCGGAACCGGGATGGCCGGCTTCGGCGCGGCCTTGCGGGCGCCCGCGGGGGCGCTGGCCCGGGCGCGGGCGGGGCGGGGGGTGTCAGTGGGCGGGGCGGGCGGCTTGCGGGCGATGGTCCTGGACTCCAGCTTGGGCGGCACGGATGCCGGCAGCACGAATGGCAGTGGCCGAGGCGGGGTTCTGCGCCGATGGCAGGAACACCCAGCTCGGCGGCACGAACCCGGCGAGCGATGGCGCGGCGTACACCGGCAGGCGGCCTGCCCGCAAGGCATGCGCCGCGCGGCCGGCCAACGCACGGTGATTGTAGGTAGGGCGCGGCAGAACGGCAAATACCACCTGCGTGACAATATCCCGCCATCGCCGCCACCGCGGCAACTGCGCCAGATTATCCGCCCCCATCAGCCAGACGAAGGCCACGCGCGGGAAGCGGGTGCGCAGGGTGCGCAGCGTGTCGATGGTGTAGCGCGTGCCCAGCCGGGCCTCGATATCGGTCGCCACCACGCGCCGCCCATCGGCAATGCGCCGGGCCGAGGCGAGGCGTTCGGGCAAAGGCGCCATGCCACGCGCGGGCTTCAGCGGGTTGCCCGGCGAGACCATCAGCCACACCTGGTCCAGCCCCAGCCGCGCGAGAGCAATCCGGGCCACGTGCAGGTGCCCTTCATGCGCCGGGTTGAAGGAGCCGCCCAGCAGGCCGACGCGAACCCGGCGCCGGTCCCCCCACGTGCCCGGCTGGCTCAGGGCCGCACCTGGCCGGTGCCGAGCACGAGGTAGCGGAACGTCGTGAGCTGTTCGAGCCCGATCGGGCCGCGCGCATGCATCCGCCCGGTGGCGATGCCGATCTCCGCGCCGAAGCCGAACTCGCCGCCGTCGCAGAACTGGGTGGAGGCATTCCACATCACCACGGCGGAGGAAAGCCCGCGCATGAAGTGCTCCGCCGCCGCCGCGTCCTCGGTGATGATCGCCTCGGTGTGCTCGCTGCCATGGTGGCGGATGTGGCGCAGCGCCATCTCGATATCGTCCACCACCGCCACGGTCAGGATCGCATCGAGCCACTCGCGGTCGAAATCGCCGGGCTCGGTGGGCGGCAGGTCCGCCACGATGGCGCGGGCACGCGGGCCGGCGCGGAAATCGCAGCCCAGGGCGCGCAGGTCGGCGATCAGGTCCGGCAGCAGGCTGGGCGCGATGGCGGCATCGATCAGCAGCACTTCCGTGGCGCCGCAGACGCCGGTGCGGCGCATCTTGGCGTTGGCGAGGACGCGGCGCGCCATCGCCGGGTCGGCCTTCTCGTGCACGTAGGTGTGGCAGAGCCCCTCGGCATGGGCCAGCACCGGCACGCGGGCCTCGCGCTGCACGCGCTCCACCAGGGATTTGCCGCCGCGCGGGATGATGAGGTCCACCGCGCCCGCGGCCCCCAGCATTGCGGCCACGTACGCGCGGTCGGTTTCCGGCGGGATCTGCACCGCCTCCTCCGGCACGCCGGCCGCGCGCAGGCCTTCGCTGACGGCGGTATGGATGGCCCGCGCCGAGTGGAAGCTGTCCGACCCGCCGCGCAGGATCACCGCGTTGCCGGATTTCAGGCACAGCCCGGCGGCATCGGCGCCGACATTGGGGCGGCTTTCGTAGATCATGCCGATCACGCCGATGGGCTGCGGGATGCGCTTGATGCGCAGGCCGTTCGGCTGGGTCCAGTCCGCCAGGGTGCGGGCCAGCGGGTCCGGCAGGGCGGCGATGTCGTCGAGGCCCTTGGCCATCGCCTCGATCCGCGCCGGGTTCAGCGCCAGGCGGTCGCGGAAGGCCTTGCTGCCGCCGGCGGCATCGAAGGCGGCGAGGTCCTTGGCGTTGGCCGCCTCGATCCCGGCCGCATGGGCGCGGATGGCACTGGCCGCGGCATGGAGGGCAGCGTTGCGGGTGTCGTTCGGCAGCGTGGCCAGCACGCCGGAGGCGGCCTTGGCGCGGCGGGCGGCCTGTGCCATCCAGGCCTCGGCGGTTTCGGCAGGGTTGGTGGCGATGTTCATCGTCGTCTCCCTTCTACCCTTCGCGCAGCACCAGGTCGTCGCGGTGGATCAGTTCGTCGCGGCCGCGCCAGCCCAGGATATCCTCGATCTCCGTGCTGCGGCGGCCGATGATGCGGGCGGCGTCGGCGCTGGCATAGGCGGACAGGCCCCGGCCGAGGGCGCGGCCATCGGGCGCCAGCACCTCCACCACATCGCCGCGTTCGAAGCTGCCGGCGACCTCGCGCACCCCGGCGGGGAGCAGGGAGCGGCCCTGGGCCAACGCCCGCACCGCGCCGTCATCGAGCACGAAGCGGCCGGCGGGGTGCAGCGTGCCGAGGATGAAGCGCTTGCGGGCGGAATGGTCGGCGGCCACCGGCAGGAACCAGGTGCAGCGCGCGCCTTCCTCCAGCCGGGCCAGCGGGTTGGGCACGTTGCCGATGGCGATCGCCATGGCGCAGCCTGCGCCGGTGGCGATCTTGGCGGCGACCAGCTTGGTGCGCATGCCGCCGGAGGAATAGCCCGGCGGGGGCTCGCCGCCCATCGCCTCGATCTCCGGGGTGATCGCCTCCACCACCGGCAGATGCTGGGCGCCGGGGTTGGTGCGGGGATCGGCGGTGTAGAGGCCGTCGATATCGGAGAGCAGCACGAGCTGGTCGGCGCCGACCATTTCCGCCACCCGGGCGGCCAGACGGTCGTTGTCGCCGAAGCGGAGTTCGGCGGTGGCCACGGTGTCGTTCTCGTTGATCACCGGGATGCAGCCGAGTTCCAGCAGGGTGCGCAGCGTGGCGCGCGCATTGAGGTAGCGGCGGCGGTCTTCGCTGTCATGCGGGGTCAGCAGGAGCTGGGCGGCGGTGAGGCCGTTTGCCGCCAGAACCTCTGCCCAG
>JAIXTK010000252.1 GCA_027483995.1 Acetobacteraceae bacterium
CTGGATCGCCGGCAGGGCCGCGCGGTCCATGCCGGCGAGCCGGCCGAGTTCGCTCTGCAGCGACATCATCGTGCTGTTGGCGCCGACATTGGTGCCAGCGAAGAAGGCTGCGATCCCGGCCAGGACGGGAGAGGCAAAGGGTGCGGCTGCACCCAGCGTGTGTGCCAGTGCGTGCGCCAGCGCCTGGGGAATGCCGGCGTTCGACAGGAAGCGGGAGAGCAGCACGAACATGAGCAGCGCCAGCGCCGGCCGCCATGCGCGTGCCAACGCCGAGGAGATGAGCTGGGCCGGTTGCGGCGTCTGCAGCGCGACCAATATCGCAACGACTGCGATGGAGACCATGGCATGATTTGCCGCGATCGGGGGGAGGCCCGCAAAGGGGGTGAAGGCGGGGGCATCCCGCCAGAGCCGGCTCGTGAGAAGAACGCCCGCCAGGAGCAGATAGGGCAGCGCCCTGGAACCGGCTTGGCGCCAGGCTGCCAGGGTGCGTGGCGGGTCTGACAGCAGCAGGCGAAGGGCAAGCAGGGGGCCGGTTGCGAGAACGCCGACAAGTTCCCAGGGGGCAAAGCGGTGCCAGACAATGAGCGATGCGCCGACGGCAATCACCCAGGCCAGCTGCCCCAGCTTGCGCGAAGGCGGCGTGGGGAAGCCCGCCTTGTTGCTCCAGTGCCAGAACAGGGCGAGCAGTAACGGCAACTCGAACGCCACGATCCAGGCGTTGCGGGCACCCAGTTCCTGGCCGGGCACACCGGAGATCGCCGCGCCGACGGCGGTGCCGGGGCCAAGCCCACCCCAGGGAATGAGGGCCAGCGTGAGCAGGGACATCGCCGCGGCCGGCACGCCCGCCACACCTGCCTGACGCATGACGCCGAGTGCGAAGATTGCTCCGACGCAAAAGCCCGTGACGGTCTCCGCAAAGGGGCCGAGCAGGAAGGCGGCGGTGAACAGGCGGTCGGCGACATCGCCGGGGGCCGCCACCGGCCGCCCCTCGATCGTGACGGCGGAATGGAACACGAGCCCCGCCGCGACGATGCTGACAGGCGCGATCGCCAGCCAGGAGCCCTCCGCCAAGCTGCCGACCAGGAAGGCGGGCAAGGTCGTTGTGGGTTCGATAGCGAGATAGGCCGGAATGCTGGCGGCCATTGCAGCCAGGCACGCAGTGACCGGACCCGTCCGCACGACGCCGAGAAGCAGGATCAGAACCAGCAACGGGACGCTCTGGATCAGCAGGGTCATCGGGTTCGCCTTCGGCGCTGCCTGGCCGGCGGGTTCAACCCAGGCGTGCACCCCGCACATGCAGTCATCGTTGCGCTTGATCCCGCGGTTTCGGTTAAACTTCAAGAGACCCCGGCGCAACACAGCGCAAGCGGCGGGTGGAGAAAGCGGAATGTCGGGTAACCCGCGGTTCCAGAGCGAGACCAGCAGCACCGAAATTGCCAACCGGCAGACGCTGAGCCTGGCGGGCTTGGCCGTGACGCTCGCTGTGCTGGTGGCCAGTGTCTATCTGGTGCAGCGCCTCTCCCATGCCACGCGCGTTGAAGATTGCCTGATGGCGAACCGTATGAATTGCGACCGGGTGGCCGCAGCCAGCCAGTAGTTTGCCGTTGGCCGATCTGGCTGGTTGACGGGGCTTCGATCTGTGGCAGCGTGTTCCCCTAGCCGTTTTGGCGTGGGGGATTGGCATGCGCATCGCGCAGATGGATTGGCGGATGGTCGAAGACTGGCTGCGGCACGACGACCGCGGCGTGCTTCCTATTGGCAGTGTGGAGCAGCATGCGGGCCTGTCGCTCGCCACGGATGCGATCCTGGCCGAGCGTGTGGCGGTTGAGGCGGCGGAGCCGCTGGGGATTCCGGTCTTTCCGGCGATCCCGTTCGGGCTTGCCCCCTATTTCCAGGCGTTTCCCGGCAGCATGACCTTGCGCGTTGAGACGCTGTGCGCCGTGGTGCGGGATCTGCTGGACAGCATGAAGCGCAGCGGATTTCGCCGTATCGTGGTGGTGAACGGCCATGGCGGTAACGCGCCTGCCGGTGCGCTGGCGCAGGAGTGGATGATGGACAACCCGGATTGCCGGGTGCGCTTCCACAACTGGTACAACGCGCCGCGCACCTTCGCGATGTGCCAGGCCACTGATCGGGTGGCCAGCCACGGCAGTTGGATGGAGAACTTCCCCTGGACCCGGCTGGCGACCACGCCGGCGGATGGGGTGAAGGAGATGGTCGACCTGGAGCGCCTGCGCACGCTGGCCCCGTTCGAATCTCGCACACTGCTGGAGGACGGCAATTTCGGTGGCCGGACCCAGCGGCCGGACGAGGACATGCTGGCGATCTGGAATGTGGCTGTGGAAGAGACCCGAGCCCAGATGGAGAACTGGTAGCATGGCCCGCATTCTGATCTGGGGGGCGGGCGCCATTGGCGGCACCGCCGGTGCCTACCTCAAGCGCGCAGGCCACGACATCAGCTTCGTGGATGTCGTGGAAGACCATGTGAAGGCCATCCGCACGAGCGGATTGAAGATCACCGGGCCGGTGGACCAGTTCACCGTGGTGGCCCCCGCTTTCACGCCGGATGAGGTGCAGGGCACCTGGGACATGATCTTCCTGGCGGTGAAGGCCCAGCATACCGAGGCTGCCACGCGCGCCCTCATGCCGCATTTGTCGCAGGACGGCTATGTTCTGTCGCTGCAGAACGGGCTGTGCGAGACCATCATCGCCCCGATCATCGGGCGCGACCGCACCGTGGGCGCCTTCATCAACTACTCGACCGACTGGATCGCCCCCGGGGAGGTGATGTTCGGCAGCCGCGGCGCGGTGGTGCTGGGGGAATTGCATGGCCGCACCACAGAGCGGCTGATGGCGCTGCACGGGCTTCTCTCCGAGTTCGAACCCGGTGCGATCATCACCGCGAACATCTGGGGCTACCTCTGGGGCAAGCTCGGCTACGGCGCGATGCTGTTCGCGCAGGCGCTGGGGGCGAAGGGTATTGCGGATTGCCTCGCCCGGCCGGAGATGATGCCGGTGTGGCGGGCCATCGGGCGCGAGGTGAACGAGGTGACGCTGGCCGAAGGCATCACGCCGATGGGCTTCAACGGCTACGATCCCGGCGCCTTCATGCCCAACGCACCGCGCGAACTGGCGGAGAAGGCCATCGCCGATCTCGTGATCTTCAATCGGCCCTCGGCAAAGACCCATTCCGGTATCTGGCGCGACCTGTTCGTGCGCAAGCGGACCACCGAGGTGGACGTGCAGATCAAGCCGATCGCCGATATCGGTGCGAAGCATGGCATCGCGACGCCGACCATTTCCAAGCTTGTCGCTTTGATCCATGAGATCGAGGCGGGCACGCGCCCGATGAGCGACGACAACCTGCTGGAGCTATTGCCGCAATGAACATCCGCTTTGACGGCCGCGTGGTTGTTGTCTCTGGCGCTGGCCATGGCATCGGCCGTGCCATCGCCGCGACCTTCGCCAACCTGGGTGCTATCGTGCACGCCTGCGACCTACGGCCGGAGCCTCTGGCCGAGACCGCCCGTGTGACCGGTGCGACCACCAAGGTGCTCGACCTCACCGACCGGAAGGCCGCCACCGCCTGGGTCCGGGATGTGGAGCAGGCGACGGGGCAGGCAGTTTACGTGCTGGTGAACAACGCGGGCGGCGTGGCCGGGCAGGTGATGCACCCGATCGACGAGATTTCCGATGATGAGTGGCAAATCGTGTTCGACGTGAATGTCGGCGCCGCCATGGGGCTGTCGCGCGCGGTGGCGCCGGCGATGAAGAAGGCGGGTGCCGGGCGCATCATCAACATCTCCTCGGGCGCCGGGCTGCAGGCATCGCTCACCGGTATCCAGGCGTATTGCTCCTCCAAGCATGCGGTCGTCGGTCTCACTCGCCAGTTGGCCCATGAGCTGGGCGCGTTCGGCATTACCGTCAATTCCGTCGCGCCTGGCTTCATCCGGTCCAATCCCTCTACCGAAGTGCAGTGGGAGAGCTACGGGGCGGAGGGGCAGAAGGCGCTGGTGGATCGTATTGCGCTCAAGAAACTTGGCACCGCGCAGGATATTGCCAACGGCGTGCTGTTCTTCGCCTCCGACCTGGGCAGCTTCGTGAACGGGCAGATCCTTCAGGTGGATGGCGGGCGATGAGCGTTGCTGGACCGTCCGGGCAGGACGCGATCGCGGCGGCCGATGCCTGGATGGCGGATAACCGCCAGCGCCTGCTGGACGAGCTGTTCGACCTGATCCGCTGCCCGTCCGTCTCCACCGACCCTGCCTACAAGGACGGCATGGACAAGGCAGCCGCGCTGCTGCAGGCGCGGTTGGCCCGCATGGGCATGGCGGATGTGCAACTGCTCAACAACGGTGGCCACAGCGCGGTGTTCGCGCAGTGGACCGGTGCGCCGGGCATGCCCACCATTCTGGTGTATGGCCACTACGACGTTCAGCCGCCGGATCCCCTGGAGGCCTGGGCCTCGCCGCCGTTCGAGCCCACTTTGCACGCCGATCGCTATGTGGCGCGTGGGGCGAGCGACGACAAGTCGCCGCTGTGGATCGCGCTGTCGGGCCTGGAGGCCTGGCTCGCGGTGACGGGTGGGCTGCCGCTGAATGTGAAGGTGCTGCTGGAAGGCGAGGAGGAGATCGGCAGCCGCTCTCTACCTGGGTTGTTCGTTTCGCATCGGGAGCTTCTGTCAGCCGATGTTCTGGTGAGTGCCGATGGTGGCCGCTGGCGGCCGGGCACGCCCAGCGTGAACACCAATAGCCGCGGCAATATCGGCATGGAGCTGCATGTCCAGACCGCGGGCACGGACCTTCACTCCGGCCGGTATGGCGGGCCTGTGGGCAACGCCGCGATGGTGCTCGCCCGGATGCTGGCCACGCTGCACGACGCCGATGGTCGCATCGCCGTGCCTGGGTTCATGGACGGATTGCAGCGCCCTTCCAACAGCGACTACGCGAGCATGGAGGCGCTGGGGTTCGATGAGGCGAAGTTCTTTGCCGAGATCGGTGCCGTCCCGGGGGCGATCGAGCCGGGCGTGCGCTTGCTGGAGTCGCTCTGGCTGCGCCCGACCATCGAGGTGAATGGCCTTACCGGTGGGTACCAGGGCGTAGGCGGCAAGACCGTGATCCCAGCCACGGCCAGTGCCAAGATTACCTGCCGCCTGGGACCCGGGCAGGATCCGGTCCGGGCCGCGGAGGCGGTGGAGAAGCATCTCCTGGCCCATTGCCCGCACTGGGCGACAGCCGAGGTGCGCCGGTCTCGCGGAGGTACCGCCGCCTATGCAGTGCCTGAGGACGATCGCTTCCTTGCCGCTGTCGAACGGGTGATCGAACAGGTCCATGGCCGGAAGCCGCTGCGAGTCGGTGTGGGCGGGACGCTGCCGATCTCAGCCATGGTGAAGGAGCACCTGGGTCTGGAAACCGTGATGCTGAGCTATGCCATCGCCGACGAGAACATCCACGCGCCGAATGAGTTCTTCCGGCTGTCGTCTTTCGATGACGGGCTCAAGGCCTGGGTGCGCGCGTTGCCGGAGTTGGCGAAGGCCTGAGAGCTATTCCTGGGGCACGACGGCGGTCTGCGGGGGGCGGCCGAGGGGGAGCGGCTCACTCGCACAGCCGAGTTCCTCGCGCTTGAACACCCGCAGGCCGTCGAAGAAGGCGATCTCGCGATAATGCGACCAGGCGCGGGCGAACTCTTCGTCGGAGCCGACCAGGACAGCGATGTAGTTCGTACCCTCCCGGGTATCCACCACGGCGATATCCGGGCATCCGGCGACGAAGTCGCGTGCCACCCAGCGGCGAATGGGCCATTCCTTGGGCGGGCGGCCATCCTGCCGTGTCTTCCAGATCTCGCCTTTCAGCGCCCACATTGAATCGAACCGCGACGTCCAGGACACGCCACTCTCGTTCACGACCGGGAAGCCGAGGGCGATCCATTCGGAGAAGGCGATATAGGTCTTGGCCTTCTCGCGCTTGATCAGCTTCACCAGCTTCACTTCGGTGGAGAGGTTCGGCTCCGCTGCAGCCTCTACCCAAGGGCGGATACGTTGCACATTGGCGAAGCCGAAGGCGAACATGGCCGCAATGCCACAGGCTACGGGAAGGCCCAGGCGCCGCCAGGATGGCCTGCCAGCGGCTCCCGCGAGTTGGCCGAATTGCGCCGCGAATACCACGGACAGCCACAGTATCAGGGCCAGAACTGTCGCCGTTGTCGCGGGCAGGCGGTGATAGAACCAGTCCTTTCCCTGCATGACGAACAGCACCGTGCAGGCGACGGCGAAGGCAACAAGCGCCAGGAATAGATGGCGGAGGAAGGGGGAGTGGCGGGCAAACGTCTCGCGCTGATAGGCGCACAGCAGCAACGTGACCGCCTGGCCGAACAGCAGGTTTCTGCTCTCTGTCAGGATGTGCCAGACGGACGTGTCTGTGCCGCCGTAGAGGGTCAGGGCGAGAGGCACGGCACGTGTAAGGAAATCGGGTTCGAAGATCAGCACCGAGACGCCGTACAACCCGGTGGCAGCCACGAACGCCATGGGCGCCAAGCGTAGCCGGCGGTGGCCGCGAAGCACCCCGATCAGTTCAACCAATACCAATGCAAGCGCATAGCTCGGCTTCATCGCGCAGCCGAGCGCGGCGACTGTCCCGGCGAGGGAGGCTTGGAACCTGGGTTCTGGTTCCCCCTCCAGCGCGCGGACGAAAAGCGCGATGTAGGGCAATACCGAGGCAGCCAGCAGGTGCTCACGTTGGCCGAACTCTACCCCTGGAAGCACCAGAAGCAGTACCGCGATGATGGTGAAGACGGGCGCGCGACGGTCGAAGAGAGATGCGCGGCCATGAAGCAGGTTGGCCGTCCACCACGCTGATCCGACCAGGATCGTGGCAAAAAACAAGGTGGACGTGAGCTTTGGTGCGACATCCAGCCAGTTCGAGAAGGCCGCGGGAATGGCGTAGAGCCAGATCACCAGCGGAGGGTTGACCTCTACCAGGTCAACGTAGAGGTCCCGGCCACCAAGCCATTTCTTGGCGACCCACAGCAGCCACGCCACATCATCCTTCAATGGTGAGCGGATGACGGTCGTGAGGACGAACAGCAGTGTGATCGCAAGTACGACGAGAGCAATGGCATCGACCATCCAGCCTCGATGCGATGCGCCCTGGCGAACCCTGGTGGTGGCTGCCGGAGATGTCACTGGCGGCTGACCCCAAAGCGGGTCACCAGGGCGTGTCTCGTCACGTCATACCTCTGCATTCACTGCATGGCCACTGCTACGACAAGGCGTGGCCCATGCCAAGCTGCTCCGGGGCCCTGATGAGCCCCGGCAGGCGTATAGCGATTGCTCATGGCCATAGTGTGACGATCAGTGGTGGTTTTTGCGCAGTAGGACGAAGGCCAGAAGGCCTGCTTCCTCGCTGCGCCCAGGTTTCAAGCCAATGTCGCGAGGAGACCAGCCATCAGCCGGCCACGACGCGCCAGGCTTGCGACTTCGATATGCTCTTCCAGGGTATGCGCCCCCCCACCCTGGACGCCGAGCCCATCGAGCGTGGTGATGCCCATGGCGCCGGTGAAGTTGCCATCCGAACCGCCGCCGCTGCTCTGGTGGGCGATGTCGAACCCGAGGCGATTGGCGATGCCGCGCGCATGCTCGTAGAGGGCCATGACCTTGGCGTCAGGCTCCCAAACCGGGCGGGTGACGCCGCGGGTGACCTTGAACTGCACATCATTGCCGGCGGCGCGCAGGGCCAGCATCTGCTCCACACCCCTGTCCAGGTCCTCCTGCCGCTTGGCCATGGACAAGGCTTCGCCCGTGCATGTGGTGGTCACGCAATTGACCCATTGCCCACCATGGATCACGCCGACGCTGAAGGTGCAATCCGACGTCGTCATGTCCTCGATGGCGATGAGCTGGCGGGCCATTTCCCGAATGGCGCTGCGCCCATCGCCTGGGCGGGACCCTGCGTGGCTCGGACGGCCGGTGGCCTCCAGGTTGAAGCGTGCGATGGCATAGCGCCCGGTGACAACGCCGCCATCGGGCCGGCCCGGTTCCGGGACAAGCACGTATTTGTGGCGTGCCGCTTCGGCTTCGATCACGTCGCGGGTTGAGGGGCTGCCGACTTCCTCGTCTGGCGTGAAGAGGAAGGTGACCGGCAACTTGGTTTGGATCCCCGCACGGGCCAGTTGGCGGACCGCTTCGAGCGACAGGTAGTTGCCACCCTTCATGTCGAAGATCGCGGGGCCGTAGCATTTCTCCCCGTCGCGACGGAACGGCAGCTTTGCCAGCGTGCCGATCGGGTGGACCGTATCCATATGGCCCATCACGAGAATGCCCGGCTCCGTGCTTGCGTGCGGAAAGGTGGCGCGCAGGCAGCCGGCGAAGCCCATGCGGCCGGCAATCCGCTCGATCCGGGCGCCGGCAATCACCATGTCTCGTGCCGCGAGATCCAGCATGCGCTCTACGGCTGCGGCATCGAAGGTGGGGCTCTCGCACTCAACCCATGGGCGCAACCCGGCCAGCATAGCGTCCGTATCGAACGGTAAGGCATTCGGATCGAAAGATAAATCCATCTTGCGCTTCCTCTCATTCAAGGCGTTGGGACGGGTGAGAACTGTGCGCAGCCAATATGCGAGTGGTGCGCCGGGAACGGTGTCAGGCGACGCTCAGCAGGCGGATGAGAAGCACGCTGATCACGCCCAGCATCAGCAACGAACAAGTGACCGCGGCTGTGACCCGCCCGCCGGCGCGCGCCACGACGCGCACGTCAACGCCCAGTCCAAGCGCGGCCATTGCGATCGTTGTCAGCAAGCCTGCGGTGAGCTTGATCGGGTCCAACAGCGGATCGGGGATCAGGCCCAGAGAGCGCACGGCCAGCATCGCGATAAAGCCGATGATGAACCATGGCACCATCTTGCTGAACCCAAGCTTCACGCCTGTGCCATTCTTGGCGCCGGCCCGGTGAACAATGATCGCCAGCACCAGGCAGACCGGGCCGAGCATCAGAACGCGAACAAGCTTGACCAGCGTGCCCATTTCGACAGCTTCCGGTCCGACGGGAACGGTTGCGGCCAGGACCTGCGGTACGGCGTAGACGGTCATGCCGGCCAAGGTCCCATATTGGGACAATGTCATGCCAAGCAGTTCGCCGACCGAGGGCAGAATCAGAACCGTCGCCACCCCCAGCACCGCCGTGAAGGCGATGGACGCAGCCACGTCGGCCTGAGTCGCGCCGATCACCGGCGCCACGGCGGCGATGGCGGAATTCCCGCATATCGCATTGCCGCTGGCGATGAGAGTCGCCATCTTCGCAGGCAGGCCAAGTAGGCGGCCGATGAGAAAACTCGCCGTCATCGCTCCCACGACGACGAGGATCACGCTGACCAGGAGCAGTGGTCCCGCAGCGACAATCGTCACGGCACTGACGGATGCGCCCAGCAATACGACGGCAAATTCAAGCATCTGCTTGCCAGCATAGGCGATGCCGCGCTGCAAATGGGCGGGAGGCACCCAAAGGCTGCGAATCATGGTGCCCAGCAGGATCGCGATCACCAGTGTTTCCACCCAGGCACGGCCCAGCAGCCGCGCCTCCAACCAACCCAGGCCGGCTGAAGCGAGCGTAACGGCAACACACAGAAGTATGCCGGGCAGCAGCGCGCGTGCCTTGTCGGCGATGGTCGTTGTGATCGTGGCGGACATGGCACCTAGTGGGCTAGTGGCTTCGCCGACCGTGGCAAGGCGGCCATGTCGCGTCAACCCATGGTGGCAGCACGGCTCCAAAGACGAACATGGCCGCGCGCCTCACTGCATCCAGAAAGCTGTGGATGGCCAAGTGTATCCACATCGAACATCTTCCCTTACGATCGTGGGCAACAGTCATCGGAGGGCACCATGAGCAAACCGGCCGGCATGAGCGATGTTGAGTGGGGGATGCGCTGTGACCTTGCTGCAGCGTTTCGGCTTTCGGTGCGCTTTGGGTTCAATGAAGGGCTGGGGAACCATTTCAGCCTGATGATGCCTGGGTATGACGACCGGTTCCTGGTGAATGCCCGCGGTCTGCTGTTCCAGGAGATCACCGCCAACAACCTGCTGGTGGTCGACTTCAAAGGGAATGTGATTTCGGGGGGGCGCGAAGTCCGCTCGGTGACGTATCACATTCATGCGCCGGTGCATGCCGCCAACCCTGCTGCAAAGTGCGCGATCCATCTGCATCCACCCCACATCACCGCGCTTGCGATGATTGAAGGCGGGCGGCTTTCCATGGCGCACCACAACAACCTGCTGGTGAATCATCGCGTCGCCTATGACGACGAAGCCACGGGGCCGGCGACGAACCTTGAGGAGGGGTATCGCCTGGCCCGGGCGCTCGGAGATGCGACCACCTTGGTGATGGCCAATCATGGAGTGATGACGGTGGGCCCCACCGTGCACGACGCATTTCATGAGCTGTGCGTGGTGGAAAAGACCGTAGGATACCAGTTGTTTGCGGCTTCGACGGGGCTGCCACTGCGCCGGCAGCCGGACCATCTGCGCTGGACCCACCACAAGGGGCCCTGGAGCGAAGTGCATGACGGCCGCCAATTCCTTGACGCCTGGCGCCGTATCCTGGATCGCGAGGAACCCGACTACGTATCGTGATGCCACAGGGATTGGGAGAGAGCCATGGTTGAACCTTGTCCCCTGATCGACCTTTCGGGCGGCCCGCATGAGCGAGGCGTGCAGCACGGACGGCTTGCTGCTGAGCGAATCAGCAAAGGGATCGCGCATTATACGGCGCAGATTGGCCGCTCGGGCCTGGATGAAGGCGAGGTTGTCGCGCTGATTCGTGACTATCTGCCGGTCATCGAGGCGTTCGATCCGCTCTACATTGAGGAGATGCGCGGCATCGCCGCAGGTGCGGAGGTTGCTTTCGAGCAGATTGTGCTCCTGAACGCACGCACGGAGATCCTCAAGCTGGCGGAGCGGCCGGATCTGCGCGCGCGGTTGGCGGAACGTCTCCCTGACGGGTGCACAGGCGTTGTCGTCATGCCCGAGGCGACAGCGGCCCGCCGGCTGATCCATGCCCAGAACTGGGATTGGAAGGCGGAATGCGCTGAGACGGCGGTCGTGCTTCGTATCCGCAGATCCGACGGACCGGATATCCTTACCTTTACGGAGGCAGGGGGGCTGGCCCGTTCAGGGTTGAACGAGGCTGGCATCGGCCTCACTGCGAACTACCTGCAATCGGATCGGGACTATCGCGATGTTGGTGTGCCCCTCGCCTTGATACGACGCAAGGTGTTGGAGCAGGAATACCCGGCGCTTGCCATGCGTGCGGTCTACGCCACAGCAAAGTCGGCTGCGAACAACATGATCGTTAGTGCTTCGACGGCGAACGGGCAGGGTGTCGCTATCGACTTCGAGTGCGCGCCGGATGAGACTTTTCAGGTGCATCCTGATCGAGGCCTTCTGACGCACGCGAATCACTTCGTGAGCCCCGTCGCTTTGGTCAAGCTGCGCGATATGGGGGTCGCCAGTACCCCGTGTTCTCTCTATCGCGACATCCGGGTTCGGGACTTGCTGCTGCCTCACTTGGGTAATGCGACACCGGACCATGTGAAGGAGGCGCTGTTTGACGATTTCGGCGCGCCTTACTCCGTCTGCCGTCCGCCCCGACCGAATGACGCCAACAACCTTTCCGCCACGGTTGCCATGATCGTCATGGAGCCGTCGATTGGGGTGATGGACGTGGCGATGCTTCCGGCATTGAACAGGAGCTTCAGCCGCTTTTCATTGGCTACGAGCTCTACCGCGCAACGTTTGGCCGCGGAATAGCGCAGGACGGACCAGCTTCAGCATGCATTGGGGTACTGAAGCTGGTCTTTTCGGTCGCAGGCGAGGTTAGCCAGGTGCGCGGTCGCCGGGGGACAGCGACAGGGGCACCCACTGGAGGCCATCGCTCGTCTGAACGAGCATCAGCACGGAACGGCGGTTTGCCTTGCGGACCTTTTCGACACGCTCCTGCACGTCGTTGGGGGTCGTAACCTCTTCCTGCTGAACCTCCACGATCACGTCGCCTGGCTTCAGGCCTTTGTCGGCGGCGGGCGTTCCCTGAAGAACACCCGTGATGAGCACGCCTTTTTGATCACCGCTGAGCTGAAAGCGTTCGCGCGCTTCAGGGGTGATGGGGGAGAGGCGCAGGCCGAGGCCCGAGAGCTCCACTGGCTGAGTCGGCGCGGGCTTGTCGGGTGCCGCGGATGCCACGCGCTGGTCATCTGGCAACTCGCCGACCTTGGCTTCGAGGGTTACCTCCTTGCCATCCCGCCACAGGACCACAGGAACCTGCTTGCCAATCTCTGTATCTGCGACGATCCGGGGCAGGCTTCGCATGTCCTTCACGTCGTGCCCATTGAAGCGCAGCACAACATCGCCGTTCCTGATCTTGGCGGAATCGGCAGGGCCACCATCCGTCACACCGGCGATCATTGCCCCCAAGGGTTCCTTGAGGCCGATGCTTTCGGCGATGTCAGGGGTTACCTGCTGGATACGCACGCCGAGCCATCCACGACGCGCCCGCCCGAAATCACGGAGCTGGACGACGACGTTCTTTGCAAGGCTGGCGGGAATGGCGAAGCCGACACCCACGGACCCGCCGGTAGGGGAGTAGATGGCGGTGTTGATACCGATGACTTCACCGTTCATGTTGAACAGAGGGCCACCGGAATTACCCTTGTTGATGGCGGCATCGGTCTGGATGAAGTTGTCGTAGGGGCCCTGCTGGATATCGCGGCCGCGGGCCGAGACAATACCCGCTGTCACCGTGCCGCCGAGGCCGAAGGGGTTGCCGATCGCCAGTACCCAGTCGCCGACGCGTGCCGCGTCGGAATCGCCGAATGGGACTGCAGGAAGCGGACGGTCTGCGATGACCTTCAGCACGGCAAGATCTGTGCGCTCGTCCTTACCGATCAGCGTGGCCTTCAGCATCATCCCATCGTGCATGGTGATGGTGATTTCGTCTGCCCCGTCGATCACGTGGTTGTTCGTGACAACAATCCCGGACGGATCAATAATGAACCCGGATCCCAGGCTTTGAGACCGGCGAGCGGGTGGGTTGCGATCCCCCCGCTGGCCAGGTGCCGCCCCAGGGGGCGCGCCAGGCGGGCGATTCCGCTCCATGAAGTCGCGGAAGAAGCGCTCGAATGGCGACCCCGGTGGGAACTGCGGCATTTCGGGAGAGCCGCGATCGCTGCGGGCCGTGACGGTTTGGCTGGTTGAGATATTCACCACCGCCGGAAGCAACTTTGCTGCCAGGTCAGCGAAGCTCTCGGGGGCGGAGCGCGCCTGAGCCACGTTGCCGATAGTCGGCAAAGCCGGGGCTGCCAACGTGAAGGCGAGTGCCAGGAAGGCTCCTCGGACGACACCTGTGCCCCGCCGGGGCCGCCAAGACTTGAAGACGCCGGGGTCGTTCATGGGGGTATCCTGTTGCTCGCAACCATAATGTGGGCGGCGTAGCGCACGACCGCAAGCGGAGCGCACCGATCAACACGTGCGCCCCGCCGGCAGCGCCATAAAGGAGCCCGCTGTGGAGTGGGGACTGGGCCTGGCGTTGCAGCAGTTGCCGAGGGTGCCTCGCGGAGCAGCTTCAGGAAGCCATCGCCCGGCGTCATGACGAGCCTTGAGCCACCTTGCGCGAAGGATTCGCGATAGGCCTGGAGGGTTCGCCAGATCTGGAAGAAGTGCGGGTCGCGATTGAATGCCTCGGCGTAGATGGCGATGGCGTTCGCTTCGCCCTCGCCGCGCAGGCGATCCGCCGTGCTGCGGGCGTTCGCAAGGAGCACAGTGCGCTCCCGCTCGGCATCGGCGCGGATGCGTGCCGCTGCCTCGTCGCCTTCCGCTCGAGCCTGTGCCGCGACGCGCTGACGCTCCGACTGCATGCGAGAGAGAATCGCCTGGGTGTTCTCCGGGGGCAGGTCGGCGCGGCGGATGCGCACGTCGGCCACCTCGACACCGAAGTTGCGCATCTCGGCGTTCACCTGCTCCCGGATCAAGGCCATGATGCGGCCGCGGTTCGAGGACAGGACGTTCAGGAGCTGCTCGTTGCCCAGAACGCGGCGGAGCGACGAGGTCACCACGGAGTTCAGGCGGGCGCGAATGCCGTTTTCGGTTGGGCCGACTGCCTGATAGTAGCGCAGCGGGTCCACGATCCGGTAGCGCGTGAAGCTGTCGACGATCAGGCGGCGCTGATCGCCAAGGATGACTTCCTCCGGGGGCAGTTCGTAGTCGAGGAGTCGCCGATCGAACCGGATGACGGTCTCGGCAAGCGGCCATTTCAGCTTGAGGCCCGGCTCGGTGATCACGCGGCGTGGTTCGCCCAGGCGCGTGACGAGTACCTGATCGGTCTGCTCGACGGTGAACAGGGAGGCTGCGGCCACCACAGCGGTGGCGGCAAGCGCGACGACGGCAATCAGGGAGCGGC
>JAIXTK010000432.1 GCA_027483995.1 Acetobacteraceae bacterium
AAATACGACCTGATGGTGTTCCGCCAGGCCGGCGTGGCGCTGCCGGAGCCGGTGGATGACACGATGCTGGTGTCCTTCGCGATGGAGGCAGGGGCGCATGGGCACGGGATGGATGAGCTGTCCGTGCTGCATCTGGGGCATACGCCGATCAGCTACGATGCGGTGACCGGCACGGGGAAGGGGCGGCTGACGTTCGCGCAGGTGCCGTTGGACAAGGCCACCGCCTATGCGGCCGAGGATGCCGATGTGACGCTGCGGCTGTGGGAGGCGCTGAAGCCGCGGCTGCGGGCGGCGAAGTCCTTGGCGTTGTACGAGCTGGTGGAGCGGCGGCTGATTCCGGTGCTGCTGGAGATGGAGCGGGCCGGCATCAAGGTGGATGCCGATGAGCTGCGCGCGATGTCCAAGGATTTCGAGCTGCGCATGGCGGCGATGGAGATCGAGATCCACAAGCTGGCCGGGGAGAGCTTCAACCTGGGTTCGCCGAAGCAGTTGGGCGAAGTGCTGTTCGACAAGATGAAGCTGCCCGGCGGGAAGCGGATGAAGACCGGGGCCTGGGGCACGGATGCCGGGGTGCTGCAGGGGTTGGCGGAGCAGGGGCATGAATTGCCGTCGCGCATTCTGGAATGGCGGCAGCTGGCGAAGCTGAAATCGACCTATGCCGATGCGCTGGTGGGGCAGATCAACCCGGATACCGGGCGGGTTCACACCAGCTACGCGATGGCGGTGGCGAGCACGGGGCGGCTTTCCTCCACCGATCCCAATCTGCAGAACATCCCGGTGCGCACGGAGGAGGGGCAGCGCATTCGTCGGGCCTTCGTGGCGGAGCCCGGGCATGTGCTGGTGTCCGCCGACTACTCGCAGATCGAGCTGCGGCTGTTGGCGCATGTGGCCGATATTCCGCAGCTGAAGGAGAGTTTCTTCAACGGCGAGGACATCCATGCGCGCACGGCGAGCGAGGTGTTCGGCGTGCCGATGGCGGGGATGGACGGGGCGACGCGGCGGCGGGCCAAGGCGATCAATTTCGGGATCATCTACGGCATTTCCGCCTTCGGCCTGGCGCGGCAGCTGCAGATCCAGCCGGGGGAGGCCAAGGCGTATATCGACCTGTATTTCCGGCGCTACCCGGCGATCCGCGACTACATGGAGACGACCAAGGAGGAAGCGCGCAAGCTCGGCTACGTGCTGACGCCGTTTGGGCGGCGGTGCTGGATTCCGGGAATCGGCGACAAGAACCCGGCGCGGCGTGGCTATGCGGAACGGCAGGCGATCAATGCGCCGCTGCAGGGCGGGGCGGCGGATATCATCAAGCGGGCGATGGTGAAGCTTCCCGATGCGCTGGCGGAGAGCAACCTCGGCGCGCGGATGCTGCTGCAGGTGCATGACGAATTGCTGTTCGAAGTGCCGGAAGCGGCCGCGGCGGGGCTGGCGGAACTGGCGCGTGGGGTGATGCAGGAGGCCGCCACGCTCTCGGTGCCGTTGGTGGTGGAGACGGGGCAGGGGCGGAGTTGGGGGGAGGCGCATTAAGGCAAGGATTCTTCTTTTTCTGAAGAAAAAGAAGCAAAAAGACTTTTATGAATAGGTGCGGAGAGGTCCGGGTCTAAAGTCATAAAAGTTTTTTGGTTCTTTTTTTCAAAAAAGAACATCCTTGCTTCTAAGCGCTTTCGCTGTGGCTTCATCAGCCGGATAGAAGGCCTCCAGCGCCAGTTCTGCGAGGGTGATGTCCACCGGGGTGCCGAAGACGGTGACGGTGCCGAAGAGGCTGAGCACCTGGTCGCCGAGGCGGAGTTGGAGCGGGATGACGAGGCCGGATTCCGTGGGGGCGGGGTGGTCGGTGCCGCCGGGGTAGGCGGCGAGTTCCTGCAGGAGATCGGAGAGCACCGGGTCGGCGGTGGCGGCGATCTGCTGGCGCAGGCGGGCGAGGATATGGCCGCGCCAGACCGAGAGGTTGACGATGTGGGGCGCGAGGCCGTCGGGGTGAAGGCTGGCGCGCAGCACGTTGACCGGGGGGGTCAGCAGCGCGGGGGCCATGGTGGCGGCGAGCAGGCGCTGGGTGGCCTGATTGGCGGAAACGAGGGTCCAGTGCCGGTCGACGGCCAGGGCCGGGTAGGGGTCGTGGGCGGCGAGGATGGTTTCCATGGCCTGGCGGGCGGCCTGCATTTCCGGGTCCGAAAGGGCGTGCTGGGGGTAGAGGGCGGCGAAGCCGGCGGCCTGCAGGAGGGTGTTGCGCTCGCGCAGGGGCACGCCGAGCAGGTCGGCGAGGTGGAGGAGCATCTCGCGGCTGGGGCGGGAGCGGCCGGTTTCCAGGAAGCTGAGATGCTTGGTGGAAATGCCGGCATCGAGTGACAGGGCGAGTTGGCTGAGGCGGCGGTGCTGGCGCCATTCGCGCAGCAGGTCGCCGATCGGCCGGGTTTGCGGGTGCATGAGGATCATGGCGGGAGGGTAGGGCAGGCGCGGGCGGCGTTTCCATTACCTCGCACTTAATCGACGCGCGGCGGGGCCGGGGCCCAGGGTGGGGGTGCATCGGATGGATGCGCTCAACAGCTGGGAGTGACGGTGATGAACGTTTTGCGAAATCTGCGGGTGCTGCTGGGGCTGGATGCGGCGTTCTGCCTGGCGGCGGGGCTGGGGTTGGTGGCAGGGGCCGGGGTGCTGGGGCCGGCGTTGGGGTTGCCGGCGGGGCTGCTGCGCGGGGCCGGCTTGGTGCTGCTGCCGTGGGGGGCGTTCGTGGCGTGGTGCGCCAGCCGGGCAGTGCCGCCGCGGCCGGCGGTGCTGGCCGTGGTGGTACTGAACCTGATCTGGGCGGCGGAGAGCGTGGTGCTGCTGGCGACGGGCTGGGTGGCGCCGAATGGGCTGGGGGTTGGGTTCGTGCTGGGGCAGGCGGCGATGGGCGGGGGGATCGCGGTGCTGCAGTGGCTGGCGCTGCCGCCGGCGCGAGGGTTGCAGCAGGCTTAACGCGGAGCCGGCTGGCCGGCATGGCTGGCCAGCCGGGTTCGCCTTCATCGAGGACTTGCAGACATAACGATATCCTTATACCTGTGCGGCCAACAGCACAGGAGCGACCCTCATGGGTGATTACAAGGTGAAGGACATCTCGCTGGCCGAGTGGGGCCAGAAGGAGATTTCGATGGCCGAGGACGAGATGCCCGGCCTGATGGCCATCCGCGCCGAATACGGCGCCAGCAAGCCGCTGAAGGATGCGCGCATCGTCGGCTGCATCCACATGACCATCCAGACCGCGGTACTGATCCAGACGCTGGAGCACCTCGGCGCCTCGGTGCGCTGGTCTTCCTGCAACATCTTCTCCACCCAGGACCATGCCGCGGCGGCGATCGCGGCGGCCGGCACCCCGGTGTTCGCCTGGAAGGGCCAGACCGAGGAGGAGTTCTGGTGGTG
>JAIXTK010000098.1 GCA_027483995.1 Acetobacteraceae bacterium
AGGCCCGGCCGGATGTGTTCAACCACAATCTGGAAACCGTGCCGCGCCTCTACCCCACCATCCGCCCCGGCGCGCGCTACTACCAGTCCCTGCGCCTGCTGGACCGGGTGAAGCAGCTCGATCCCACCATCTTCACCAAGTCCGGCCTGATGGTCGGCCTCGGCGAGGCCACGCCCGAGATCCTGCAGGTAATGGACGATCTGCGCGTGGCGGAGGTCGATTTCCTCACCATCGGCCAGTACCTCCAGCCCACCGTGAAGCACGCTGCGGTGGCGGAGTTCGTCACGCCGGAGGCGTTCGAGGAATATGCCAGCCTCGCCCGCGCCCGCGGCTTCCTGCTGGTCTCCGCCACCCCGCTCACCCGCAGCTCGTACCATGCGGATGCCGATTTCGCGAAGCTGCAGGCCGCCCGCAGCGCCAAGCTGGCCGCCCGCCCGGTGCCCGCCTAGGGCCATGCCCCGCCACAGCGAAACCCGCCACGTTCCCTACCAGCCCGAGCAGCTGTTCGACCTCGTGGCCGATGTCGGCCGCTATCCGGAATTCCTGCCCTGGTGCGTCGGCGCGCGCGTGCGCACCCGAATCGAGGCGGAGATGGTGGCCGACCTCACCATCGGCTTCGGCCCGTTCCGGGAGAGCTTCACCAGCCGCGTGGCGCTGCACCGGCCCGACAAGATCGGCGTGCGGTACGAGAACGGCCCCTTCCGCTACCTGACCAACCAATGGCGCTTCGAAGCGACCGAGACCGGCTGCCGCGTGCATTTCCATGTGGATTTCGAGTTCCGCTCGAAGCTGCTGGAAATGGCGATCGGCGCCGTGTTCCATGAGGCGGTGCGCCGCATGGTCGCCGCCTTCCTCACCCGCGCCCGCACCATCTACGGCCCGCCCCCCGCCACCCCGGCCCCCACCCTCACGGCCCGCCCTGCATCCGAAGGGGGCGTCGGCACGTAGATGTCAGCAGAGGCCGACCTGGCAGGGCTGCTGGCATCCGTCGCCACGGGCGATCGCAATGCGTTGAAGTCCGTCTATGCCAGGCAGTCCACCCGACTGTTCGGAATAGCCATGGCCATCCTGCGCGACCGTGCCGCCGCCTCCGACGTGCTCCAGGATGCCTTCGTCAAGGTCTGGCAGCGCGCCGGCCAGTTCGACCCCAGCCGCGGCCCGGCGGCCGCCTGGCTCGGCCAGATCGTGCGCAACACCGCGCTGGATGCCGCCCGCGCCCGTGGCCGCGAGGTCCTCACCGACGACCCCACTTTGGGCGACGGCGTCTTCGAACCCTCCGTGCTCGATGACCTCGCCGAGGCCGAGGATGGCGCCCGCCTGCGCGACTGCCTTGCCAGGCTCGATCCCAAGCCGCGCGAAGGCATCCTGCTCGCCTTCGTCCACGGCCTGTCCCACCCCGAGGTCGCCGAACGCCTCGCCACCCCGCTGGGCACCGTGAAATCCTGGATCCGCCGCGGCCTGCTCACGCTGCGGGAGTGCCTGTCATGAGCGGCACCGCCGAAGACCGCGACCTGCTCGCCGCCGAATACGTGCTGGGCACGCTCGATGCCCGCGCCTCCGCCGCCGTGGAGGCCCGGCTCGCCATCGACCCGGCCCTGGCCGAAGCGGTCACCGCCTGGACCAACCGCCTCGCCCCGCTCACCCGCCTCGCCCCGCCGCAAGCCCCGCCGCCCGATTTGTGGGACCGTATCGAGGCCCGGCTGCCCGGCACCACGCCGGCCGCCCGCCCCGCCTTGCGCCGCTCCTGGTTCTGGCAGGGCTGGGCGATCGGCGCCTCGCTCGCCGCCGCGGTCTTCGCCGGCCTCGCCTTCATCCCGCGCGCCGAGAAGCCCGCCTACATGACCGTGCTGGTCAGCGACCGCGCCGCGCCGGCCTGGATCGCCCAGGCCGACCGCACCGGCGGCATCACCCTGGCCGCCGTCCGCCCCGCCTTCGGCGATCCGCAGCAGGCGACCCCCGATGGCCGCGTCATGCAGCTCTGGGGCCTGCGCCCGGGCGAAACCGCGCCCACCAGCCTGGCTTTGCTGCCGCGCACCCCCGGCCGCATCAGCATTCCGGCCCCCGCGCTGCGCCCGGTGAACAACATGCTGATCGAGATCAGCCTGGAGCCCGAAGGCGGCTCCCCCACCGGCCGCCCCACCGGCCCCATTCTGTTCTACGGCCGCCTCATCGAGGCCCCCCCGAACTGATCCCCGCCCCCGATAGGAACGTTGCCATGGTCCTTCGCCTGATGCTCGCCTCCGCCGCCACCCTCGCCCTCGGTGCCGCCGCGCTGCTGGCCCAGCCGGAGCCCGCCGCCGAACGCGTGTTCACCCGGGCCGAACACATCGCCGCCCATCCCCGCCCGGCCACGATCATGCCCGCCGCCTGCGCCCCGGCCCCGGCCACCGCGCCCTCCCACGCGGAAATCTGATCCAAGGCGCGCATCCGCCGGCGCATCCCCTCCGTAGCGCTGCTGTCGGGGCCCTGGTGCCCCAGCCGCAAAGGAGGAGACGCACCATGATGCGCACCACGCTCGCCCTCGCCGCCACCCTGCTCGCCGCCGCCGCCCCCGCCGAGGCCGCCACCATCTGGGCGCTGGATGCCGCCGGCGCCCTCGCCAGGATCGATACCGACACCCGCAAGGCCATGCCGGCCAAGCCGGTGAAGGGCACCGATGGCGCACTGCTCGCCATCGCCCTGCGCCCGGCCGACGGCAAGCTCTACGGCCTCACCGCCCGCGGCCAGCTCGTCACCATCGACCCCGACGCCGCGATGGCCAAGGAAGTCGCCCGCCTGGACAAGCCGCTCGATGGCGCCGCCCGCACCACCATCAACTTCAACCCGGTTGTCGATCGCCTGCGCGTTGTCTCCAGCAGCGGCGGCAACTGGCGCATCCACCCCGATACCGGCGCCGTCACCGTCGATGGCGCCCTGAAATACGCGCCGGACTCCGCCTATTCCGAGGCCAAGCCGATGGTGACCACCGGCGCCTATTCCAACCATTTCGCCGGCACCAAGGAGACGGCGCTCTACACGCTCGATGCCAAGCTCGGCCTGATGAACGTGCAGATGCCGCCCAATGATGGCATCCAGCAGCCCAAGGGCCGCCTCAACCAGGCCGTCCCCGCCAATGCCGGGTTCGATATCCTGGCCGACGGCATGGGCGGCAACAAAGGCTTCGTCGTCACCGCCGGCGCGCTGCATGGGCTGGACATCGCAACCGGCCAGCTCACCCCGATGGGACGCATCGCCGGGCTTTCGGCCAAGGAGATCGTGTCGATCGCGGTGGCGAAGTAGCCGCCCACCCCTGGCGCAACCCGTGGCGGGGTGCTTCTCTTCGGCCACAGAATTCGGAGAAGCCCCCGCCATGGACTACACCCCGCTGCGCATGGATGCCTCGCTGCCCCCGCTGCGCGTCAACCTCTATTCAGACACGCAGACCAAGCCCACCCCGGCCATGAAGGCCGCGATGCTGGCGGCCGAAGTGGGCGACGAGCAGTTCGGCTGGGACCCCACCACGAACCAGCTGCAGGAGCGCATGGCCGCCCTGATGGGCAAGGAAGCCGCCCTGTTCCTGCCCAGCGGCACCATGTGCAACCAGATCGCCATCGCCACCCATTGCCGTCCCGGCGACGAGATCCTGGCGCATGAAACCGCCCATATCCTCACCAGCGAGGGCGGCGCCGTCGGCGCCATCACCGGCGCCCAGATCACCGGCCTGCGTGGCGCCCGCGGCCAGTTCGATGCCGATACGCTGCGCGCCGCCATCCGCCCGCGCACCCGCTATTCGCCGCCGCAAACCCTGCTGGAAATCGAGCAGACCGCCAATTCCGGCGGCGGCGCGGTCTGGAAGGTGGAGACCATCAACGAGCTCTGCGCCATCGCGCATGAGCACGGCCTCAGCACCCACATGGACGGCGCCCGCCTGATGAACGCCTGCGTCGCCGCAGGGATCGCGCCGAAGGACATGGTCGCCGGCATGGACAGCCTGTGGCTGGATTTCACCAAGGGCCTCGGCACCGGCGTGGGCGCCGTGCTGTGCGGCACCAAGGAATTCATCGGCGCGGCCTGGCGCTGGAAGCAGCGCCTGGGCGGCTCCATGCGCCAGTCCGGCATGCTCGCCGCGGGCTGCATCCACGCGCTGGAACACCACATTGATCGCCTGGCCGATGACCACACCAACGCCAAGCGCCTCGCCCGCGGCCTCGCCCAGCTCCCGGGCATCACGGTGGAAGACCCGGAAACCAACCTGGTCTTCTTCAACACCCAGGGCGCCGGCCTCACCGCCGCGGAGCTGTCCGACCGCGCCCGCGCCCACGGCGTGGCCGTCAGCACCAACGGCAAGTACCGCGTGCGCGCCTGCACGCATCTCGACGTGACCGCCGCCGACATGGACATGGCGGTGCAGGTCATCGGCGAGGTGGTGAAGGCGGCCTGAACAAGATTTCGTTCGTTTGATGCGGCACCGCCCGCATCAAACGAACAAACGTTTTTTGGTTCTTTTTTTCAAAAAAGAACCGCTGCCTTACTGGGGCGCATAAGCCCGCAAAAACGCCCCCACCGCCCCCTGTACCGCCGCCTCGATCCGCGCCTCATCCGGCGCGAAGCCCGGCGTCAGCAGCGCCTCGATATGCAGCGTCCCGCGCAGCAGCGCGCCCAGGTGCTGGGCCGCGAGATCGGCATCGGGCGCATGGATCGCGCCCTGCGCGTGCAGCCGCCCCAGCCAGATGGCCACCTGCGTCTGGAACGCCATCGGCCCGCTGGCCAGGAACGCCGCGCCCAGCTCGGGAAACCGTGCGCTCTCCGCAATCGCCACCCGCGCGATCGCCACCGTGCGCGGCTCCAGCAGGAAGCGCAGCAGCTTGCCGCCAAGTGCGCGCAGCGCCGCCTCGACATTTTCCACCTGCGCCGGCATCTGCGCGGCCTCCACCGGCCCCTGCCGTGCCGCCTCGCCCACGATGGTGGCGAACAGCGCGTCCTTGGAGGTGAAGTGGGCATACAGCGTGGCCTTGGAGACGCCGGCCGCGCGCGCCACCGCATCCATGCTCACGGCGCCATAGCCCTGCGCGATGAATAGTTCCGCCGCCGCCTGTATCACCTGCTGGCGCTTGCGGGAGGGCGGCCCCTCCGCCACCGGGCCGGGGCAGGGGGCGGGGGCGAGGCGCGTTTCCATGCCTGCATTCTGATATGCGCTCCCCACCTCCGTCAAGAATGAACTGAACGGTTCAGTTTTGCGTTGACCTCCGGCAGGCGGGCGGCGTAGAACCGCCATCAGACTGAACCGTCCAGTTCAATTCCGAGGCGCGCCATGAATGCCATCCCCGAAAAGCTGGTCCCCGCCACCACAGACGCACCGCTCTCCCGGCCGATCCCCGCGGAGCTGCCGCCCCCCGCGAAGCCGCAACCCAACCGCAAGCGCCGCCTCCTCGCCCTGGCCCTCATCCCCGCCCTGCTCGGCGCCGGCCTCGCCGGCAATTGGTGGCGCGTCGAGGGCCGCTACATCGAGAGCACCGACAACGCCTACATCCAGGGCGACATCGCCACCCTCGCCGCGCGCATCGACGGCACCGTGATGGCCATCGAAATCGCCGACAACGCCGCCGTGAAGGCCGGCGACCCCCTGATCCGGCTGGACCCGCGCGACTGGCAGGCCCGCCTGGACCAGGCCCGCGCCAGCGCCGCGGAGGCCGAAGCCGCCCAGCTCACCGCCGCCCGCCAGGTGGAACAGGCCCGTGCCGCCATCGCCCAGGCCGCCTCCCGCATCGCCGCCGCCGAGGCCGAGCTCACCCGCGCCCGCAACGAAGCCACCCGCAGCGTCACCCTGGCCGGCGGCGGCTGGGCCTCCCGCCAGTCCAACGAAACCGCCATCGCCGCCCAGCAGAAGGCCGAGGCCAGCCTCGCCTCCGCCCAGGCAAGCCATGTCGGCGCCACCGCCGCCCTGTCGGTGGCCGAGGCCCAGTCCGCCCAGGCCGCCGCCCGCCGCCTGGCCGCCCAAGCCGCGGTGCGCCTGGCCGAGAACAACCTGGACGACACCACCATCCGCGCCCCGTTCGATGGCGTGGTGGGCAACCGCGCCGCCCAGCTCGGCCAGCGCGTCTCCCCCGGCCAGCTCCTGATCGCCATCACCCCGCCGGCCACGCGCCTGTTCGTCACCGCCAACTTCAAGGAAACCCAGCTGCGCCGCATGCAGCCCGGGGAGGAAGTGCGCCTGGTGCCGGATATCGACAGCGCCAAGGCCGTGCGCGGCACCGTCGCCAGCCTTGCGCCCGCCACCGGCGCGCTGTTCTCCCTGCTGCCGCCGGAGAACGCCACCGGCAACTTCACCAAGGTGGTGCAGCGCGTGCCCGTCCGCATCGCCATCGATGCGCAGGATGCCGCCGCCGCCCCCCTGGCTGCGCGCCGGCCTCTCCGTCACCGCGGAAGTGGATACGCGGGCCCCCGGCGCCCACCGCCTCGGCCTGTTCGGCAGCGCCGCCGCCACTCTGGGCCTCGAGTAGCCGCCATGGACCAGCCAGCCCGCCCGCTCACCCGCGCCGATTGGCTGGGCTTCATGGCCATGGTCGTCGGCATGTTCATGGCGATCCTCGATATCCAGATCGTCAGCGCCTCCATCGCCGAGATCCAGGCCGGCCTCTCCGCCGGCCCGGACGAAGTGGCCTGGGTGCAAACCAGCTACCTCATCGCGGAAATCGTCATGATCCCGCTCTCCGGCTGGCTCTCCCGCCTGCTCTCCACGCGCTACCTTTTCGTGGCCAGCGCGCTCGGCTTCGCGGTGTTCTCCGCGCTCTGCGCCACCGCCACCAGCCTCAACGAGATGATCGTCTATCGCGCGCTGCAGGGCTTCCTGGGCGGCGCGATGATCCCCACCGTGTTTGCCACCACCTTCCTGCTCTTCCCGCCCAGCCGCCGCACCGGAGTCTCCGTGCTGATCGGCCTCACCGCCACGCTGGCGCCCACCATCGGCCCCACCTTGGGCGGCTGGCTTACCCAGGCGATGTCATGGCACTGGCTCTTCCTCATCAACGTCCCCGTCGGCCTGGCCATCGCCGCCGCCGTCTTCGTCTTCATGCACCTGGACAAGCCGGACTGGTCGCTCTGGCGCCGCTTCGACTATATCGGCCTGGTCCTGATGGCCCTCTTCCTCGGCTCACTCGAATACGTGCTGGAGGAAGGCGAGCGGGCAGGGTGGTTCGAGGATGAAACCATCCTCCTCCTCACCCTCGTCACCCTCGCCGCCGGCACGGCCTTCCTCTGGCGCATGCTCACCCGGCCGGATCCGCTGGTGGATCTGCGCGCCTTCGGCAACCGCAACTTCGCCTTCGGCTCCCTGTTCAGCCTGATCATGGGCATCGGCCTCTACGGCTCCGTCTATGTCGTGCCGCTCTTCCTCGGCCGCGTCCGCGGCTACGATTCCATGCAGATCGGCGAAGTGATGTTCGCCACCGGCATCGCGATGTTCCTCACCGCCCCCATCGCCGGCAAGCTGGCCACCAGGATCGATCTGCGCCTGCAACTCGCCATCGGCCTGCTCGGCTTCGCCCTGTCGGTGTGGTGGATGGCCCATCTCACCAGCCAGTCCTCCTTCGCGGAGCTGTTCTGGCCCCAGGCCCTGCGCGGCTCGGCGATGATGCTGCTGATGGTGCCGATCAACCAGATCGCGCTCGGCACCATGCCGCCGGCCCAGGTCAAGAACGCCTCCGGCCTCTACAACCTCATGCGCAACCTCGGCGGCGCCTTCGGCCTCGCGCTAATCAACTACCTCGCCACCACACGCTACGCCGCCCACGCCCTGCATCTCTCGGAACAGGTCACCTGGTCCCGCCCGGGCGCGATGAACTGGCTGAACAGTCTCACCCACGCCTACACCCCCACCCAGGAACAGGCCGCCCAGCTCTCCGCCCTGAAGCGCACCGCCATGCTGGTCCGCCGCGAGGCCCTCACCCTCACCTACAACGATGTGCTGCTGCTCATGGCGCTGGTCTTCCTGCTCGCCCTGCCATTCACCCTGCTGCTCAGGAAGCCCACCCCCAGCGCCGCGGCGGCAGAGGCGCATTGAGGCCAGGTGAAGCCGGCAGGGCCCGCCCCCGCCTGTCATTCCCGGCAACTGCAACGTCATCGAACCGTCTTGTCACCATCGCAGGCGCGTCATCGCACCGTGGTACCGTTCGCCGAAGAAATGAACGGTCTCCCCCGTCGCATGACGAGCCCCCGGATCCAGACAACCCATGTCGGCAGCCTCCCGCGCCCGGCGGAGCTCGCAGCCCTGTTGCGTGCCGAAGCCGGTGCGCAGATCCCGACCGAAATGATCGATGCAGCGGTCGACACGGCCGTGCGCACCCAGCGCGAGATGGGCATCGACATCGCCGGCGACGGCGAGATGAGCAAGGCAAGCTACGCCACCTACGTCACCCGCCGGCTCTCCGGCTTTTCCGGCGCCGCGGCGCGCGGCTCCCTGGCCTATCTCGACGATTTCCCCGAGTTCCGTGACCGACACTACAAGGGTGGGCCGGCCGGGATCGTGTGCCCGTGCTGCACCGGCCCGGTCGCGCCCGCGGATGCCCGCCCGCTTGCCGACGACATCGCCCGGCTGACCGGCGCCCTGGCCCGCAACGTCATGGAACAGGGCTTTCTCACCGCCGCCTCGCCGGGGATCATCGCGGGCTACCAGCCCAACCATTTCTACCCCTCCCACACCGCCTATCTCGAAGCGGTGGCAGAGGCGATGCGGTTGGAATATGAAACCATCATCGCATCCGGCCTGCTGCTGCAGATCGATTGCCCAGACCTCGCGGCCAGCCGGCACACGATGTTCCTCCACCTGGATGACGCCGCCTTCGTGCGCCAGGTCGGGCTGCATGTCGAAATCCTCAACCACGCGCTGCGCGGCCTGCCCGCGGAGCGGATGCGCCTGCATGTCTGCTGGGGCAACACCGAAAGCCCGCATCACCGCGACATCGAACTGCGCAAGATTCTCCCCGAAATCCTCAAGGTGCGGCCCCAGGCCCTGCTGATCGAGGCCGCGAACCCGCGCCACGCCCATGAATGGTCGGTGTTCGCGGATATCCCATTGCCCGACGACAAGATCCTCATCCCCGGCGTGATCGACACCACGACGAATTTCGTCGAACACCCGGATCTCGTGGCCGAGCGGCTGCTGCGCTTTGCCGATCTTGTCGGGCCGGAACGCGTGATCGGCGGCACCGATTGCGGGTTCGAAACCATTGCCGGCACCGGCAAGGTTGATGCACGGGTCACCTGGGCCAAGCTGCGCAGTCTCGTAGTAGGTGCCGCCAGGGCCTCCGACCGCCTTCGCGCCCGCCTCTGACCCGCCCGCCATGCGCCAGCAACCCGCAGCCTTCGCGCTCGCCGGTCCCGGCGCCGCGCTGCTCGGCATCTTCATCCTGATCCCGGCCCTGCTCGTGGTGGCGCTTTCCTTCACCGACTATGGCCTGGCCGCGCCGACGATCCGCTTCGTCGGCTTCGCCAACTATGCCGAGATGCTCGGCGATGGCCGGTTCTGGAACGCGCTCGCCAACACCGCGCTCTACGCCGTGATGGTGCTGGCGGGATCGGTGGGCCTCGGCCTCGGGCTGGCCTTGATGATCGCATCGGTCCGCCGGCTCGGCGGCTTCTACCGCGCCGCCTTCTTCCTGCCGGTGGCCACGACGATGGTCGCGATGGCAACGGTCTGGGAATACCTGCTGCACCCCAGCGTGGGGCCGGTGAACCGCCTGCTGGTGATGCTCGGCTTCGCGCCGGTGAACTTCCTGGGGGATCCCGCCACCGCGCTTGCAACCCTGGCCCTCATCACCGTCTGGGATATCGCGGGCTTCAACATGGTGCTGTTCCTCGCCGGGCTGGGCGCCATTCCCCGCGATGTCTATGAGGCCGCGTCCGTCGACGGCGCGGCGTCGGCCTGGTCGCGCTTCCGCCACATCACCTGGCCGCTGCTCGGCCCCACCACGATGTTCGTGGTCATCATCACCGCCATCCGGTCGCTGCGCGTGTTCGATACCGTCGCCCTGCTCACCCAGGGCGGGCCGGCCCACGCCACGGAAGTCATCCTGTTTCGCATCACCACCACCGCCTTCCAGCACCTGCGGATCGGCTATGCCAGCACGCTCACCGTGGCCTTCCTCGTCATGGTCGGCCTGCTGGCGCTGGCCCAGGTCTGGCTGGTCGGCCGCCGGGTCCACTACACATGAGGCGGCGGGCCCGGATCTCGGCTGGCCTCGGTGCCGTGCTGACCCATGGCGCGCTGATGGCGCTCGTGGCGCTGTTCCTGCTGCCGTTCCTGTGGATGGCGCTCACCTCGGTCACCCCCGCGGCCGAGTTCTTCAACCCGCACCGCCTGCTGCCGTCGCGGTTTGCCGGCGCCGAGCATTACCTTCGGGCCCTGAACACCGTGCCGCTGCTGCGCTTCATGCTGAACGGCGTGGTGGTCTGCGGTGCCATCCTCGCGCTGCAACTGCTGTTCTGCCTGCCGTGCGCCTATGCGCTGGCGAAACTGCCCTTTCGCGGCCGGGATGCCCTGTTCACCTGCGTGCTGCTCGCGCTGGTCGTCCCCACCCAGGTTCCGGCGATCCCGCTCTACCTCGCCTTCGCCGGGCTCGGCCTGCTCGACTCCTACGCCGCCCTGATCCTGCCCTTTGCCGCTTCGGCGTTCGGCATCTTCCTGTTCCGCCAGTTCTTCCGCGCCATCCCAGACGAGACGCTGCACGCCGCGCGGCTGGATGGCTGCGGCGAATTCGGCCTGGTCTGGCGGATCATGCTGCCCCAGGCCTGGCCCGCCGTCGGTGCCTTCTCGATCATTTCCGTCGTCGCCCACTGGAACGACCTCTACTGGCCGATGATCGTCATCATCACGCCCGAACGCGCGCCGCCGCCGCTGGGCGTCATGTATTTCCGCACCGCCGAACTCGCCGCGGCCGAATACGGCGCGCTGCTGGCCGGTGCCGCGATGATCACGGCCCCGCTGCTGGTCGCCTTCCTGTTCGCCAGCCGGCTTTTCCTGCGCGGCGTGGCGATGTCCAGCCCCGCCGCCCCCCGCCTCTGACACGCCACGCGAAGGATCCCGCCATGCGCCGCCGCACATTCGCCGGTCTCGCCGGTCTTGCATTCGCCACCCCGGCGCGTGCCGAAACCGTCGAGCTTCAACTGCACCTGTCCTGGGGTCGCCAGGCCAATACCCAGAAGGTGGTGGCCGCCGCCTTCATGAAGCAGCATCCCGATATCGCGGTGAAGTTCCGCCCGGTCACGCCGGACTACACCACCGGGCTTGAAACCATCCTGCGCCAATCCGCCGTCGGCCAGGCGCCGGACATCAGCTTCCAGGGCACCAACCTGATGGGGCAGCTGGTCGATCGCGGGCTGGCGGTCGACCTCACCCCGATGCTGGCAACGATCCCCGACCTCGCCGCGGCCGGCTACACGCCGTCCATCCTCAATCTCGGCCGCTTCAACGGGCGGCAGCACGCCATGGCGTTCCTGATCGGCTCGCCGGTACTCTACTACAATCTGGATCTCGTCAGGCGCGCCGGCGGCGACCCCGCCCAGCTCCCCGCCACCTGGGAAGAGGCGATCGCCCTGGCCAGCCGGATCCGCGCCCTGGGGCCCGAGATCATGGGGATCTACTACGCCTACACGGACTGGATGTTCCAGAACCTGGTCTCGCTGATGGGCAGCCCGATGATGGACGAGGCCCGCAGGCAGCTGCTGTTCGACGGCCCGGCCGGCCTCGCCGCCATGCGCACCCTCGGGCGCTTCGTCAGCGAAGGCGGCATGCGCCCGATGACCCGCGTCGCCGCGCAGGAGCAGTTCGCCGCCGGCACGCTCGGCATCCTCGGCGATGTCGGCTCGCTGGTCGGCACCTACGAGCAGCGCCTTGCCGGCCGGTTCGGCTGGGCCGCCGTGCCGCTGCCGGGCTTCGCCGGCGTCACCTCCCGCGGCGCGGTGGTCGGCGGCAACGCGGCGATGATCCTGACGCGGGACCCGGTGAAGCAGCGCGCCGCCTGGGCCTATATCCGCTTTGCCACCGGCCCCGAGGGCCAGGCCATCCTGACCCGGGAGAACGGCGAGCCGCCCGTCAACACGCTGGCCCTGGGGCCGGCCTATCTCGGCAGCTTCTACGACGACAACCCGCGCTACCGCGCCCAGCTGGTCCAGGTGCAGGCCGGCCAGCCCTGGTTCGCCTTTCCCGGCGCCCGCAGCACCGAGATCACCGAGGCGATCGGAAGCGCCCAGGAATCCGTCGTGCTCGGCCGCGCCACCCCGGATGCCGCCTTTGCCGAGATGGTGCGCAAGGTGCGCGCCCTGCTGCCGTGACAAACCCGGCATGTCCCGGCGGCGCCAGGTACGCTGCCGGGACGCAGTCTTGATAACGAGATCCGCAGAAATCTGAGTACGTACGGGATTTTTATCCTTGTCCACCGGTGTTGCGTTGGCGCACAATCCCGCTGATGCCACATCCCTTCACCGCCCCGGTCGAAGCCGACGCACCGCACCCTTGGGTGCGGGCGATTCTGCACGCCCGGATTCCGGCGGCCTTGAAGCTCCTGTTGCTGGCCCTGCTGGCCGCCTTCCCGAAGGCGGGCACCCCTGGCCGCACGCTGCGCGCCCTGCGCAAGGACTGGCTCATCTCCATCACCGCCAACACCAACGAAGACCCGGACTCCGACTGGGACCCGTACGTCCTACGTCGGCTGTTCCGCCGGCGCGCCCGGCTCGGCTGGCTGATGCGCTGCGACCGCGCCGAGGGCATGGCCCTGTCCGGCCAGCCCGCACTCGCGCCACGCCCCACCCGCACCGCCCGCGCGCCCCCGCAGCCGCACCGTGCCCGAACTCACCCCGAATCCGTCTTCAAAACCCCGCGTCCCGCGGCGATGACTCATGCCCGGAGCCCAGCCCTACAGGTATTTCCCGCGCTCCAGGATCTCCAGCGTGTAGTCCTTGTAGGTCATGCCCAGCGCCTCGGCCCGCTCCAGCCGGCGCAGCGCGATCTCCCGCGGCGGCGTCTTCCAGGCGGCCTTGTGCTTCCTGCGCCAGATCCAGCCTTTCCAGGAGGCCTCGCCGGGATCCTCCTCCTCCAGCGGCGGGCCACCATTGTCGCCGACTTTCGCCTCACGCATCGGCCGGCACCTCCTTGAACATGTAGGTGGTCGGGTGCAGCGTGCCGTGGATATCGGCGGCATAGAGCGGGATCACCCCGGCCACCTGCCAGCCAAGTGCCTGGTACAGCCGCTCCGCATCGCTGCCGGTCCAGGTGTCCAGCACCAGCACGCGTCGCCCATCGGCCCGCGCCATCGCCTCGGCGCGTTGCATCAGCCGCGAGGCAAGCCCCTGCTTGCGCGCGGCGGGATGGGTCAGCACCTTGGCGATCTCCGCCCGCCACCGCCCGTTCGGCGGCCCGCCGGTGATCAGCGTGGTCGTCGCCACGATCCGCCCACCCTGCCGCGCCACGAACACATGCTTGTCCCCTGCGCGCACCGCCGGGATCTGGTTGCGCCAGAACGCCACCGTCTCCTCCAGCGGGCAGGGCAGCAGGAACCCCACGGAGGCGCCGGCATGCACCGCGGCATGCAACACCTCGCCCAATTCGCCCACGGCGGCTTCGAATGCGTCGGGAGTCAGCAGAACGATCTCGGTCACGGCCGGCACACCACCAGGGCATAATGCGCGCCATCCGCCGCCGGCGCGCGAAAGCGGGTGGGCCCGAACAGCCGGAAGCGCAGGCAATCCCCACGCTCCAGCCGGTGCGTGCGGCCCTCCACGGTCAGTTCCAGCACCCCGCCGAGCACCCAGATATGCTGCTCCAGCCCGGCCACGCCCGGCGCGGCATAGGCGATATCCGCCCCCGCCGGCAGCCGTGCCTCCACCAGCTCGGCATCGAACCCGGCGGCGGGCGGGGAGACGCTGCGCCGCACATAGCCTGTCTCAGGGTCGGTCCAGACCGGCTGCTCCCCGCCCCGCAGCAGCCTGGCCGGCTCCGCCTCCACCTCGGCCAGCAGCCGCGACATGGTGCGGCCATAGGCGGTGCACAGCCGCCCCAGCAGTGCCGCCGTCGGGCTCGTCTCGCCCCGCTCCAGCCGGGACAGCGTGGCCCGCGGAATCCCCGCCCGCTGGGACAGCTGGTCGAGCGACCAGCCACGCTCCGCCCGCAGCGCCGCGAGCCGTGCGGCCAGCCGGGTGTCCAATGCCGTATCCAACACGTCTTCCATATCCGGGAGAATTTCCCGGATGCGGGATGCCCGTCAAGCCGGAAGCTTCATCTCCACCGCAATCGCCGTGATGTCGCCCGCCTCCAGCGTCTCCTGCGCCAGCAGCTTGTGGGAGGTCGCGTCCAGCAGCGTCCGCCGCGCCGTCAGCACCTCCACCGCCCGGCCGAAGGCCCGCTCGGCGATATCGTGCACCTCGCGGTCGATCTTGCTGGCCGTGCTGTCGGCATAGGCCCGGTCCGCCGGCATCGCCATGCCGCCCAGGAAGCTGCGCTGGTCACGCTCATAGGTCACGGGGCCGAGTTCCGGGGACATGCCGTACTGCACCACCATCGCCCGCGCGATCTCCGTCACCCGGCGCAGATCGTCCGAAGCACCGGTGGAAAGGTGCTGGAACACGATCCACTCCGCCGCCCGCCCGCCCAGCAGCACGGCCATCCTGTTCTCCAGCTCCTCGCGGGTCACGAGGTAGCGATCCTCCGTCGGCCGCTGGATCGTGTAGCCCAGCGCGCCGAGCCCGCGCGGAATGATGGAAACCTTGTGCACGGGGTCGCTGCCCGGCAGCGCCATGGCCACCAGCGCATGGCCCATCTCATGGAACGCCACCACCTCGCGCTCCTTCGGGATCAGGATCCGGTTGCGCTTCTCCAGCCCGGCGATGATGCGCTCGATGGCATTGTTGAAGTCGGCCATCGTCACCGCATCGCCATTGCGCCGCGTGGCCAGCAGCGCCGCCTCGTTCACCAGATTGGCCAGGTCCGCCCCGGTGAACCCGGGCGTGAGCGCGGCCACCTGCTCCTCGTTCACGTCCGGCCCCAGCTGGATCTTCTTCATGTGCACGCCCAGGATCTGGATGCGCCCCTTCTTGTCCGGCTTGTCCACCAGCACCTGCCGGTCGAACCGCCCGGCGCGCAGCAGCGCGGGGTCCAGGATCTCCGGCCGGTTGGTCGCCGCCAGCAGCACCACGCCCGATTTGGTATCGAACCCATCCAGCTCCACCAGCAGCTGGTTCAGCGTCTGCTCCTTCTCGTCATTGCCGCCGCCCGCCATCCCCGCCATGCGGCTGCGCCCCATCGCATCCAGCTCGTCGATGAAGATGATCGCCGGCGCCCGGGTGCGCGCCTGCTCGAACAGGTCGCGCACGCGCGCCGCACCCACGCCCACGAACATCTCCACGAACTCGCTGCCGGAGATGGAGAAGAACGGCACCTTCGCCTCGCCCGCCACCGCCTTGGCCAGCAGCGTCTTGCCGGTGCCAGGCGGGCCCACCAGCAGCACGCCCTTGGGCATCCGCCCGCCGAGCCTTCCGTACCGCGTGGGATCGCGCAGGAAGTCCACCACCTCCTGCAGCTCCTCCTTGGCCTCGTCCACCCCGGCCACGTCGCCGAAGGTCACGCCGGTATCCGTCTCCACGTACACCTTGGCCCGGCTCTTGCCGATCGACATCAACCCGCCGCCCAGCCCGCCGCTGCCGGCCATGCGCCGGATCAGGAAGAACCACAGCGCGCCGAACAGCAGCACCGGCACCACCCAGCTCATCAGGTCGCGCAGGAAGGTGTTCTCGATCTGCCCGCTCACGGTCACGCCGTGCTTGCCGAGTTCCTCGGCGAAGCTGTCCTCCACCCGCGTGGTGGAAAACCGCGTCTGCCCGCTGGCGAACGCCTCCTTCACCGTGCCGGTGATGAACCGGTCGGAAACCGCCACCTCCGCCACCTTGTTGTCGCGCAGCAGTTGCTGGAATTCGCTATAGGCGATCGGCTTGGTGCCCACATAGCCCGAGATCACGCTCTGCAGCAGCAGGATGCCCGCGAAGGCCGCCACGAAGTACCAGACGTTGAACGTCGTCTTCTTGTCCATTTCGGGCGATCCATGAATGACGCAGGCCCACAGCCTACGGCCCGGCCAGCTACCAGCCCAGCCAGCCCGCGGCCCAGGCCAGAAGTTCGGCGCTGGCGAAGATCAGCAGCAGGTTCCAGGCCACGCCCAGCACCGACAGCACCAGCCCCAAAGCGATGGCCGCCCCGTCGCGTTCCATCAACCCCAGCCCGATCGCCACCACCGCCAGTGCCGGCGGATGGTTGCCGAAGGGCAGCGGCACCGCGAGTGCCAGTCCCTGCACCACCAGCACCAGCCCAAGCAGGCGCCGCGCCGGCGCAGAGGTGAGCCCGGCCAGCCGCCCGCCGCGCAGCCAGCGTTCCGCCCGCTCCAGCCAGGGCAGTGCGGCCAACAGCACGTGCCGCACCTGCCCGGCCGCCAGGGTGCGGGCGCGGATGCCGGCGGGAAGGTGCAGTCGATCCGCACCGCGTGCGATCTGCACCCCCAGCAGGGCCACCAGGAAGCCGAAGAAGATGCCCACCGGCAACCCCGGGATGGTGATGAACACCGGCAGCATCAGCAGCAGCAGCGTCAGCCCCAGCCCGGTATCACCCAGCGTGTCCACCATCTCGCCCACGCTCACCCGTGCCGCCTCCGGCCCGGCCACACGTTCGGCCAGTGCACGCAGCCGCGCCGAGGCCGCCAGGTGGTCTGTTGCAGGCAGGTGGGCATCCATCCCTCAGCCCCCCGCGTCCGCGCGCATCGGGGCGGCGTTCCCCGCGGTGACGATCCGCTCCATATCGACCTCCAGATGCCCCCCTCGCGGGCGGCAGGTGAAGGATCCGACAGTGCGGCACCGCGCTGCCCGAGGGGCTCGGATCCGGGTCCAGATCAGGTGGCCACGCGCCACCCGCGCTTCAAGACACTCTCAGACACCGGTCGAGCAGGGCCAACGCCTCCAGCACCGCCGCCTGCCGCACCGCCGCCCGGTCGCCGGGGAACACATGCCGCGCCACCACCGTCTCCATCCCCGCCCGCGCGCAGCCGAGCCACACCAACCCCACCGGCTTCTCCGCCGTGCCGCCGCCGGGCCCGGCCAGCCCGGTGACGGAAACCGCCAGCTGTGCGCGGGACCGCATCAGCGCGCCTTCCGCCATCGCGCGCGCCACCGCCTCGCTCACTGCGCCCTGTTCCGCGATCAAGGACGCGGGCACGCCCAGCATCTCCGTCTTGGCGGCGATGCTGTAGGTGACGAAGCCGCACTCCACCACGGCGGAACTATCCGCCACCGCCGTCAACGCCGCGGCCACCAGCCCGCCGGTGCAGCTTTCCGCTGTCGCCACGCGCAGCCCGGCCGCGCGGCACTGCGCCAGAAGTGCCGCCGCCTGCGCGAGAAGGGCCGCGTCGATCAAGCCGGCGCCTCGCCGCCTGTCATCTCCGCCAGCAGGCGGAAGAAGCCGCGCTTGCGCTCGCTGTTGATGCCCCAATCCACCGGCAAGGACTGATAGCCCTCCACGAAACCCTCGCGGATGCGGCGGTAGTCGAAGAAGCCCCAGCCGGCCCCGCCTTGCACGGCGGCGACGAAGTTGTTGTCTTCCTGGTCGAAATCGTAATGGTCGTCCTCGTTGAACAGGATCGGCTGGCCGCGATAGGCCGCACTGGCCCGCGTGCCCGCCACCTGGGCGCGGATGCCATCGGGATGGTCCACCCGGTTGCCGTGCAGCAGGATGTAGTCGCTCACGGCCATCAGGTGATCCGGCGGCACCACGCCGCCCTTGAAGCTGGTGCTCACCGCGATCCCCGGCGCACGTGCCTTCGCCAGCGAGATCAGCTCGCCGCAGCGGGGCGGCTTGATGATGTCGTGGCTGAAGGCCGGGATGTCGATCTCGTTGCCGATCTCCAGCAGCACATTGCCGAAACCGCCGGCCGCCAACCAGTCGCACGCCGCGGTGGCCGCCCGCACCACCGCCGCCTCTCCGGTGAGCGAGCGCGCCGCCGCGCCGTAGAACAGCCCCAGATTCACCACCATGCCCAGCGCATCCGCCGCCCGGATCACCTGGCCCAGCCGGTCCAGCATATCGGGATAGGGCGCCCCATCCGGCGCAAATCCCGAAAGCCGCCAGGGCTGGTTCCAGGAATAGCCCTGGGGCGAGCCACCCTGCAGGTTCACCGCCACCGCATCCAGCCCGCAGCTTTTGTAGGCGGGCAGGGCGGCGATGAACTCGCGCGTGTTGCGCGCGGCACTCCACGGCCCGTCGGCATACTCCCACACCCCGATCGTGCCGGGGTTGCGATCGTCCACGATGGCATTGGCCATGCGGGAGACGAACAGAAGCCCCTCGATCGACCGCCCGCGGAAGCGGCACCCGGCATGCGTCGGCACGCCGTTCAGCAGGAATGTCTCGCCCTCGATGCCGATCTTCGTCGCCATCCCGCCCTCCCGTTGTTCTTGTCCTCTAGCCCGTCAGCGCCGCCATCGGCACCGTGAACCATTCCGGCAGCAGCACCTGCGCCACGCGCACCAGGCCTGCCGCCAGCAGGCCCGCGATCACGTCATCCGCCATGATCCCCGCCGGACCCTCCTGCCGGTCCGCCCAGCCCACCGGGCCGGGCTTGAGGATATCCAGCGCCCGGAACGCCAGGAAGGCCAGCGCCAGCGAGGGCAGGTTCCATTCCGCCCCCGGCGGCAGCAGCGCCAGCGGCAGCAGCGCGATCCACAGCCCCGCCACCTCGTCGATCACCACCCAGCCGGGATCGCCCTCGGGCTGGCAGGCCTGCACCGCCCACAGCCCGCCCATCGTCGCCATCGCGGCGGCCAGCGGCAGCAGCGCCGGCTCCAGCGCCAGCAGCGCCATGCCCAGCACCAGCGCCACCGCCGAACCCACCGTGCCCGGCGCCACCGGGGACAGCCCGCTGCCGCCGAAGCTTGCCACCCAGAACGCGCCGCCCCGTGGCATCGCCCGCGCTATCCGCATGTTCCGACAAATTCCTCCAACGCCGCGGCCAGTTCGGGCTCGCCGAGATGCGGCGCGTGCCCCACCTCCGGCAGCGTAACATAGCCCATATCCGGCCGTGCCGCGCGCATCCGCGCCACGGTCTCGCCGGTCAGGATCGTGCTGCGCCCGCCATGCACCAGCAGCACCGGAATGCCGGCCAGCGCCCCGAACAGCGGCCACAGCGGCGGTGCGGGCCGGCCAAGCAGGGAAGCGATGCGGATGTCCCATTGCGGATGCCAGCGCCCGTCCGCGCCGGGCGCATAGGTCAGCGCCGCCATGCGCCGCCATTCCTCGTCGGTCTTCAACGACAGGTCCGGCAGCCGCGCCCGCAGCAGCGCCGCCGCCGCCGCCTGGTCCGCCACCGCCGGGTCGTGCCCGACGAAATCCCGCACCATGGCCTGCCCGGCGCTGCCGATCTCCGGGCCGATATCGTTCAGCACCACGCCGGCCACCAAGGTGGGTCGCGCTGCCGCCAGCCCCATCGCCAGCAGCCCGCCCATGGAGGTGCCCACCACCACGGCACGATGCAGGTGCAGTGCGGCGCAGACATCCATCACATCGCGCAGGCAGACCTCCGGCGCATAGCGCGCCACGTCCTTGGCCCGGCCGGAGCCGCCGCGCCCGGCATAATCCAGCGACACCACGCGCCGGCCGGGATGCCGCGCCGCGAGGTCCTCGAAATCCAGCCCGGTACGCACCAGCCCGGGCAGGCACAGCAGCGGCAGGTGCGCGCTCTCATGCCCCCAGGCATGGACCTTCAGCGCCAGCCCGTCCCAGGCTGATACGATGCTCACCCGTTCAGCGCAGCCACGGCGCCAGTGGATGCCCGCCGGCCCCACCGATCCGCGCCCGGTAGAGCACCGTGTTCTCCACCACACGCTGGACGTAGTTGCGCGTTTCCGAGAACGGGATCAGCTCGATCCAGTCGATGATATCCGTCCCCGCCACGCGTGGATCACCGTTGAGGTCGATCCACTCCACCACCCGCCGCGGCCCGGCATTGTAGCCGGCGGCGGCCATGGCGAGGTTGGCATCGAACTGGTCCAGCAGCCCACGCAGATAGGTGGTGCCCAGCTTCATGTTCAGCGCGGGATCGCCGGTGAGCGCCGGCAGTGGCGGGGCGGCCATGCCCAGCCCCTTGGCCACCGCCACCGCCGTGCCCGGCATCAGCTGCATCAGCCCGCGCGCGCCGGCGTGGCTCACGGCGGCGGCATCGAAATTGCTCTCCTGGCGGATGATCGCCAGCGCCATCGCCGGCTCCACCGGCTGCGCGGGAACCCCCGGCAGGGTTGGCCAGCCCACCTCCGGCAGCATCACCCCATCCCGCCCGGCACGGCGCGCGATCGCCACCGCGGTTTCGGTAAGGCCGAGCCCAGCTGCCAGCCGTGCCGCCAGCGCCCGGTCCGGCGCATCCGGCGAGACCTCATACAATTGCAGCAGGAACGGCGTTGCCCGCCGCTTCTCGCCCCAGGCCACCAGCAATGCGGCCGCCCGCGCCAGCTCCCGCCCCGCAAGGTCCAGCGCCTGGCCGGCATCCGGCTGCGGATCGCGCGTGGCCGCCATCCGCGCGGCGAAGGCCTTGCCATCGCCATCCAGCGCCAGCGCCGCGAGCTGGCCGTAATAGGTGCTGCTCCAGGCCGCCGCGCGCGCGAACCCGTCCCGCCGCTCCGCCTCGCTGCCGGCGGCGCGGGCCAGCCAGTACTGCGCCCGCCCCTGCGTGATGGCGGCGCGGGAGGCCTCGGCCAGGGCGCGGAAATGCCCCGCCGCCGTGGCGGCATCCTTCAGCCGCCGCAGCGCGATGAACCCGGCCAGGAATTCCGCATCCGTGCGCGGCTCGCCGATCTGCGCGTGGCCGGAAGCGAGCGCATAGGCCCCGGCATCGTCGCCCTGCCGCAGCCGGCGCCGCGCCATCAGGTTGCGCTCGTCCCAGAACTGCGCCCGGCGCGCGACGGGCGTTGCGCGCTCCGCGGCGTTGCCCTGCGCCTTCCACAGCGCCACCGCCTCCTCGTCGCGGCCCACGCGGCGCAGATAGCGCGCGAGATCGAGGAACAGCGCCGGGTCCTCGCGCTGCGGCAGCGGCACCGCGCGCGCCTGTGCCACCCCGGCGGGGTCGTCTCGCCGCAGCGCCAGCCGCGCCTCGGCCAGGGCCTGCCACGGCTTGTCCAGCCGATCCGCCTGGCGCCGCGCCGCGGCCGGGTCGGTCCAGCCGAGCTGCTCGAAGCGCTTCAGATGGTCTTCGCGGCCGAGCACGGCGGACCAGCGCGCGATGAAGCGCGCCTCCCACGCGGCATCACCGGCCGCGGTGGCCCAGGCCGCCTTCAGCATCGGTGCGGCCGTTTCGCCAGAGGCCGCCAGCGCATCGGCGCAGCGCAGCAGCGCACTGGTCAGCGTCGGCGCCGCGCGCTTGCACTCGGCCCGCGCCAGCGCGTTGTCCGGCTCCAGCGCCAGTGCCTCGTCGCGCCGCCGCGCCAGGCTCACCTGCATCGGCCAATCAGGGTTCGCGGCCAGGAACGCCCCGATCTCGTCCACCCGCCCTTGGCCCGGGGCCATCAGCCGCATCCAGGCCACCAGCTTGCGCGCCACCGGGTCTGGATGCCCGGCCACCGCCGCCTGCGCCTCCGCCCAGCGATCGGCGCGCACGTGGTCCATCACCTCCTGCGCATGCCCCGGCCTCGCCCATGGCAGCAGGGCCGCCAGCAGGAACCCCAGACGAATCGCAACGGAGAGCATGGAACGCATGCGCCATCCTACCGCGCCCGCCCTTGCCCTGCATCCCCCACGGCACTAGGGTCACGGCCTTCCAACGGCCGGCAAACGATGAAAATCCGGCTGCAACGCACCCACCGGAGGACGCAGATGTTCAAAGGGTCATACGTCGCCCTGATCACGCCCATGCGCACGGATGGCTCTGTGG
>JAIXTK010000067.1 GCA_027483995.1 Acetobacteraceae bacterium
ACGGTTTCACTCTCCCCCTGCATGTGGATGTCGAAGCGCCACACGCCCGGCGCACTCTGGCGCGCCAGCAATGTGCTGCGCCGATCCGCCGGAACCTGCGCCAGCACGGGATCGCGTGCATTCCGCGCCTCACCGTCGAAGTAGGCGCGGGTGAACGTGTGCATCAGCAGCCCGCGCATGGTGAGGATGATGTTGATGTGCGGGGCCTCGGTTGCGGAGGGCGCGCCTGGCTTGATCGTGGCGAAGCGAAACACCCCATCGCCCGCCACGCCCGTTCCGGCGCGGCCGAAGCCGGTGAACCCGATGTTCCGGCCCTGCCCGGACGCATAGGTCCCGGCGCCGTCCGCCTGCCAGATCTCGATCAGGGCGTCCGTCACGGGTTGGCCGGCACCATCGAACACGCACCCTTCGAAGGTGATGCGCTCGCCCGTGGTTGCCTCGTCCGCCATCTCCGGGCCCGCAATGGAGGACCAGTTGTAGCCATACTGCTCAGGTGTCAGCCCATAGGCGAAGAACGGGCCGACCGTCTGCGATGGGGTCTGCCCGAGTGGGTGATCGTTGCTCATGCGTGGCTTTCCCAGGGCGTGGCGCTCTCGCCGCGCAAAACGATGTCGAAGACGTAACCCAGGGCATAGTTCTCCTCGGTCGCATCGATCGAGAACTGCGCGACCATGCGCTCGCGGCTTTTGGCCGGCACGCCCAGGTAGATCGGGTCCAGCGCCAGCAGCGGATCGCCCGGAAAATACATCTGCGTCACCAACCGCTGGCCGAACTGATGGCCGAACAGCGAGAAATGGATGTGGTTGGGGCGCCAGGCGTTCGCGTGGTTGCCCCAGGGGTAGGCGCCCGGCTTGATGGTCACAAACCGGTAGCGCCCCTGATCGTCGGTGAGGCAGCGCCCACCGCCGAAGAAATTCGGATCGATGGGGGCTGGATGCTGGTCCACGACATGGATGTATCGGCCCGCCGCATTGGCCTGCCAGATCTCGACCAGCGTGTTGGCGAGCGGCCGGCCTGCTTCGTCGAGCACACGGCCGGTGACGATGATGCGCTCGCCCTGCGGCTCCCCATCCTTGCGCCCGTTGGCGGTGAGGTCCGCATCCCCCGCAGAGACGCGGTCGTGACCATAGACCGGCGCCGCCAGCGAAATGCCGCGAATGGGGACCAGCGGCCTGGTGGGCCCGCGCAGGGCTGTCGAACGATAGTTCTTGTCGATGTAGGCCGGGTGCGATGCGAAATCGCGGGGAGTGAGAACCTTCACCATGATCGGGTTATCCAATGCTCGATTGCGCGTGGGATCAAGTATGCGTCACCAGACGAGTGGCTCGGCCAGAAGCCCGGCCCACCCTAGAACGGCAGCCCGACATAGTTTTCCGCGAGGCTGGCGCGGGCGTTGCGCGAACCCTGGAGATAGACGAACTCTGCCTCCTGCATCCGGCGCTCGAACGGCGTCATCAGGTCGAACTGGTGCAGCAGGCCAGTCAACGACCAGGAGAAACGCTCGGCCTTCCAGATCCGCGCCAGGGCCCGCCGGGAGTAGTCGTCGATCCCCGCCGAGGAGCGCTCGCCGTAGAACTCGATCAACGCCTCCGACAGGTAATGCACATCGCTGGCGGCGAGGTTCAGCCCCTTCGCGCCGGTCGGCGGCACGATATGGGCCGCGTCGCCCACCAGGAACATCCGCCCGAACCGCAGCGGCTCCGCCACGAAAGACCGCAACGGCGCGATCGATTTCTCGATCGACGGTCCCGTCACAATCGCCTCGGCCGCCTCGGGATCCAGGCGTCGCCGCAGCTCATCCCAGAAGGCCTGATCAGACCAGTTCTCAACCCTGTCATCCAGGCTACACTGGATATAGTAGCGGCTGCGGGTCAGCGAGCGCATGGAGCAGAGCGCAAATCCGCGCTCATGCCCGGCATAGATCAATTCATGGGAGCAGGGCGGAACATCCGCCAGAACGCCCAGCCAGCCGAACGGATAGACGCGCTCGAAGATCGACAGCGCCTCGTCTGGCACGCTGGCGCGGCTGACACCGTGGAACCCGTCGCAGCCGGCAATGAAGTCGCAGGCGATCTCATGGCGCAGCCCGTCCTTGCTGTAGAAGACACGGGGCGACCCGCCGTCGAAGCCTTCGAGGCTGACCTCCTTCGCTTCATAGATCGCCGTCGCGCCGATCGTGTCGCGATGGGTCATCAGGTCGCGCGTCACTTCCGTCTGGCCGTAGACGGTCACGGTCTTGCCATCGGTCAGATCGGCGATATCGATCCGCAGGCTCTGGCCATTGTAGGTGAGCGCGAAGCCCTCGTGCACGAGGCCCTCCCGCTGCAGGCGCGCGCCAACGCCCGCCTGTTGCAACAGGCCGACCGTCCCCTGCTCAAGCACGCCGGCGCGAATGCGGGCGAGCACATAGTCCCGGGACTGGCGTTCCAGAATGATCGCATCGATCCCCGCCTTGTGCAGCAGGGCGCCAAGAAGCAATCCGGACGGTCCGGCGCCGATAATCGCGACCTGGCATCTTCTCATGATGGTCCTGCCAACGCAGCTAGTTGAAGAAACGGACAAGCCACAGGCTGATGCCCGGCACGGCGACTACCAGCACAAGGCGGATGATGTCGGCCGCGATGAACGGCAGCACGCCGCGATAGGTGGCGGTGATCGGCACATCGCGGGCCATCGAGTTGATGACGAACACATTGAGCCCGATGGGCGGCGCCGTCAGCCCGATCCCGACCACGATCAGCACCAGAACGCCAAACCAGATCGCCACCTCGTCGGCCGGAATGCCGAAATCCAGCCCCTGGATCACGGGGAAGAACACCGGCAGCGTCAGCAGGATCATCGCCAACTCGTCCATCACCGCCCCGAGCAGGATGTAGAAGGCCAGCATGGCGATCAGCACCATGTAGGGCGACAAGCCGGAACCGCCGACAGCCTCCGCCGCAATCGTCGGGAGGCGCGACAGGGCGAGGAACGCGCCGAACACCTCCGCGCCCAGCAGGATGATGAAGATCATGCCGGAGGTCTCCGCCGTCTGGCGCAGTGCGGCGACGATATCGGCCCAGGTCAGGCTGCGCTGGCCCAGCCCCACCAGCAGCATGGCGATCGCGCCGATCGCCGCCCCCTCCGTCGGCGTGAAGATCCCGCCATAGATGCCGCCGACGACGACGATGGCCACCAGAATGGCCGGCATCACGGCCACATCAACGATCGCGATCACGCCCCCGAGCGCCATGACCGCCAGCGCGTCGTCCCAGGCCAGCACGCCCCGCCCCCACTGGATGGCCGCCGCGGCCACGACGAGCCCGGCCAGGATCTTGGCCCAGCGCGGCTTCGGGCTTGCCACAGGCGGCACAGGCGCAGCCACCGGCGCGAGACACGGATTGCGCCGGACCATGATGGCGATCGTAACGCAGTAGAAGAACGCGGCCAGCAGGCCGGGGATCAGCGCTGCCTGGAACAGCTTGGCGATGTTCTGCTCGGTCGTGATGGCATAGACCACCAGGATCACCGAGGGCGGAATGAGAATGCCCAGCGTGCCCCCAACCGCGATCGTGCCCGTGGCCAGGCCAACATCGTAGCCATATTTGCGCAGTTCCGGCAGCGCGGCCCGGCCGAACGTGGCGGTGGTGGCAACAGACGAGCCGCAGATCGCGCCAAAGGCCGTGCAGGCGCCAATCACCGCCATGGCAAGACCGCCGCGGAAGCGGCCCAGCAGATGCTCGGAGGTGCTGAACAGCGCTTTGGCGATGCCTGCACGCTCTGCCAATGCACCCATCAGGATGAAGAGCGGAATGACCGACAGGGTGTAGTTGGCAAACTGGTGATAGGAGTTGGTCTTCATGTAGGCGAAGAAGGCGGTGAAGCTGCTCAGCTGGCTGTAGCCGAAGGCCCCGACCAGCAGCATCGCCAGCCCGATCGGCGCCCGCAGCGCAATCAGCGCCAGCATCACGCCAAAGCCCAGAAGCGCCAGCCCAACGCCGCTCATGCCACACCTCGGGGCGTGCCGCCGATCAATCGTGCAACGGCGCCGACGCAGGTGACAACCAACAGCGCGCACAGCACCGCACACAGCGCGATGGCGGGCCAGACCGAGAGCTGAAGTTGCATCGTGGTTTCCCCGGTGCCCAGCGCATCACGGGCGCCGGTGAACAGGCCCCAGGTGCACAAGGCCATGAAGGCGGCATAAGCGAGATCCCAGAACGCATCGAGCCTGTCGCATGCGCGCTGCCCCATCCAGCCGGTGAACGTATCAACCATGATGTTGCCACGCCGCGCCTGCGTGTAGGGCAGATAGGCAAAGACGCCGATGGCAGTGGCCATCTTGACGAACTCGAAGTCGCCCTCCACCGGCATTGAGAACAGCCAGCGACCAAGCACACTGACGGCAACCAGCCCCGCCACCGCCAGTGCCAGAAGGCCTCCGAAGATGGCGACAGACCCGGTCAGCCGCTCGATCAGCGGCAGAACGGGCGGGTTGTGCGTGTCGTTCTCGGTCATCGTGGCCGCGGATGCGAAGCGAGCAGGGCATCACGCGCCCCTCTTCCTGCGACAGCACTCGGGATGCCAGTCATGTGCGTGTGGGCCTTGGATGGATGCGCGTCAGCCCGCCGCCTCATGCTTGGCCACCAGCGCGCGGGCGTCGGCGATCAGTTTCGCGCCGTCGAGGTTGCGCGCCTTGACCTGCTCGATCCAGGCGGCATGCACCGGCAGGGTGGCAGTGATCCACCGTGCCTTCTCCGCCTCGGAGATGGTGCTGATCGTGTTGCCGGAGCGGGCGCGGACCATGGCTGAGACGGCAGCCGCCTCGTTGTCCCACATGGCGCCAGCCAAGCGGGCGAAAGCCTGCCCGGAATTGGCATCGATCACGGCGCGCGCGTCGGCGGGCATCGCGTCGTACTTCGCCCGGTTCATGGCAAGGAAGAAGCTGGCCGTGTACAGGGTGGGCGAGCCCGGTATCTCCGTGTGGAAGCGGACCAGCTCCTGCACCTTCACCGCGGGCACCACTTCCCATGGAATGACAGCGCCATCGATCACGCGCTGGGCCAGGCTTTCGGGCACCTGCGGCACCGGCATGCCAACAGACACCGCGCCAAGCGCCTTCAAGGCCTCGCCGGCCAGGCGCGTGGGGTTGCGCAGCTTCAGGCCCTTGAGGTCTTCCATGGTGCGGACGGCCTTGTTGGCATGGATCACGCCGGCATCATGCGCCCAATAGGCCAGCAGCTTGACGTCCTTGGCCTCATCCTTGAGGTGGCCGTCAGCGAATTCCTGTGCCGCACTGGCATTCACCACAGCGCGCTTCGAGGCGATGAAGGGCAGCTCGAACACCTCGGTCGAGGGAAACCGGCCCGGCGTGCTGCCAGGCAGCGTCCAGACAATATCCGCCACGCCATCGCGGGCCTGGTCGAACAGTTGCGGTGGCGTTCCGCCCAGCTGCATGGCCGGGAAGATGTCGATCTTGATCCTGCCCTGGCTGTCCGCCTCCACCTTGCGCGCCCACGGCGCCAGCAGCTTCGCGTGCGCATTGGAAACGGGCGGCAGGAAATGGTGCAGGCGCAGTGTTGTCACAGCCTGGGCGCGCGCACTCGGCACAACGAAAGGCGCCGCAACCGCCGCGCCCAAACCTTGAAGTGCAGTCCGCCGATTGAATTGCATTCCTACCTCCCCGAAACGTCCGACCTCGCGTTGCGCACCCAGCGAAAACCCTGGAAATCCAACGCATTCTTGTTAAGTCTGGCGCAGCTTCCCGTGCGCTGAGCTCGCTTGTTAGCGGATTGATCTGGTCCGAGCGATGGAACAATCTGTGAAAAACTTGGATCTTTCTGGTTTCCTGGCCACAAGGGGTTGAACCTGCCGATGGGCCTTCGTCCAGTCTACCGGATTCCCGTCTTCGGCCTTTACGGCAGCGCCGAGGCCCAGACAGGGGCGGGCTATGCACATATCGAGACCATCGCGGCGCGGGCCGAACGCAATGACTGGCAGATCGCAGCCCACCGGCACGTCGCGCTGGCCCAGTGCCTTGTCATTCGGGAAGGCGGGGGAATTCTTGACCTCGACGGCCAGCAATCACCCTTCGTCGCGCCATGGTTCCTGTGGTTGCCCTCGGCGGTTGTGCACGGATTCCGGTTCGATCCACGCACTGTCGGGCATGTGCTGACCGTCTCCGACGACGTTGTTGCAGCAGCGTTGCGGCAATCCCCGGATGTCGAGGCGCTTTCGGAAACCGTGTCCGTTCCAATCCACGCGCGCATGCCCGACGCCAGTGAGATCGGCATCGATGTGGCCGAGGCGATGCGCGGTATCGAGCAGGAGCTGCTGCTGCCCCGAACAGCCATCGGCACCGCCATTTCCGCCAAGCTGCTGTTGATCATTGTGGCGCTGTTGCGGGTCCGCACGCTCCTGCGGCTCGACGATGGCCTTGGTGCGGCGCGCGCCTCGGAGTTCCGCCGGTTCCGCGCCATCGTCGAACGCGTGTTCCGCCAGCAGAGGAGCATCGGCGTCATCGCAGCGGAGCTGGGCGTCACGTCGGACAAACTCCACAACATCACACACCAGGCGGTCGGCAAGTCCCCGCTGGAAATCATCCACGATCGTATCATTCTCGAAAGCAAGCGGGAGCTGTCCTACACCGACAAGCGCATCGCAGAGATCGGCTTCGATTGCGGCTTTTCGGATGCTGCGCATTTCAGCCGGTTCTTCAGTGCCCGCACAGGGATGGCGCCCCGCGCCTTCAGGCACCTGGCCCGCGCAGCAAGCCCGGATGCCCGGCCACGCAACGCCACGACGCACGAGCCGGGCTGACAGTGCTCAGGACATCGTTCTGCGGGCACGGGATCGCAGCCACGACCCTCGCCGATCCATGTGCCCCTCCGCCTCCCACGTTGTGGCCGCCTATGGTTGGCAGGGCTGCTAGTGCTCGGCGGCGTGCTGCCGCTGCTGATCACCGCGGCCGGCTTCTCGATGAAGAATGCTTCGCTGATGGCGGCCACACTCGCCACCGGCGGCACAGTCGGCGCGATTGCGATTGGACGTCTGATGGACCGCTACAACCCGCATGCCGTGCGCGGTCTGGCTTACCTCGCGGCGGGCGGTTTTGTCGTGCTGCTGGGTAGCGCCACGGTCAATGCAACCTTGCTCTTGCTTGCCATTCTCGGCGCGGTCTTCGGTGTCGCCGGGGCGCAAGTGGGGGTCAACGCGCTTGCTGCTGCCTACGACGATACTGAGAGCCGTGCCACGGGCGTCAGTTGGGCAAATGCGGTTGGCCGCATCGGTTCGGTACTGGGGTCTATGGCAGGTGGCTTCCTACTCTCGTTCGGCTGGGATCTCTCGACCATCTTCACGGTCGCCGCGGCACCGTCCCTGGTTGCTGCGTTGGCTATGTTCACCAAGGCGTGATTCGGCAGTCAGGCGGCGCGAGTGGCGGAGCAGCCTGGAGAGTAGGTTGACCGGATCTGCCCACGAGGCTGACGACGGGTCAGACTCGAGGCCCAAGCCCTTCTATCTTGGCCAGCAATGAAGCTACCAAGGGGCAAAGCTGCCACTGGGTGTTTGATCCTGGGCTTTGATCGTGCATCCTACACGCAGGTCTGGAAGGATGCGCTATTGGCTATATCCTCCAGTGCAGAATCACACGACAAAGACGATCGTTCCTGCGACTCAGCATCATCAATAGAGATTGAGCTGCCTCGCCAAGCGCTATGGTTTCACCCCAGTGATCGTGGCTAAAGGGCGCAGGCGGAGGTGCACGTCGGTGTTGGACCTGTCGGCGGGATCACATGATCCAAGGTCAATCTTCCTTGAACCGGCAGACAAGGCCATTGTCGTCGCCTTCCGCAGCCACACGCTGCGGCCACTGGAAAACGGCCTCGATGCCCTGCATGCCACCAGTCCGGCGCTGACACGCTCAGCCCAGCATCGCTGCCTGCAACGCCATCGGATCGCCCGCCAGCAGGATATCTAGGGCGGCAAGCTCACCCGCAACCGTTTCAGGACTTAGCCCATCGGCTACTTTCGCATGGATATTCCAGCGAGCCAGGCTGTTGTGCATCCTGGCCACGCTCTGGCATCGTCAGGCGTTTGTTGCATAGTTCGATGACATCGACTCTCGCGCCATCTCGCGCAGGCGGAACTTCTGGATCTTGCCGCTGGGCGTGCGCGGCAGTTCGGCCACGACCTCCAGCCGCTCCGGCATGTACTGCCGCGCCATCTTCTGCGCCTCGAGATACGCTACCATCTCGCCCATGCTGAGCGAGGCCCCGTCACGGAGCCGCACATAGGCGCAGGCCCGCTCGCCCAGCCGCGCATCTGGGAAGCCCACCACCGCCACCTCGGCCACCGCTGGATGGCGGTAGAGCAGCCCCTCCACCTCCACCACCGGGATGTTCTCGCCGCCGCGGATGATGATGTCCTTCGACCGGCCGGCAATGCGGATGTAGCCCTGCGCATCCATGCGCGCGAGGTCGCCGGTGTCGAACCAGCCATCGGGATCGGCCGGGTCCAGCTCCGGCCGCTTCAGGTAGCCCGCGAAGTTGGAGCAGCCCTGCACCTGCAGGCTGCCCTCCGCACCCGGCGGAAGCACCTCGCCGCCGGCACCCAGGATGCGCAGCTCCATCCCCGGCAGCGGGCAGCCATCGGTGGTGGTTGCCCGCTCCCCGTCGTCCTCGATGCGCGTGGTGGTGACCGCCCCGTTCTCCGACATGCCCCAGGCCGAGATGATCGCCGCCCCCAGCACCTGCCGCGCCTTGGCTACCAGCGCGCGCGGAATGGGCGCGCCGGCCGAGACGAACACGCGCAGGCTCGGCGTCCCCTCGCCGGTCTGCGCCACGTGCTCGGTCAGGTCGTTCAGGAACGGCGTCGCCCCCATGGTGAAGCTCGCCCGCTCCTCCCGCACCTGCCGCGCCATTTCGGGGGCGGTGAAGATGTCCTGCAACACCGCCGTACCGCCCAGCATCACCGGCAGCACGATGCCGTACATGAAGCCCAGCTGGTGGGCGAGCGGGGAGGGCATGTGGATCACATCGTCCCCGTCCAGCCCAAGCCGCGCGGCGAACGGGCCGAGATTCGACAGCATCGTGTTGGAGGTGTGCATCACCCCCTTCGGCTCGCCCGTGGTGCCGCTGGTATAGAGCAGCTGGATGATGTCGTCGGCCGACAGCTTCGCCTCTGCGAACGCCGCCGGATCGCCCGCGGGCTCCAGCAGCCGGTCGAAGGCCTGTGCCCCCGCACCGCCCACCACGAACACATCGCGCAGCGTCGGCACCTCGGCCTGCACCTCGGCGGCCATGGCCGGATAGTCGAAGCCGCGGAACCGGTGCGGCACCACCAGCACCTTCGATTCCGCCAGCCCCAGCATGAAGCGCAGCTCGCGCTGCCGAAAGATCACCATCAGGGGATTGCTCACCGCCCCCAGCTTCAGGCAGGCGAGATGCAGTACCGAGAACTCCCACCAGTTCGGCAGCTGGAACGAGACCACGTCGCCCCGCCCCACCCCGCGCTCGCGCAACGATAGCGCAACCCGCGTTGCCAGCGCATCGAGCTCCCGATAGCCGATGCGCCGCTCCTCTCCGGTTTCGCTGCGCCGGGCAACGATAGCGGTGCGCTCCGGCGTGGCCGCCACCGCGCGCGCCAGGTGGTCCCGCAGGGTTGCGTCGCCCCAATGGCCGGCGGCGCGGGCGGCAGGCCCGCGGGCGGCGAGGCGTTGCTGCTGTGGGGTCATTGTCGTCCTCCCTGCGCCCGGCGCCTCAGCGCCTGGCGTATTGCACCGCCACCTTGCCGGCCCGCTCGCGCGCGACGATCAGCTTCATGATCTGCGCGGTGCCGTCGCCGATCTCCAGCCCCATCACGTCGCGCAGCCGCTGCTGGTGCGGCAGGTCCATCGACCAGCCGTAATGCCCGTGCGTCAGCAGGCATTGGTGGATCACGTCCACTGCCGTCTTGGGGCCGAGCCACTTGCACATCGCCGCCTCGGCGGTGTGCGGCGCGCCGTCGTCGCGCAGGCGCAACGTGTGGTAGCAGAGCTGGCGCACGGCGGCGACCAGCCCCTCCCCTTCCGCAAGCGGAAAGGTCACGCCCTGGTACTGCGCGATCGGCGCGCCGAATGCCTCCCGCTGGCCGACATAGGCCCAGCTTTCGTCGAGCGAGGCCTGGGCGGCGGCGCAGCATTGCAGGCCGATCAGCGCGCGGCTGTAGTCGAAGCCCTGCATCACCTGCACGAAGCCCTGGCCTTCCTCGGCCAGGCGGTGGCTGGCGGGGATGCGCACGTCGTCGAAGAAGATCGAGCCGCGGCCGATGGCGTGGCTGCCGAGATCGGTAAAGCGGGTGGTGGAGATGCCCCTGGTGTCCATCGGCACCAGGAACGCCGAGACCCCCCGCGCGCCCGCCTCGGCCGGGCCGGTGCGGGCGAAGATCACCGCGGCATCGGCCTGGTCGGCCATGGATATCGAGGATTTCTCGCCGTTCAGCACGTAGTGGTCGCCATCGCGCCGGGCGGAGAGCTGGAGGTTCGCGGCATCGGACCCGCCGCGCGGCTCCGTGAGCCCGATGCAGAACAGCGCCTCGCCGGCGACGATGCGGCCGATCCAGTGCGCGGCCAGGTCGGGGGCGGCGTGGCGCGCGATGATCTGGCCGTTGAGCGAGGCGAGCAGCGGGATGTAGCCGACATTGATGTCGGCATGGCTGATCGCCTCGATGGCGATCCCGGCGGTCACGCTGGGCGCGCCCAGGCCGCCGAAGCGCTCCGGCAGGTCGGC